>DCUZ01000056.1 GCA_002327305.1 Holophagales bacterium UBA2201 | reverse complement strand
AATGACACGCTGAAGCGTGAAAGTTCGTCAGGAATAGCATATGGATGATCAGCCCCGCCGTCCTCCATGCCTCCACGCACCTTGCCTGGGGAGGGCTTGCGGTCCTCATCGCTCTGGTGTTGCCGGGCCTCCACCGCCTCTACGATAAGGATGATCTCCTCCGATGGGCCCGCGTACGGGGTGTCTTGGCGCCTTCAGCCGATCGCGCACCGATGAGGTGATAAAATATAGATGGTATCCTTTCAAAAAGGAGAAAAAACTATGCGTATGCACCTGATCACCCTGGTCACCGTCGTCCTGGCCGCCGTCGCGGCCGGCGCCGCCGAACCGGGATTCATCGACTGCGAGATGGAGTTCTCCCTCAAGGGGTGGTCGGTGTTTTACAAGACCGCCGAGGGGACCGGAACCGTCACCTGCTCCAACGGGCGGACCGCCCCCGTGAGGATCAAGGTCAAGGGGGGCGGGCTCACCTTCGGAAAATACGAGATCAACAACGGGACCGGGAGATTCACCGACCTCAAGGACATCTCGGAGATCTTCGGGGGCTATGTCGCCGCCGAAGCCCATGCCGGCGCGGGCAAGTCCGTCCAGGCCTCGGTCTATACCAAGGGAGAGGTCTCCCTGGCCCTCACGGGCCGGGGCCGGGGCGTCAATGTGGGGTGGAATTTCGGCAAACTGACCATCCTGCCTATCGGCGGGGACGACTGAACCGCGGCTTGACCCAACATTTAGGAGGTCCCATGGCCCTTCGTTGGTTCTTGTTTCTCTTCCTTTCGTCCGCCTGCCTCTCCGCCCTCACCGTCCCCTCCGATTGCATCATCATCCCGGCCGCGGCCCACGCGCCCGGTGACAAGGGGACGGTCTGGCGGACGGACCTCTATATCCACAACCCCTCCGATATCGCCGGCCCCGGGGGCGGGCAGGAGGCGCGGCTCACCCTCGAACTGATCCCTTCCGGGTCGGGGGGCGCGCTGGCCGACCGGCGCCGGGTGGCCCTGGCCGAGCCGCTGGCGGCGGGCCGTTCGATCACCATCGCCGACGTCCTGGGCACCTACTTCCCGGGCCTGGCCTCCGGGGCCCTGATCGTCTGGAGCGGGTCCGTGGAAGGCACCCCCACGGCCGTGACGGCCTCCACGCGGACCTGGACCCCGAACCAGGAGGGCGGGGGCACCTACGGCCAGGGGATCCCCGGGATCCCGCGGACCTTCTCCGACGCCCCGGCCTACATCGCCGGCCTGGAACAGACCGGCGCGTTCCGCACCAACCTGGGGCTCGTCAACGCCTCCTTCAACCTGCGCCAGACCTTCGCCATCGGGATCCACGACGCCGACGGCGTCCAGCGGGCCGCCCTCGACGTCACGCTGGAGCCGTGGGCCCAGATCCAGATCAACGCCATCCTCGCCGAGGCCGGGCTTTCCGGATCGGGGTACTCCGCCGTTGTCCGCCCCTCCTCTTCGGAGGACCTGGACCTGGTGCCCGGGGAATCCAAGGAACCCTGCATCATCGCCTACGGCTCCCGGGCCGACCAGGTCTCCGGCGATCCCACCTACCTGGAGGCCCGCCGCTTCCCCTCCGGCTCCCCCGCCCCGGCGGGCGAGGTGATCGCCGCGGCCGCCCGGACGGAGGGCGGCGCTGGCTCCTCGTGGCGCACCGACCTCACCCTCTTCAACCCCAGCGAAACGGAGACCATCGAGATCCTGGAACTGGACATCATCCCCTCCGGGGGGGCCGGCGGCGCCGCGGACCCGGTGTGGATCTTCCTGGACGAGGCGCTGGGGCCCCGCGAGACCCTCGTCGTCGAGGATGTCATGGGGACCCATTTCCCCGGCGTGCCCGTGGCGGCCCTGGTGGTCCACGGATTCGATTTCTATTTTGATGACCTTCCCCTGGTCGCCTCCTCCCGCACATGGACCCCCGGCGCCGCGGATGCCGGATCCTACGGCCAGGGGATCCCCGGGGTGCCGCGGTCCGATTACGGGGACGCGCAGGTGCTCTCCGGTTTGGAGGCCACGGAGGCCTTCCGGACCAACCTCGGCTTCGTCAACCTCTCCATGAACCTGAGGGAAACCCTCCGGGTGGATGTTTTCGCCTCCGACGGGACGCCGGCGGGCTCGGACACCTGGACGCTGGAGCCGTGGGGCCACCTCCAGGTCAACGGCATCCTGGGGACGCTGGGGCTTTCCGGGAGCGGATACACCGCGGTGGTGACCGTGGAGGCGACGGAGAACCTCTATCTGAACCCCTCCGAATCGTGGCAGCCGTCGTTTTTGGCCTACGGCTCCCGGGTGGACATGGCCACCAACGACCCCACCTACCTTTCGGCCGTCCTCGTGGAGCGGGAGGACGAGGGGGGTCCGCCCCTGTGGTACGACTTCGGGGCGGCGGCCCCCTGGTACCCGTGCCCCGCCGGCGATTTCCCGGCCGAGGCCGTCGTTGTGACCGCCTTCGACCGCGCCTACCACTACTTCGGGGCGGAGAACCACCGCGACATCGTCCGGACCGTGGAGTTCCCCCCCGAGGGGCCCTGGAACCAGGTGGGACTGCATCTCAAACTGGAGTGCCCCGAGAGCGGCAAATGCGACCATTGGGACCGCCTGGGCACGGTGCAACTGGTCCTCAATCCCGAGGCGCCCCCGGCGGAATGGCGGCACCTGGAACTGGTCCGCCATGTCACCCCCTACCGGATGGGGATGTGCGAGTACATCGACGTCACGGCCCTGGCCCCGCTCCTGACGGGGACCCGCACGCTCCAATCCTTCATCGACACCTGGGTGGGACCGGGCCATTCCAGCGGCGAGGGGTGGCTTATCAGCGTCAAGTTCGTCTTCTACCCCGGCCCCGACCGCCGCCCGGATCAAGTCATCCCCGTCCACGGCGTCCGCTACATCACGGTGGGCGAGACCGCGCCCGGAGCCACGGTGGACGACCAGACCCCCCCCTTCGACCTGGCCCTCCCCCCCGGCGCCTCGCGCATCGAGGCCCGCCTCATCACCACGGGCCACTCCTTCGGCAACACCTACAACTGCGCCGAATTCTGCATGATGCGCCAGGACCTGTATGTGAACGGGACCCTCCACTCGGTCCTCCCCTGGCGCAACGACTGCCGCCAGAACCCCGTGTCGGACCAGTACGGCACCTGGACCTACCCCCGCAACGGCTGGTGCCCCGGGGCCGTGGCGGTGGGGAGCGGCATTGACCTCACGGGGACGGCCCTGGAAGGGGGGGACAACCTCTTCGACTTCGACATCCGGATGTACGACGGGGAGGTCTACATCAACACCGACCCCGTGGACCTGCTTCCCTACGAGGCCGTATCGCTGGTGCTGTTCGTCTACAACTGACCGAGAGCGCCCCCGGCCGAGCCGCCAGCGGACCAACGCGAACGCGCCCCGGACCCCCGGGGCGCGCTTCTCGTTTCCGGACCGCCGTCCACGGATCAGGACCCGCCGACGAAAACCCGGCGATAGCAATCACGCTGTCCGATGGAGTGGCTGGTCATGGGTCCCGATCCTTATGATCCCCTACCCCAACAGTGCCCGTGCCCTTGCAACATCATCAATCCCAAAAACAAACCTGTTGTTCTCAGCCGGGTACCCAAACTTGAGATGGATGCCATGATCCGCGAAAGTTCTGCAAATTTCTCCGAATGATCCCGGCTTGCCGGTGACACCCTTCTCGTCTTTGTGAAACACATATACTTCAGATACCTCTTTGATTCTGATCCCTGAGTTTTCGAGAACACGCCTGGCCGTCACAGCATCCTCCACCGCGAAATGAATGATGCCCCTCCCCTTGCGCGCAACCATAACAAGGCCTTCAATATTCACGCCGGCAGCGCCAAGGACCTCGCCAATCAGTGCCATAGCCCCTGGAGAGTCATCCTGTTCTATGAAAATATCTCTCATTGAAATGACTCCTAAAGTGACGCTAACCGGCGGCATCGCGCCAATGGCACGGTGCCGTCCGGTTCAGTAATTGGTTATAGCGCCATACTCCAAAGGCGCTTTCCATTAATCTCTATGACCAGCGGCTTTTTTGATTTTGGATCGAAAAACACTCGCGCTAAGGTGTCCGTGCCGATAGCCCTGGCGTTCCAATTTGGAGGGTACACCGGAATCCGTTCATCTCCTGGTTCCATTTCCCCATACCTTAGAACGGCGAAGTAACTATTGTGATCGCTGCCTTCGTCAACTTCAATCCTCACATTCATTTCCGTTGGACGCGTTGACCGATAAACCCAGAATGACTTCAGATGCAGCCGGAACGCCAGAATCCATAACAATGGCATTAGCGTAAACACTACCAGTCCTATCTTGACTGCTGGAGGAATAGAAGAATGCCAGCCCAAGAGGGCTGGTGAAGAAAGGCCAACGAAACCGAAGGCGGCGCAACAGATTGAAATTACGCCGGCCGGTATCAAGATCCAAAATAAATCTTTGTGCATCATGTAAATTCCTTGGCGCCTAACGTATAAGGCTCATCGGCGCGAAGCGTCCGGTGCAGGCGCTGGTTGGACGTCGAGTTCCCCGCCCAACGGTTGTCCATTCACGAGCCTAATACCATTGTGATTAAAGCTGATTAGCAAATAGTATGGTTTTGGCTCCCAAACTGGTTTCTGAACGTATTCGATGATTAAATTTCCGTTGTCCAGAACAGGGACTTTTGCAAGCACTGGAATACCATGCGTTAAAGCAATAACTGCAAATTCCTTCTTGAAATTTATCTTCGGCATTTCGTCCTTTATTTCCCAAAACTTCCATAAGCTCTTTAATGCTGATTCGCTTAAGATGCATTCGCCATCAACATAACGAAGTGACTCTGGTCCTTGTACGGCTCCGTTATCCATAATTCTTCCCGTCGCGCCCCTCCATTTATTCACCGGGTTGACATTCATCATCAGCGTGTCATCGGCTACCGTGTCAGCAATGGCTGATATGGCGAATAGTGTTGCGATAAATAATAAAGCCGTTCTATATTTCACCTATTCCTCCAATGTTTAAAAAAGTAAACGTCCAACGTGTGGCTCACGCGCGGCTTCAGCCGTCGCCTGAAACCAATGGTTGGCGATCCTCTCGTTTCCGGTTCCCATCCGCGTCGGGGTCGGCATCGGGATCGGGATCGATTCCCACTGTGTATTGCCCCTGATCCTCTTCTCGTGTCCGAATCCCATCACGCTCCCTTTCGATACCGATTCCGATAGCGACCCCGACACCGATTCTGCTTCGCCAACTATACTTCGGCGATATGCCGGGTTTTGGATGATATCATCGTAAGCTCAACCTACCATACCCCATGAGGGAAGTCAAACAGGCGCTTTTTTAAGCTATTTTTCGCTTTTATGCCATCCTACCGCAGCTCCCGCCGCAACCCCCATTGGCGGTCTGTTCCCTCTTGGTTTCCATCGGAGCCGGGGTCCTTGGGGCCCCTGCGGCAGGGCTCCGGGTCCTCCCGGACCGCGGCGCCGCGCTGACCGGGTTTGGCGGGCATCGCCCCAATGCGTCCGGCCGGGCTTTACGGTTCGCGTTCGCTTCGGCACCCATGCGCCCGGCGCCCGGCGACTCACCTTCCCAGGGGGTTCTCGAACTCCACGAGGCAATTCTCGGCGTCGAGAGTGCACCATCCGCCGATGGGGAGGGTGGCATTGACGGGCTGGTGGCTGAAGTTGAACCCCGTGACGCAGGGCAGGCGCACCTCGGCGAACATGGATTCGATGGCCTCGTCAATGGTGGGATAGAAGGAATCCGGATGGTCGGGGCGCTTGGTGAACCCCCCCAGGACGATGCCGTTGATCCGGTCGAAAACCCCCGCCATCTCCAACTGGGTGAGCATGCGGGCGAACTCCACCGTGGTGATCTCCTGGTCCTCCAAAAAGAGGATGGCCCCCGTGGGGTCGGGGAAGTAGGGGGTCCCCAGCAGGGAGGTGAAGACGGAGAGGTTCCCGCCGAGGGCCACCCCCTCGGCACAGCCGGGGACGACGCACCGGGGGGCGTCGGGGTTCCGCTTGAAGGGCTTCTCCCCCCAGGGGCGGCGGCTCTTGAAGAGGTCCACCATGTCCCGCAGGGAGCGGCGGTCGGCCGCCCGCTGGTTCTTCCCCCACCGCACCTCCAGCATCTCGCCGTCGAAGGTGATGACCCCCGTGCGGGCCCAGATCCCGTTGTTGAGGGCGGTGATATCGGAGGCCCCCACGAAGACCTTGGGGTTCTCGGCGATCACGGAGTAGGGCAGGAACGGGAGGAGCTGGGCCGAACCCAGCCCCCCCGCCGTGCAGAAGATCCCCGCGATGGACTCCTCCGAAAAGGCCCAGCGCAATTCCTCCACCCGCTCCTCGATGGAGGCGCTGTAGAGGCCGAAGAGGTCATCGCGGTCGGAGTAGCGGCCGAACACCGGGACCAGGCCGCGCCCCTTGAGGACCATGGCCCCCTCCCTCACGCCGCGGAGGCGGTAGGGCGACGCCGGGGAGACGATGGCCACCCGGTCTCCGGCGCGCAGGCGGCGCGGGGCCACGGAGGCCCTGGCGGGCCGGAAGCCCCAGACGGGGCGGATGTGGCGGATGCGGAAGTTCATGGCTCGGTCCCTTTCGATGGCGCGCTCGGGTCGCGGAGGGTTATTCTACCCCTTTGTCAACCGGATGCAAGGTCTTGTAGTGGAGGAGATATATCCTCTTTATTTTCAATAATATATAGGTTTCCCATGACGGATTTTCCATCGCCCGGGTGTGTCAAATCCCCTCTGTGGAAGAGGAGATGACAACCCGGCCTTATCCAAGGACTTAGGCAGTGAATGCTTGAAGGATGATATGGCGTTTTTCCTGACCGGCGGAAGAAATTCCGGGTTTCGGAGCGTCATGATTGAATCGGAATGGAAGGCCCAACCCTCGGATCCTCAAGACCTTGGAGGCGCTCCCCCCCGTCGCGGCCCTCCGCCCTCCTCAAAACCTCCATTGACAACGGCGCCGGCCTCCAATATCATGGCTCCCAGCACCAGAGACCGCCATCGTAGGAGGCATCCATGACTTCGAGCAAGAACCGGCTCGCCATCGCCGTGGGGGGGGGACCGGCCCCCGGCATCAACAGCGTCATTTCCGCCGCCACCATCGCCGCCAACCTGGAGGGGGTGGACGTCATCGGGATCAGGGACGGCTACAAGTGGATCATGCGGGGGGACATCAGCCATATCACGCCGCTCACCATCGAGACCGTCTCCCGCATCCATTTCCGCGGAGGGTGCCACATCGGCATCGCGCGCGACAACCCCACCAAGGACCCCAAGCACCTGGAGAGCGCCGTCACCTCCCTGCTCCGGCTCAACGTGGACAAGCTCATCACCATCGGCGGGGACGACACCGCCTACTCCGCCTGCAAGCTGGAGGAGAAGGCCGGGGGACGCATCCGCGTGGTCCACGTCCCCAAGACCATCGACAACGACATCGACCTCCCGCAGGGCATCTGCACCTTCGGATACCAGACGGCCCGGCACATCGGCGTGGAGATCGTGAAGAACCTCATGGTGGACGCCCAAACCACCTCGCGCTGGTATTTCGTGGTCAGCATGGGGCGCAAGGCGGGGCACCTGGCCCTCGGCATCGGCAAGGCCGCCGGGGCCACCCTCACCATCATCCCGGAGGAGTTCCCCGAGGGGAGGGTGAGCGTGGAGCACATCACGGACATCCTGGTGGGGTCCATCATCAAGCGCCTCTCCCACGGCCGGCCCGACGGCGTGGCGGTGCTGGCGGAGGGGCTGGTGGAACTGCTGGACCCCACCCAGTTGGAGTCCCTGTTGAAGGTGGAGCGCGACGCCCACGACCACATCCGCCTGGCCGAGATCAACTTCGCCGAGATCCTGAAGATGCAGGTGCAGGAGCGCCTCGCGAACTACGGGATCAAGACCACCATCATCGCCAAGAACATCGGGTACGAACTGCGGTGCGCCGACCCCATCCCCTTCGACATGGAATACACGCGCGACCTGGGCTACTGCGCCGCGCGGCACGTCCTGACGGGCGGGAACGCCGCCATCGTCTCCATCCGGGAGGGGCATTTCCTCCCGCTGGCCTTCAAGGACGTGCTCCATCCCCAGACGGGGAAGATGAAGGTGCGCATGGTGGACATCTCCAGCGCCTACTATCAGATCGGGAGGCTGTATATGCTGCGTCTCACCAAGAACGACTTCGACGACCCCTACGAACTGGCCAAGCTGGCCGCCGTGGCGGGCGTCCCGATGGAGGAGTTCCGCGGGCGGTTCCAGCGCCTCATCGAACTGGACATGCATTACAAGGCCCAGCCCAATCTCACCTTCCAGGAGCCCAAGGGTGAGATCGCCGGGGTCTGAGGCGGCCATGGTGCTCTCCCACCTGGAACGGAACTACGACCGGTGCCTGGCCCAGCTGAAGGAGTTCATCGCCTTCCCCTCCATCAGCACCAGCCCGGAGCATGGGGACGAGATGAAACGCACCGCGCAGTGGCTGGCGGACCATCTCACCGCGATGGGGCTTGCCGGCCGGGTGATGCAGACGGCGCGGCACCCCGTCGTGTACGGCGAGTGGGCCGGAGCGGTCGGCAAACCCACCCTGCTCATCTACGGCCACTACGATGTCCAGCCGCCGGAACCGCTCGAACTGTGGGAATCTCCCGCCTTCGAACTGACCGAACGGGACGGGTACTTCTTCGCGCGCGGCATCTCCGACGACAAGGGGCAGTTGTTCATCCACCTCAAAGCCATCGAGGCCTACCTCGAGACCGAGGGCCGCCTGCCGGTGAATGTAAAACTGATTCTCGAAGGCGAAGAAGAGATTGGTTCTCCTTCTTTGCCGGCTTTCCTGGCTGCCAACCGCCGACTGCTTGCCGCCGACGTTGCCGTCATCTCCGACAATCCCATGCTGGGGGTCGGGATGCCGGCCGTGGGCTACGGCCTGCGCGGCCTGGCCTACGCGGAAGTCCTGCTCGACGGCCCCAACGGCGACCTCCACTCCGGCCGGTTCGGGGGCGCCGTGGCCAACCCGGCCAACGCCCTGTGCAAAATGCTGGGCTCCCTGAAGGATGAGCACAACCGCATCGCCATCCCCGGGTTCTACGATTCGGTCCGCCCGCTGGCCCCCGAGGAGCGCGAGACCATCAAGAACCTCCCCATCGGGGAGAAGTTTTACAGGGAGGCCACCGGCGTGGACGCCCTGGCGCCCGAAGAGGGCTACGCGGCCATCGAATGCATCTGGGCCCGCCCCTCCATGGACATCAACGGCCTCACCTCCGGGTTCCAGGGCGAGGGGGCCAAGACGGTCCTCCCCGCCAAGGCCCGCGCCAAGCTCTCGTTCCGCCTCGTCCCGGACCAGGAGCCGGAGGCGGTCCTGGACGCCCTCGAAGCGCATCTGAAACACATCCTCCCGCCGGGCATCAAGATGACCTTCATCCGCCACGAGGGGGCCCACCCCGCCATGGTGGACCGCAGCGACCCCATGCTGGAAACGGCGCGGAGGGCCCTGGAGGCGGGATTTGGAAAGCCGTGCTGGCTCATCCGGCAGGGGGGGACCATCCCCGTGGTGTCCTTGATGAAAAAGGTGCTGGACCTCAACACCCTCCTCCTGGGGTTCGGCCTCCCCGACGAGAACGCCCACGCCCCCAACGAGCGCCTCCTCGTGGAGAATTTCCGTGGCGGGATGCGGTCGATCGTGGAGCTGTACCGGATGCTGGGAGGAATGTAGCGCCGACTCTCCAGTCGGCCGTCCTGTTTTGTGTAGTCCTATTTTGTGTAGGGCCGACTCTCCAGTCGGCCGACTTCAGCCCGTCGGCCCGCCCTCCCCGACCCCCTGCCCCACGCCCTTGGATGCTGCCGCCGATTATGCTATGATGATCGAACAATACATTGACAAGGAGGCGCCAATGGATCTCGTTCTGGGGCATGAATTCGTCAAGGTGACGGAGAAGACGGCCATCGCCACCGCCCGCACCATGGGCCAGGGCGACCGCAAGTATTCGGACCATGTGGCAGTGGAGGCCATGCGGGCCGAGATGGACACCCTCCAGATGGACGGGACCATCGTCATCGGCGAGGGTGAGCGCGACAAGGCACCCATGCTCTTCGTCGGGGAGAAGGTCGGCGCCCTCAAGGACGACCCCCTGGCCCCCAAGGTGGGGATCGCCGTGGACCCGCTGGAGGGCACCAACCTGTGCGCCACCGGGAGCGCGAACGCCATCGCCGTCCTGGCCGCCGCCGACATGGGCAGCCTCCTGTACGCCCCCGACATCTACATGGACAAGATCGTGGTCGGCCCCACCGCGAAGGGGAAGATCGACATCAGCGCCCCCGTCGAGGAGAACCTCAAGCGGATCGCCCGCGCCTTCGACCGGGACATTGACGACATCACCATCGTCGTCCTTGAGCGCGACCGCCACAAGGACCTCATCGCCCGGATCCGCAAGGCCGGCGCCCGCATCAAGCTCATCGGCGACGGCGACCTCTCCGCCGGTATCGCCGCCGCCATCCGCGGCACGGGCATCCACGGGGCCATCGGCATCGGCGGCTCCCCGGAAGGGGTGATCACCGCCGCCGCCGTCCGCTGTCTGGGTGGCGACATGCAGGCGCGCTTCCATCCCACCGAAAAATGGCAGGAGGACCGCCTAACCGAACTCGGGTTCAAGGACTTCAAGCAGATCTACACGGCCGAGGACCTGGCCAAGGGGAAGAACATCTTCTTCTGCGCCACCGGCGTCACCTCGGGCGACCTCCTGCAGGGCGTCCGGTACTTCGGCGGCGGCATCCGCACCTCCACCATCTTCATGTCCTTCGCCGACAAGATCATCCAGTTCGTGGACACCATCCACCAGGAGGAGCGGGTCCCCATCACCGTCCGGTAGCCGCCCCGGCCCATCTTCGTCGGCCGGGGCCGGCCTGGGGATCCATGACCGGCGGGTTGGGAGCCCGGCCCGGCCGTCCCCGGTTACGGCAGGTCCGCCCAGAGCCGCATGGCCTGAAGGAGGGCGGCCTCGTCCTCCATCACCTCGTCCGCATCCTCCAGGGCCGAATCCACGTCCTCCCTCACCTGGCCCTGTTCGGACTCCGTCAGGTAGACGAACCACACCCCCTGCTCCATGAGACCCTGCGCCTTGCGCTTGGCCTCGACGGCGGTGCGGAAGAACTCCAGCGCGGCCGCCTCATCATCGGCCCGGATGGATTGGAGCGCCCGGTTGGCCCGGCACGCCCCCAGGTTGTACCACGCCTCGGTGAAATCGGGCTGATAGCGCACCGCCTCCTCCAGGGACGACTGCATCGCCGCGACCTTTCCCTGTTGGTGCTCCGTGCGGGCCCGTTCGTAGGCGGCCCGCGCCTGGGGGTTGAGGGCCGGCCCTTTCGACGCCCCCTCCCGGGGCGCCTGCGCCGCCCCGGCCCGCACGGGCCCTGCGGCCTCGGCGAAGAACTCCTCCACCGGCCGCACCCTCTCGCGCCCCTCGCAGGCCGCCAGGGCGGCCAACGCCGCCCCGGCGGTGACCCATCGCCACAGGGTCAAGGCGTCAATCCCCTGCCCTCTCCCCGCTCACGGCTTCAGGCCGCGCCGCTCCAGGAGGGGCTCGATGGAGGGCTTTTGGCCCCGGAACTTCTCGTAGAGGGCCATGGGCTCGTCGGTGCCCCCCGCCGAGAGGATGTACTTGCGGAAGGCGCGGGCGGTGGCGGGATCGAAGAGGCCGTTCTCCTTGAAGGCGTGGAAGGCGTCGGCGTCGAGCACCTCGGCCCAGAAGTAGGAGTAGTACGCGGCGGAGTACCCGCCCGCGAAGATGTGCTGGAAGTACCGGGACCGGTAACGCGGCTCGATGCCGGGGACGTCGAGACCTGCCTCGGCGAGGACGCGGGCCTCGAACTCGTCGACGTCGGTGACGGCGTCGGCCTCCTCCGGCGACAGGGAGTGCCAGGCCAGGTCGAGCAGTGCCGCCCCGAGGTACTCCACGGTCGCCTGCCCCTCACCGAAGCGCTCGGCCTCCCGCATCCGCTCGACGAGGTCCTCGGCGATCGGCGCCCCCGTCTCCACGTGCCGGGCATAGTGCGCGAGCATCTCCGGTCGACGCGCCCACATCTCGTTGACCTGGGAGGGGAACTCGACGAAGTCCCGGGGCACGGAGGTGCCGGAGAACACCGGGTACTCCACGTCCGACAGCAGCCCGTGCAGGGCGTGCCCGAACTCATGGAACATCGTGGTGACCTCGTCCATCGTGAGCAGCGTGGGCTGCCCCGCCGCGGGACGGGCCAGGTTCATGACGTTGACGACGACGGGCCGCGAATCCAGGAGCCGGGACTGGTCGCGGAACGAGCTCATCCACG
>DCUZ01000020.1 GCA_002327305.1 Holophagales bacterium UBA2201 | reverse complement strand
AAGGGGGGAAGGGGGGAAGGGGGGAAGGCGGGAAGGGGAAAGGCGGGAAGACAAAGTACCCGATCCTCGTGGGGGAGGGTTCCCGCCGTGGCCTGCGTGTCCGCGCAGTTCAGAGTTGAGAGTTCAGAGTTCAGAGACAAAATACATTGATGTGGGGGAGGGTTCCCCACGCCTCGTCCCCCCGGCCTACCCTCCGGCGGGGCAGGAGGGAAGTCGGGGAGGGTCCCATCCATCGCGTCGCCCCGGTATATCCTCCCGCCGGGCAGCAGAAAAGCAAGGGAGCGGGGCAGGAAGGCAGCAGGGCAGTCCCCCCGCCCTCCCGAGGAATCAAACACACCGCCGGTATCAGTCGTCGCGGGCTTTGCTCTTGTATTTGCTCTTCGTGGCACAATTTGTTATGATTAAAAACCATTAAAGGGATGGAATTCCCAATCGCATCACGAGCGATCGAGGAGGACCACAATGGACAAAATGATTCGAATCGTTATTTTTGTGACCGCCTTGGCGTGGCCCTTCACGATCTTTCCCTGCACAGACGATCCCTACGAACCGGACAATTCGTGCATCCGGGCGACCGCCTTCCTGGCCGGAGGGGAGACGCAATCACGCAATTTCTGCGCGGACGCCTGGGACTGGATCGACTTCCAAGCCTGCGCGGGAAGAAGCTACACGATCGCGACTTCCAACCTGGGCCCGAGTTGCGACACCCTCCTGGAGCTGTACGCCGCCGACTGCTCGACCCTGCTCGCCTCGGACGACAACGGGGGCGGCGGCCTCGCGTCGAAGATCGACTGGACGGCGCCCGGGAGCGGCACCTACCACATCCGCGTCACCTCCGTGGGGGGATCGACCGGGGATGATCAGGAGTACGACCTCACCCTGACGGGCGACACCTCCCCGTGTTCGCTGTGGTTCGTGGATTACGATGGATCCGTTGAAAGTCCGAGCGAAGGGGTCCTCCAGGCGACATCGGAGGGCGGATCGATCCTTCTGACCCGCATGGGGACACTTCCCCAGTTTGACACCCGGGTCCTCAAGCTCAACCTGGAGGGAATCATCGAATGGGAGCAATCCTATTCCATCGATGCCTGGGACTCGTCCAGGACCATCCTCGCCACCTCGGACGGCGGCTATCTGTTCGTCGGGTCATCGAGCGATGGAACGGCGGCCGATGAAGACCTGCACGCGGTGAAAATAAGCGCGGCCGGCGCGGTATCCTGGCATCGGCGCATCGGGGGAAGCAGTTCGGACAAGGCCAACAGCGCCGTCGAGGATCCCGGCGCCGGCTACATCATCGCCGGGGTCACCGGATCCTATGGATCGGGCTCCGGGGACGCCTGGATCGTCAAACTCGACCTCTCCGGCTCGATCCTCTGGCAGAAGGCCTACGGCCACACCGGCGGCGATGGCGCTACGACGATCGAGCGCCTTTCCAATGGAAACCTGATCTTTGCCGGATACACCGATTCGTTCGGCGCTTCCAACACCGACGGCTGGGTGGTCCAGACCAACGCCTCAGGCACGATCCTGTGGGAGCGCCGTTACGGCGGGAGCGGGACCGATTACTTTTATTCGATCCAGCCCACCCTGGACGGCGGTTTTATCGCCGCGGGTCTCACAGGATGGCCGAACCAAGAGGGGTGGGTGGTGAAGATGGACGCGGCGGGTATCGTCCAATGGGAAAAATCATACGGATTCGATTATTTCGACATGTTCTTCTCCATAAGACAGACCCATGACGGGGGCTTCATCGCGGCGGGAACCTACACGATCTTCGCCACACCTCAGGAACATGCCTGGCTGGTCAAGTTGGATTCGACCGGCACCATCCAATGGCAGAGACGCTACACGGGACAAGTGGACATGCGGGCGGTGTCCATCCGGCAATTGCCCGATGAGGGCTATCTCGCCGCGACGGACCGGGCGCTGGTCTTCAAAGTGGATGATGCGGGGAGCACCGGTTTCGGATGCCCCTATTCCACCGCCACTTCCGTCACGCCCGCCGACACGGGCTACGGCTCTTTCGCCACCACAGCGGTCACGACGAACACCGCGGCCACAGCGACGGCACCCGGCCTCACGGCGGCGCCATCCTCGGCGGTGATCGAAGATGCCTGTCCCTGTCTGGCCGCTTCGGCATCCATAGACGCCGTCCTGCCTTCCTTGTCGGAGTGCGCCGGAATGGAACTGACCTTTTCGGGAAGCGGTTCCGGCTTTGGAACCTTGACCTATCAATGGGATTTTGATTACGACGGCATCACCTTCCATGTTGATGGATCGGGCGCTTCGGTCAACCATATCTACAGCCCCCCATCCGACACCGTCTATACCGTGGCCCTGCGGGTGAGCGACTCCTGTTCCTGGGGACCGGCCCAGGCGATCGATACGACCACCGTGACCGTCTGGAGCATTTCGCCGGTCATCACCGGGCCGGCGGGAGTTTGCAGAGGGACCCCCGCCCTTCTGGACGCCGGCGCCGGCTACAGCTCCTATCTTTGGAGTCCGGGCGGAGAGACGACGCAGACCATCAGCGTCAGTCCCTACGCGGACACGCTCTACTCGGTGACGGTCGCCGACTCCCATGGGTGCTTGGGAAGCGACGGGCATGCTCTCGCGATCGGGTGGAACCCGGTCCCGGCGATCACCGAGCGCGGGGAGTGCGGCGCCATCATTCTGGACGCGGGGGCGGGGTACGATACCTACCTCTGGAGTCCCGGCGGCGCGACCACGCAAACAATCAACATCGGCACCGACACAACGACGATTTACAGCGTCACGGTTTCGAACGCTTTCGGCTGCACCGGTTCCGACGCCCATCAGGCATCCTCGGCCTGTCCCGCGGATCCATACGAACCCGATGACGCCTGCGCGGACGGCGCGACGCTCCTGCACGGCGGCGATATCCAGAGGCACAACTTCTGCGACGATGCCGAGGACTGGTTCATGTTCCATGGAGCCGCGGGCCGATCCTACACGCTGGAGACCCTCGACCTTTGTCCTTCGGCCGACACGATCATGGAGCTTTACGACACCGATGGCGCGACCCTGCTCGCTTCGGACGACGATGGGGGCACGGGCAACGGATCCAAGTTGGAGTGGACCGCCCCAGGCCACGGCGCCTATCACCTTCGCGTCCGGAACTCGGGCGGCGCTTCGGGGCCCGACCTGGGATACGCCATCTCCCTGACGGGAAACACGGGGCCCTCCCAACTATGGTTCAAGACCTTCGACCTCACCGACGCGGTCCGGTTTGACCGGATCTTTTCCGTGGACCGGACACCGGACGGCGGCTTGATCATCGCCGGAGCCACGCGCATAACCGATTATGATGCCTGGCTGTTCAAACTGGATGCCCTCGGCGCCATCGAGTGGGAACAGAAGTATGCCTCGGACGACTATGCTGCGCAGGTCCACTCCCTGCCCGGCGGGAACTATGGCCTGGCCTTCCCGGACGGAACGGTGATGAAGTTGGACGGCACGGGGACGGCGATCTGGCAGAAACGGCTCAACTGTGCTCTCCTTGCCACCTGTCCCACGGAGGATGGCGGCCTGCTCGTCGCCGGCCGGGTGAACAACGATTTCTACGCCGCCCGCCTCGACCCGGCGGGAAACCTCCTCTGGCAAAAAACCTACGGAGGGACCGGCGACGAGTCGGCCCGGTCCGTGTCCCCCACCCGGGACGGCGGGTTCGTCCTGGCCGGTTATGCCGGCTCCTTCGGGACCTCCCCCGAACATATGTGGATCCTGCGGCTTGACGGTTCCGGCAACATCCTCTGGCAGAGGGCCTATGGAGCCGACACGGGATCGTCGGCGTCCGCCATCTGCTCCACGGAGGACGGCGGGTTTATCGTGGGTGGATACACCTGGTTCAGCGGGGGCCTTTTCGACCCGTTGGTCCTGAAACTGACGGCCGACGGCAACATCCAGTGGCAGAGGGTCATCCCGAACGATTCCTCCCAGGACGGCGCCGGCCCCGTCCTGCAGTCCTCCGACGGCGGCTATGTGATAAAAGGAAGCGCCTCGCCGTCCGCCGGGGACATCTTCTTCAGATTGGCCAAACTGGACCCCGAAGGCACGGTGCTTTGGCAGAACGCCTTCCGGGGTGACGACGATGATCTGATTGCGAACCCTCTGATGGAGGGCATTGATGGAAGTCTGATCGTCGGGGGCTTCACCGCCGACTTCGGCGTGGACCTGTATGCGGGTTTCGTCATGAAAGCCGACATGAATGGAGAAATCAACGCGGCCTGCCCGATCATCGGGCCGGAATCCACGCCGTATGCCGACCCCCTTCTGGATTCCATCGTGACGGCCGTCGCTCCGGTTGCCGCGACCCAGACGATCCAGGATGTCACCATCTCCTCGACCGCCATCGCGGGCACCGTCGCCGATCAATGCGCCACCTGCCTTGAGGTCTCCGCCTTTATCGCCGGCGTCACGCCTTCCTCCGCGGTCTGTCGAGGCGTGGAACAGACCTTTTCCGCCCACGGATTCGGGCAAGGGGCGCTCACCTACCAGTGGGATTTCGACTACGACGGCGTGACCTTTGGTGTCATGGCGACCGGTTCATCGGTATCCCATACCTATCCGTCCGACGGGACCTTCACCGCGGCGGTGAGGGTGACCGACGCCTGCGGCGATCCCGGGCCGCAGTCGGACATCGGGACCGTGGAAATCACGATTTATCCGCTCCCGACCCCCGCGATCAGCGGACCCGACGGCATCTGCCTGGGAGACCCGCCGGTCATTCTGGACGCCGGGGCGGGATACGCGTCCTATCTTTGGAGCCCCGGCGGCGCGACCACCCGAACGATCAGCGTCAACCCCGCGACGACCACGGTCTACTCCGTGACGGTGACCACGGCCCATGGGTGCCAGGGGTCCGACGATCACACGCTGAACGTCTACGCCGTTCCATCCCCGACCATCACGGAATACTGCTTCGGTTCCGACATCATCCTGGACGCGGGGGATGGCTTCGAGACCTACCTCTGGAGCCCGGGCGGCGAAGCCACCCAGACCATCAATGTCGGCGACGACACCGCCACAACCTACTCCATCACGGTCACCTACCCCGGTGGATGCGAAGGGACGGACGACCACCAGGCGTCGGGGCCGTGCACCGCATCGGGCGATCGGTACGAAGAGGATGATACCTGTCTGGCGTCCGGGACGGTCCTGGACGGCGGTACCGTCCAAAACCACGATTTCCTGGACGATGGGGTGGATTGGGTATCCTTCAACGCCTGCACGGGCAGGCCTTACACGATCGAAACCTCCGATCCGGGCGCGTTGACCGACACGGTCCTGGAGCTCTATGACACCGATTGCGCGACCCTGCTGGCTTTCGACGACAATGGCGGCGGGGACGGCGTCTCCTCCCGGATAGAATGGACGGCGCCGGCCGACGGCCTTTACCATGTCCGCGTCCGGCAGGGCGACAACACCTGGGGCCCGGACCGCGGCTATGCCATCACCCTGACGGGCGACACCTCCGCCTGCTCCGCCTGGGCCCGGTCCTTCGGCAAGGATTACCTGTATTCCTGGGATTCCGGCCATGGAGTCGTTCAGGCGCACGACGGTGGGTTCATGATCGCCGGCGTCCAGCAGTCTGGCGAGAGCGAGGGGGACATCTGGCTGTTCCGCCTCCGTCCCGACGGCTCCACCGTCTGGGAGAAGACCTATCCGGGGCCCAACACGGATGCGGCGTTCGCATTGGACAGGACCTCCGATGGAAGCTATGTCATCGCGGGACCCTACCAGCAATACTCCGCGGGCAACTACCGGTTCCAGGCGATGACGATCACCGATTCCGGAGCCATCGCCTGGGAACAGACTTACGGGTGGAATAGCGATATTGCCTACGCCGTCAAGGAAACTTCCGACGGCGGATTCATCATGGCGGGAATTCACCATGACGAGGATTCAGAGATATTAAAGCTGGATCCGTCCGGTAACCCCGTGTGGGGGAAGGTGATCGGACTATCGGGAAAGGACTATTTCAACGACGTGGTCCAGGCCTTCGACGGCGGTTTCCTCGCCGTCGGACATACCGGCTCGTCAAATGATATCTATTTGGTCCGTCTCGACGGGTCCGGAAACATGGTCTGGCGGAAAACCTACGGCGGAACCGGCCGCGACGAGGCCCACGCCGTCCTGGAAACGCCTGACGGAGGCTTCATCGTCGCCGGCGAGACCGGATCGCACGGCGCCGGCGGAAAAGACCTCTGGGTCCTGAAACTGGACATGGCGGGGACCCTTGTGTGGCAGAAAACCTATGGAAGCACGGGGAACGAGACCGCCCGGGCGGTCACCCTCACCCGGGACGGCGGTTACGCCGTGGCCGGCGAATCGGACTCCTTCGGAACGGGGAACAGCGATCTATGGGTCCTGAAACTCTTCTCCACGGGAGAGGTTGCGTGGCAGAAAAGGTACGGGGGCACGGGGAATGACGGAGCCAACTCGATCAAACAGTCAGCCGACGGCGGGTACATCATAACGGGGTACACGATTTCATACGGTGCCGGGGACCGCGATTTCTGGGTCCTGAAGACCCGAGCGGACGGCTCCATCGATCCCTCCTGCGATTTCATTTTCGACACGGCCGTCTCCGCTCAGAATTCCGATGATTCCTGGGGATATCCATCCCCTTTCAGTTCCGTCTATCAGTCTTTATATACGACGATTACGACGCCCCAGAACAGCGCGGCCGCGACCTCGGAGCAATGCAGTTTTACGGCATGCCTTCCCGTGACCGCGTCCATTAGCGGCGTCGCCCCCTCCGCCACGGTCTGCCAGGGACAGGAACAGACCTTCACCGGAAGCGGCTCCGGCGAGGGCGCCGTCACGCTGGAATGGGACTTCGACTTTGACGGGATCACGTTCGACGTCATGGACACCGGATCACCGGCAACCTACACCTATCCATCCACGGGCCCATTCACGGCGGCGCTGCGGGTCACCGATGCGTGCCACAACGGGGCGCAGGAGGCGCTGGATACGGTCCTTATAACGATCCCGGACCCGACCCCCACGATCACCGGGCCGGCGGCGGTCTGTCAGGGCCAATCGGCCGAGTTGGACGCCGGAGCCGGTTATTCCTCCTACCTGTGGAGCCCGGGAGGCCAGACTACGCAATTAATCACTGTGAGTCCGGCGATCACCACACTCTACTTAATTACTGTGACCGACGCGAACGGCTGCGAGGGCACAGACGATCACAATCTGATCGTCCATCCCAACCCCTCTCCCGCCATCACCGGGCCCGTGACTTATTGCACGGGCGCCCCGGCGATCACCCTGGACGCCGGGGCCGGCTATGCCGCCTACCTCTGGAGCCCCGGGGGGGCGATCACGCAGACCATCGTTGTGAGCCCTGCCGTCACGACCACCTATGCCGTCGTCGTCACCGATGACAACACCTGCCAGGGGAGCGACGACCACACGGTGACCGTCGTGTCCCCTCCCCCGACGCCGCAGGACTTTTCCGTCACACCCGAGTGCGGGAAGATCGTCCTGGCCTGGACCGACGGCCCTTATGAGACCGGCTACCGGATCGAGCGGGACGCGGGATCCGGGTTCTCGCTTCTGGCCTATGAGCCGGCGGGCACCGTCACCTACGAAGACGCCGCCGTCGCCGACGGTGTCTCCTACACTTACCGCGTCCGGGCGGAGAACGCCTGCGG
Source organism: Holophagales bacterium UBA2201 (assembly GCA_002327305.1). GTDB lineage: Bacteria > Acidobacteriota > Thermoanaerobaculia > UBA2201 > UBA2201 > UBA2201. The sequence goes on along the minus strand of DCUZ01000020.1, from coordinate 18,096 downwards.
CGTTTCCGGGTTCACCGATGCCCTCGCCGCCGCCACCAACACGGCGGTCTATGCCGCGACATCGCTGAGCATTGACACGGCGTACTGCAATGCCTTGGTATTTGCCTGGACCGACGCCTACGCTGCGGAGACCGGCTATGTCATCGAACGGGATATCGATTCCGCCGGTTCCTGGGAGATGATCGAGGTCCTCGGGCCGGGCGCGGTTCTCTACGGGGACCACGCCGTCACGGAGGGGTCCGACTACAGTTACCGCGTCTCCGTCCGGAATCTCTGCGGGGACAGCGCGCCCTCCAATGTGATCACGATGACGCCGGACTGCTCGGCGGGCGGCGCCTCGTGCCTTGACCCCGCTGTCCTTTCGGTGGACGAAATGATCTCGAGTTCGACGGACTGGATCGAATCGTCGTCGATCGCCTGGAACGGCGATCACTTCGGGATCGTCTGGGCCGATTCGCGCGATGGGGGAGAATGGAAGATCATCTTCGCGAAGATGGATGCGTACGGCGATCTTGTGTCCGGAAGTGTAAAGACCATCGGAGACGGTGAACTTGGAAACCCGGATATTGCGTGGAATGGAAGCCAGTTCGGTGTTGCCGCAAGCGGCAACATTGCCTGTGCCGAAGGCGGAGTACATATCTATTTCTTCACGCTCGACGCCGACGGCGACCTGACCAGTCCCCAAGTGCCTCTGAGCTGCGGCGGATGGTGGTACGGCAACAACTTCAATCCCAAGGTCCATTGGAACGGCTCCACTTGGGGCGTCGTGTGGGAGAGCTGGGCGTGGGGCGAGGAGGAGGTCCTGTTCCAGCGCCTGAACGTCTCGGCGGCGCCCCAGCATGCCCCGCCGCTCTGGATCTCCTCCTCCGGCTCCGGGCTGTGGGCCGGCAATCCCGACATCACCTCCCTGGGGGGCGAGTGGTTCATCGTCTGGGAGGAGGAGGATGCCACCGATTCCGAGATCCACTATTCCCGGAGGAACGCGGACGGCACGGCCATCTCATCCTCCGCCCTGACCAACGACGGCACCTGGAACGGGTTCGGCCGAATTGCCGCGAACGATTCTCTCATCGGATTGACCTATATCATCGGCACGGAGCCCTATTTCCGGGCCTTCAATCCGGACGGATCCTGGGCCACCACCCTGCAGAAACTGGACACGACCCCGGACTGCCGCGCCACTGACATCGCCACGACCGGGAATGAATGGGGCGCGGTCTGGCAGGAGGCGCCGGTCTACGATGATCCGCCCGATGTCGGCTTTCAACGCATCGATAGCTCCGGGAACCCGGTGGGCGGCAGCATCAATGTGACCGCTAATGACTGGGACAGTTGGGGGCCCCGGATCGCCTGGGCATCCGACCGCTGGGGGCTTTCGTATACCGAAAATATCAACTGGAGCAACGCCAACGCTTACGGGGCCGTGATCGAATGCGGATCCGTGGGAAGCGCCCCCCCCTCCGCCCCCCGAAACCTGGGGGTGCTCGAGTTCTGCTCCCTCCTGGCCGTCCACTGGATCGACACATCGCCCGACGAGGACGCATTTGTTTTGGAGCGAAGCGTGAACGGCGGGTCCTTTTCAATCCTTGCCACGCTCCCCGCCAACGCCTATTTCTACCTGGATGAAGGCGTTTCCGCTTCCAACGCCTACGCCTACCGGGTGAAGGCCTCCAACGGTTCCGGGGATTCTGACCCCAGCAACACCAGCCCCGACCACTCCCCCGATGACTGCCCCATCACCGATTTATTAATCGAATCGGCTGAGTATAATCCCGACGGTACGATCACCTTCACCTGGACCGGCATCGACTGGCAAAATTATGTGGACGTCTACCGCGGGAACCTGGACGGAAACCTCGACATCTACGACACCATCGTGGATTGTACCTTCGACGCGGAAACGGGGACCTACACGACCACCTTTTCCCAGGAGGCGGTGACGAACTACTTCTACTACATCGCGCCCAAGATCGGGGGCGGCAACTTCTTCGGCTACGATTCGGAGGGACAGGAACGCTCGCCGACGGGTCCGCTCTGTCCATGAACGATGCGTGATACCCCGGCGTGGATGCCGACCGCCTATGCCCGCAGGGCGGCATGCTGCGGCGACGGTCGGACCGGCCCCGACGACCCCTGTAACCCTTGATCCAAACGGCGCGGAACTTTTACTGCCGGCTCTGAAGCCGGCAGCAGTGCGTCCCACCCTGTTCGCGTTTATCGCTTATCCCGCTTTTCCCACCTTTTTCGTTCGTCTCGCCCGTCTCGTCCGTCTCGCCCGTCTCGCGCTTCTATAGTTTCGATGGGCTCGAACACCAGCGAGCGCATCACCGGGTCGGCCTTGGCCAGGCGGACGAAAATGGGGTCGCCCAGGCGCCAGGCCTTCCCCGACTTGGCCCCGGTGGCGGTCTGCTGGAGCGTCGAGGTGAAGAGGAACTCCTTCTTGAATCCCGAGAACGGCAGGAACCCGGTGATGGCGAACTCGGGGAGGAGGATGCTCATTCCCCCCTCCGTCACCCCGTTGATGCGGGCCTCGAAGGGCTCCCCCACCCGTCCCTCCAGCAGTTGGATGGTCTTCCACTCCAACACCTCGCGCTCGGCGTCCTCGGCGCCCCACTCCCGCAGGGAGATGTGCTGGCCCAGCTCCGCCAGGGCCTCCTCCTCGCGCTCCTTCTGCTCCACCGTCAGCCGCTCCCCCGCCAGGGCCCGCTTGATCTGCCGGTGGACCACCAGGTCGGCGTACCGGCGGATGGGGCTGGTGAAGTGGCAGTAGGTCTTGAACGCCAGGGCGAAGTGCCCCAGGTTCTCGGGCCGGTAGCAGGCGCGCATGAGCGAACGCAGGAGCATCTCGTTGAGGTAGGGCTCCTCCCTCGCCCCCTTCCACCCCTCGACCAGCTTCTGCACATCGCGGGCGTCGATGGAATCGGGGTTGACGGGGAACGCCAGCCCCAGGGTCTCCACGATCTTCTTCAATTCGACGAACTTCTGGCTGTCCGGCGGCTCGTGGACGCGGTATAGGAGGGGGAAGCCGTGGTCGTGGAGCCAGCGGGCGGTGACGCGGTTGGCCGCCAGCATGAACTCCTCCACCAGGCGGTGGGCCATGGTGCGGATGTAGGGCTTCACCCCCACCATCCGCCCCGTATCGTCGAAGATGATGCCCACCTCGGGGAGATCGAAATCCAGGCTCCCCAGGGCCACGCGCTTCTTGTGGAACTGTCTGGCGACGATCTCCATCGCCTTCAGCGTCGGAGCGAGCCCATCGTCGGCGCCGTCGAGGACGGCCTGGGCCTGGGCGTAGGTGAATCGCCGGACGGAGTGGATGACGGAGGCGGCCAACTTCGGGTGGGACAGGCCGCCGGTGGGGGAGACCTCGACGAGGACGCTCATGGCATACCGGTCCTCGTCCGGCTTGAGGGAACAGAGATCGTTGGAGAGGACCTCCGGGAGCATGGGGACCACGCGGTCGGGGAAATAGACGCTGTTGCCGCGGTCCCGGGCGTCCAGGTCCACGGCCCCCCCCTCCCGCACATAATGGCCGACATCGGCGATATGGACGCCGAGGAGGAACCGCCCCCCGGGGAGGGGTCGCAGCGAAACGGCATCGTCGAAATCGCGGGCGCTTTCGGGATCGATGGTAAAGCACGGCTCTTCCCGCAGGTCCAGCCGCCCTTCAGCGCTCCAGCCCCGCTCCCGTCCGGCGATGGCGGCCGCCTCGGCCTCCGCGTCGGGGCTGGGAGCGTGGGGGATGTGGCGCTCCAGAAGGACCGCGGAAGCCTCCACCCCCTTCTCCCCCATCCGCCCCAATTCCCGCACCACCTCCACCTTCCCGCGCGTCCGGGGCCCGGGGTAGGCCGCGATGCGGGCATGGGCGAGGGTGCGGGGGGGGACGGGGCGCGGCGACAGGACCGAGAACTCGGGCTGGTGCCTGCGGTAGGGGAGAAAGGCGTCGGGGGTGGGGAGGAACCCCACCAGATGGTCGTCGGCCCGCTCGAGGACCCGGACGGCCTTGTGGTCGCCGCGGAAGGCCTTGAACAGGACCAGGTCCCCGTCCAGGGCCCCCAGGGGGTTGCCCCGCATCTCCACCAGGGCTTCCCCCACCCACGCCACCGTCTTGCGCGCCTTCACCCGCACCCGCGCGGCCTTGTAGGGGGTGGAGGCGCAGTCCACCCACCACCCCTTCTTGGCCTCCGCGGCCCATCCCTCGCGCTGGAGGGCGGCCAGGTCGGCGGCGCAGGGACCGAACCGCCGGGTCAATTCGTCGATCCCGGCGCCGCGGTCCCGGCCCTTTTTCAGATATAGATAGAGCTCACTTGAGGGAGCGTTCATGTTATAATAGGCGGGAAATGCGAAAGTGGCGGAACTGGCAGACGCGCTAGATTCAGGGTCTAGTGGCCTGCGGGCCGTGGGGGTTCAACTCCCCCCTTTCGCACCAATCCAGGGCGGCGGACTCCTTTTCAAAAACCTTGAACACCCGGTCCAGCTTCGTGATGGTCAGGAGCTTCACCACGCGCGGCTGGGGATTCAGGACGGCGATGCGTTTTTTCGCCTCCTCGAACTTGGTGAGGTATCCCACCAGTTCGCCGAGGCCGGTGCTGTCCATGTAATCGATCTTTTCCAGGTTGAGCACCACGCCTTTCAGATCATCCCCCAGGGTGTCGGCGAGGGTCTGGGCCAGTTGCTGGGACGACTCCCCCAGGACGACGGTGCCGCTGATGTCCAGAATGACGACCTTGCCGGCGGTCCGCTTCTTCAAATCCATGATTCAACCCCCTTTGCGGTCTGCCCTATTTTAGCACAGACGGGCGCGCCCCCGGGCGGATCAGCCGGCCTCCGCCGCCATCCCCGCCCGGTACCCCGTCTCGACCAGATCGGAAAGGCGGTCGAAGTCGAACCACGGCACCTCGGAGCAGTCGGGGCGGACGACGCGGTCGGCCCGGGAGAGGTACTCCAGCCGGAGGGCGTTCTGCGTGATGGCGGCGTGGCGGTAGGTGAGGTCCACCAGGTTCTCCCGCCCCGTCATGGGGGCGAGGTCCTGGGAGACGTCCACGGCCCAGACGGGCCCCCCGAAAAGGTCCCGGGCCGCCTTCACCGGCACGAGCTGGATGATGCCGGCGTCCACCAGGAGGCGGCCATGGGAGGCCACCGGAGGGAAGAACCCGGGGATGTTGACGGCGGCGAGGAGGGCGCTGCGCAGGTCGCCGGAGGCGAAGAGGATGTCGCTCCCGTCCAGGAGGTTCACCGAGAGGGCGCAAAAGGGGATCCTCAGCGCCTCGATCCTCCCGGGGGGGATGACCGCCTCGAGGAAGCGGACCAGCGGCTTGAGGGAGAACAACGAGATCCTGTTGATGGACACGTTGACCAGGAGGCGCTGGCGCAGGTTGCGGGACATGGCCCCCAGGGGCCCCTGGACCCTGAACTGCAGCATCCGCGGGAGCCCCGCCAGCGAGTGGTTCCCCTTTTCCAGGAAGGCGGCGATCCTCCTCTGGATCCCCGCCGGGGACATCCCCGTGCAGTAGAGGGCCCCGATCACCGCCCCCATCGAGGTCCCCGTGATCGCCTTCACGCCGATCCCCCGCTCATCCAGGGCCTTCAGGACGCCGATGTGGGCAAACCCCCGCGCCCCTCCACCCCCCAGGGCCAGAACGATCTTCTTTTTCCGGGTCATCGGTTTTAGTATATCATTGCCTCACGATGCTATCGGCCGTGATCGTCAACCATCGGATGGCCGCCTTTCTTCCGGCCCTCGTCGCCTCCCTCCGGGCCGCCGGGGCGGAGGAGATCGTCGTCGTGGACACCCCCTCCACCCCCGACGAGCGGGAACGGATCCTCGCCCTCGACGGGACCCGACCCCTTCCGTTGGAGGAGAACCGCGGCTACGGCGCCGCCCTCAACGCCGGCGTCCGGGAGGCCCGGGGCGACCGGCTCCTCCTGATGAACCCCGACATGGAGGTCCCGGCCGGGGGATTGGACCCGCTCCTGGAGGCGCTGGGGCGTTTCCATGCCGTCGCCCCCAACACGTTTTGGGACCGGGCCCAGCGTTGGATCCTCCCCCACCCCCAGCCCCACACCTGGCGCACCGATTTCACCCTGCGCACCCGCCCGGAGGCGGCCCTCAAGCAGGCGCTTGCCTATCAGGCGCGGCTGTGGGGGGGGACGGACCCGGTGGAGGTCCCCCTCCTCTCGGGGGCGGCGTTTGTGGTCCGGCGGGAGGCCTACGAGGCCGTTGGAGGGTTCGACGAGCGCTATTTCCTCTACTTCGAGGAAAACGACTTCTTCGAGCGGTTCAGGCGGGCGGCCTTCCACGCCGCCGTGGTCCCCCGGGCGCGCCTCTTCCACTTCCACGAGCCCGGGCGCCACCCGGCGTACGCGAAGTGGTTCCACGCCTCCCGCGACCTTCACGAGCGCACCTGGTTCCCCGACCTCTACCTTCACGGCCGGTCCCTCCTCACGACCCCCGCCGCCGCCCCGGCCCCGGCGCTGGAGTGGGACTCCCCCATCGAACCGGCGGGACGGACCCTCCTCTTTTCCCCCTTCCCCATCCTCATCCCCTGCACCGCCGCCTTCGGAGTGGAGGGGACCGCCACCCCGCGCGAACTCCTGGCCGGGATCCCGGTCCGCGGGGGGTTCCTCGCCCTGGTGGAGGGTAGCTCCGTCCGGGCGCGCTATTCTCTTGGGGTAAAATAGGAAGCGATGGACGAAGCCCGACGCTTCCCCTACGAAGCCAAGCCCTTCGAGGCCCGCAAGGTCCTCCTCCTCGCGGCCCATCCCGACGACGAGGTCCTGGGCGCCGGGGGGACGCTGGCCCTCCTCGCCGCGGCGGGGGCGGCCGTCCGCGTCGCGGTCTTCTCCCGCGGCGAGGCGTGGGGCGATCCGGCCGTCCGGATGGAGGAGTCGAGGGGGGCCGCATCGGCGCTGGGGCTTCCGCCGCCGGAGTTCCTGGAGTTCCCCGACCGCGGCTTCGCCGGCCGCCCCGACGACCTGCGCGAGGCCGTCCGCCGCCTCATCGTCGAAACGGGACCCGACCTCCTCCTCTGCCCCGCCCCGTCCGAACTCCACCCCGACCACCGGGCCCTCGCCCGCGCCGTCGTTCTCCTCGTCCAATCGCTCCGCGTGGGGGACGACGCCCTCCAGTCCCTGTGGCGCGCCTCCGTCGCCTTCTACGAGGTCTCCCACCCCGTCGCCGCCGACCGGTTGGTGGACATCACCGCCGTGGCGGAGAAAAAGGAGGCGGCCGTCCGCCTCTTCGCCTCCCAGCAGGCGCGCAACGACTTCGCCCGCAAGATGCTGGGGCTCAACGCCTACCGCTCCTACACCCTGCCCGCGGAGGTGACCCACGCTGAGGCCTTCCGCGTCCTGGCCTGGCAGGAGCTCCAGACGACGCCCCTGACCGCCCTCTTCCCCGAACCGGAGGGGCCGGCGGCGGACCTGCCTTCCGTGGGCGTGGTGGTGCGGACCAAAGACCGCCCCGCGCTCCTTCATGAGGCCCTCCTCAGTCTGGCCGCCCAGTTCGTCCGCCCCGCGCAGGTGGCGGTGGTCAACGACGGGAAGGTTCCCGTGGACGGGGTGGTATCGGCGTTCGGGGACCTGAAGATCACCCTGATCGAAGCGGGCGGCCAGGGCCGCGGGGCCGCGGCCAATCTGGGGTTGAGGGCGCTGACCACCGAGTTCGCGGCGTTTCTCGACGACGACGACCTGGTCTATCCCCAGCATTACCGGAGGCTCCTCGAGACGGCCGTGGCGGGCCGGGCCGAGGCGGTCTATTCCGATGCCCTTTCCACCGTCCAGGTTTTCGACCCCGCCGAGGGGAAGGTCACCGTGCGGGACAAGGTGATCGCCTACAGCCGCGACTTCGACCCCGACCACCTCCTTTACGACAACTACATCCCCTTCCACACCCTCCTCTTCCGCCGCCGCCTCCTCGACGCCGCGGGGCTCATCCGGGAGGACCTGGCCGTCTTCGAGGATTGGGAGTGGCTCATCCGCCTCTCCCGCCACACGCCGTTGCTCCACCTGAGGGAATTGACCTGCGAGTACCGCCACTTCTCCTCCACGCAGACCCTGGGGGAGGACCCGCGCTCCAAGCCGGAGTTCATCCAGGGGCGGAGGCGGGTCCTGGAATTGACGAGAGCCCTCCGCACCCCCGCCGCCGAGGAGCGCCTCTTCAAGCGGCTGGCCGAACGCGCCGACCGCCTCGAACGCGAGAAGGCGGTCCTGGCGGGCGAGACGGCCTTCCTCCGCCAACAGGCCGCCGACATGACCGTGGAACGGGAGCGGCTGGGACGGGAACTGGCGACGGTCCATGGGGAACTGAAGCAGGCCGGGGCGGAAAACGCCGTCCTGCGCCGCCGGCATGAAGAGCGCATGGAACAGGTGAACGGGCTGGAGGAGGGGCTGGCCGAGCACCGCGAGGAGGTGGCCCGCCTCGACGCCCACCTCAAGAGCGCCTACGACGAGATCCACCGCCTCAACACCACCCTCGCCCTCATCTACGCCTCCAAGACCTGGAAGGTCCATTCCTGGGTGCAGCGGATCAAGCGGGGACTCACGGGAGGCAAGGCATGACGCTTCTCCCCATTGCCCCGGACCGGACCCCGTCTGGCCCGTGACCTACCTCGACGCGACAGGCACAACGCTCGACCCCGAACCCGATTACACCCGACCGCGGTTCGAACTTCCCGGACCCTCCCGCGCGGTCATGCTCCGAAGGTTGCAGTTCCTCTACCCCGGGGCTGCCGCCCACGCCACCCTGACCGAGATCGAACGCCTCCTCCAGGTGTTCCATGCCCGCAAGCCGGCCGCCTGGATCGACCGGGAGCGGGCATTCGTTCCCGAGGACCGCTTCACGGAACGGGACGTCATGCTCATCACCTACGGGGATCTGCTGCACCGGCGCGGCCAATCCCCCCTCAAGACCTTGGGGGATTTCTGCGACGCCTACCTCGGGGGGACCATCAACACCATCCACATCCTCCCCTTCTACCCTTCCTCGTCGGACCGGGGCTTCTCGGTCGTCGATTTCGAGACCGTGGACCCGCTCCTTGGATCGTGGCGCGACATCGAGGCGTTGGAGGCCCGGTATCAATTGATGTTCGACGCCGTCATCAACCATGTCTCGTCCGGAAGCCGATGGTTCGCGGAATTTTTGGCCGGCAATCCGGAATACGAGGATTTCTTCCTCTGGTTCGCCGACGAGAGCGCGCTCACACCCCAACAGCGGCGCCTGATCGTCCGCCCGAGGACCACCCCCATCCTGACCCGGTACGACACCCTGAAAGGCCCCCGCTTCGTGTGGACCACCTTCTCTCCCGACCAGATCGACCTTAATTACCGGAACCCCAGGGTCCTGCTGAAGGTCATCGAGATCCTTCTCCTCTATGTCCGCCACGGGGCGGATCTCCTGCGGCTCGACGCCGTCACCTACCTTTCGGACCAGCCGGGGACCCGGAGCATCCACCTCGAACAGACCCATGCCATCGTCAAGCTCCTGCGGGATGTCTTCTCGGCCGCCGCCCCCCACGTGGCGCTGGTCACGGAGACCAACGTCCCGCACGCCGAGAACATCACCTATTTCGGGAACGGGGCGGACGAGGCGCACATGATCTACAATTTCGCCCTGCCGCCGCTCGTCCTCCACACCTTCCACACCGGCGACGCGACCGCCCTCTCCGCGTGGGCCCGGACCCTTGAACCTCCCTCCGACACGGCGACCTTTTTCAATTTCCTCGACTCCCACGACGGGATCGGGCTGATGGGGGCACGGGGGATCCTGTCCGATGGGGACATCGAGCGTCTCTGCCGCCGGGCGGAGGAGCACGGGGGGCTGATCTCCCACAAGACCGCGGAGGACGGCGGGGCGGTCCCCTACGAACTCAACATCACCTGGTACAGCGCCTTGAACGACAAGAGAAGCGGTGAACCGCTCGGAATCCAGATCCAGCGTTTTATCGCGTCCCGGGCCGTCGCGCTCGCCCTTCGGGGCGTTCCGGGCATCTACCTGCACAGCCTCTTCGGCACCCACAACGACCACGAGGCGGTGGAGGCGGCCCGTGAAAACCGCGGGATCAACCGGTCGATCGTGGACTACCGCTCCATCATGCGGTCGATGCGCCATTCCAAAAGCAAGAAATACCGGATCAACCGGGACCTGGGGAGGATGATCCGGACGCGGACCTCCCACCGCGCCTTCCACCCCAACGGCCCCCAGAAGGTCCTGTCCCTTTCGCCGTCGGTGTTCGCGGTCCTGCGCGCCTCCCCCGAAGGGGACCCGATCGTGCTGACCCTGACCAACGTGACCGGGTCCGGCCACCGGATCGAGGTTCCGGTTGCAGAGGCGGGCGGCCACACGGGGCGCTGGGGGGACCTCTTGAGCGGAAAGGGCTTCCACGCGGAGAAAGGCCGGCTCTCCGTCCCTTTAGGTCCCTACGAGGCGCTGTGGCTGGAACCGTCACCGCCGACGGCCGCGGACCGGCCGCGCCCCTCTCGCTGACCCGGAGTCCTCATGGCTTGGCGTCGCGCCAAAGCGACGAGGGCCGCGGAGGGGTCTTGGAGGCGCGGCCTGGCGCTTGAGGACGGCGATGCCCCGTGGCGGGCCGTCCGCGGAGCCCGCCGCTCCGACCCGTCGGGACCCGGCCGCGGGGAAGTGGCGGTCGGGGAAACGGGGACCGGGCGGCTTCAGGTCCGCCTTGGCCGAGTCCGCCGTTGCAGGGCGTGAGGTGTTTGATTTATCGCCATCGGCCCCAAGCGCCCCCTTGCCCCGTTAAACCGTAGATCCCGACCTTCTCCATCCCCGCGCCTTCCACCTTCCTCCTTCCGCCTTCCACCTTCCACCTTCCCCCTTCCTCCTTCCGCCTTCCTCCTTCCGCCTTCCGTCATCCGCCTTCCGTGGGCCCCACCATCTTCTCCAGGCGCCGGAAGAACGGGAGGTCGTCGCGGTAATAGAAACTCCGGAAGGGGCACCGCTGGATCCCCCGGCTGTCGGAACAGCAGGCCACGGAGACCAGGTCGTCCGCGGCGTTCCGCTGGTAACCATCCCCTTCCAGAAGGACGCGGCGCATCTGCTCGCGATAGCGCCCGAACGCCTCCCCCCGCCAGATCTCGCCGAGGGTCTGCTCGTGGACGCTCCCCATCAGCACGTGCTGGCGGACGCAGCAGACCGGCACGGCCCCGTCGGAGCGGACGGTGAGGCCGTACCACGGGCGGATGCAGGGGTCGCGGTGGCGCCCCAGGAGGGCGGTCACCTCGGCCCGGCGCTTCATCCTGCCCCGGTGCTCCAGCTTCTCCCCCAGGGTGTAGCCGGGGCGCAGGAGGAAGTCGGCGGCGCGCCGGAAGGCGCCCCGCGACGACCGCTCGTCCCCCATCCGCCGCTCGATGGCGCAGATCCCCTCGGCGAAGTCCTGCTCGAAGGAGCAGATCCCCAGGATGCGCCGGTATTCGTCCTCGCGCAGGACCCCGTCGAAGAGGTCCAGCATCTCGCGGGTCTCCGCGCGGTCCATCTGCATCTCCTTCGGGAGGTAGGCCAGGCCGTTGAAGACGACCCCGTCCGCCTTCAGCTCGCGGGCGCGGGCGTACATGGCCGGGATGGTGCGGTAGTTCTTCTTGTAGACCAGGAACTGGAGGACCAGTTTGGGGGTCTTGCGGCGCCCCCGCTCCGCCACGAGGGCGCGGGCGTGGTCGAGGACCCGGTGGAAGACCCGGGGCCCCACCTGCATCATCGCCGTGTATTCGGCCTCGGTCCCGCAGTTGAGGGAGATGATCACCTGGCCGCACCGCGCCTCCCGCAGGAGGGCCCGCACCGGGGCGGTGAGCCCCACGCCGTTGGTGGTGACGTCGCACAGCGGGATGCCGGTGGCGGCGAGGATCTCCAACATCGCCTCGGTCTTCCGGTGGGCCAGGGGTTCGCCCCCGCCGGAGAGGAGGATGGAGCGCGTCCCCGCCTCCTGCATCTGCCGCCCCAGCGCGGCGATCGTCTCGAGGGGCAGTTCCGCCCTCTCCCGCCGCCAGCGCGTGGAGCAGAAGAAGCACCGGGTGGTGCACCGGTCGGTGGGGTGCAGTTCCACGTGGTAGGGGCCGCCGAAACACCCCCCGCTCTCGACGCCGAGGAGGATGGCGTCCTTGTCGGCGGAGGTGACGAGGGGCCAGCCGAGATCGTTCATACCCGGCTATTATACGCCCCCGGCGCCGGGCGCCGGGCCGCGCGAGGGGGCCCCCCCGGGCGGGTCAGTAGGCCCGGATGAACCGGTACGGGCGGGACCAGGTGGAATAGTAGCCCCGGTCTTCAAGCGGATCGAGCGGCTCCCCGAACACCCGGCGGAAGACGACCCGGAAGGTATTGACGGGCGTCATCCCGGGGCGGAGCAGGCGGTGGTCGCCGTCGGGAAAGCGGACGGCGTTGAGAATGGAAAACCGCTCCTCCAGGTTCGTGGCCTCGAACCGGTCGTGGTGCAATTCCGAGCCGGGCCCGTGGTCCCCCTGCAGGATGATGACGGCCTCCCGGCCGGGCCGGCCGAGGATGGCGTCCACCGTCCGGGGGAGCCGGCCGTTGACGAACCGCACCTGCTCCAGGTAGCGCCGGCGGTACTCCGCGGGGTCCATGTTGAGCTGGCTGCCGTCCACGAGGGCGAACGACGCCGCGGATTCGGGCAGGCCGCCGTCGGGGGCGAAGACGAACGGGGGATGCGGCGGCAGGATGTGGGCGAAGACCATGCAGGGCCGGCGGGGAAGGGACAACCGCTCCAGCCGGTCGAAGGCGCCCAGGACGGATTGCCGGAGCTCCTCCACCGCGTCCGCCTTCGTGTGGACGAGCGACAGCGGGGTCTGGGCGATGAGGCGGGCGGCGAATTCGCCGGGCCCCCGGCCGACGGGCTGGTAGAGGCCCCGGCCGGGGAGGTCGATGATGTCGTACCGGCTCTCGAAGGGGACGATGACATACCCCATCCGCTCCAGTTTCCGGAACACGGCGGAACCCTCGATGAGGAGCCGCAGGGGCCTGCGGCTCTCCTCGTCGGCGTGGTCCCGGCCCAGGAGGGCGTCCAGATAATCGTGGTTGAGGGAGGAGGCCAGCGACAGCGCGGTCTGGCCGTAGTTGGAGCGCGCCCCGTCCGCCACGAAAAAGCCGCGCTCCCGGAGGAAGCCGGTCGTCGGAGAATTGTCGAAACCGTAGAGGCGGTCCAGCACCTCCTCCCCGGCGTACCCGTCGAGGATGATGTAGTAGATGTCCGGCATCGGATGCGGGACGCAAGGGGCGGCGCCCCCGTCCGCCGCCGCGGGCGCCTCCCTGATCCGCCACTGCCGCCATTCGGCCCCCCCGATGGTCCACAGGGCCATGGCCGCCAGGGCGATCCCCATCCCGTTGAGCCCCGCGTGAAGGCAGGGCGCCAGGGCCCGCCGCTTCGCGAGGGTCGAGAGGAGGCCCGCGAGGAGGGCCGCGTAGAGGAGAAAGGGCCCCCACGGGGGGAGGTCGCGCCCGGTGGCCAGATAGACCAGCGCGTCGAAGAGCTCTTTGAACGCGTGGAAGGAGAACGCCCACAGTCCGGTGACGCTGACCCCGACGGCCGCCAGCCGGGCGTCCTTCCAGACCCGGAGCAGCAGGAGGAACAGGAGGCCCGCCCCCGCCAGGACGACCGCCGCCGGCCACGCCAACTGGTGGGGGCGCAGGTGGGCTTGGTTGTGGGCGTAGAGAAACAGCGCGGGGAATGCGGGGATGATGAAGGGGTGCAGGACCCAGGCCTTCATCCGGGTCTCGGGCGGGGGGGGCCGGGTCATGCGGTGAGCGCGGTCATCCGGTAGAGCGTGCGCGTGCTCCCCTCCACCGCGGCCCGCTCCTCGATCCGGAAGCAGGCCCCGAAGGCCGCCTCGAAGCCCTCCGCCGTGTAGCCGTCGAAGATGTCCCGGCGGAACGCCAGCATCTCCCGGACCTGGGGGTCCTCCTTGGGGACGAACTCCACCACGAGCCGGCGGCCGATCCCGGCGAAGAGGCGGGCGATCCTGGGGAGGGGCACGTTGCCCCCCAGGGCGAGATGGTGGACCAGGGCCAGCGCCAGGACCAGGTCCGCCGGCCCACGGGAGAGGAAGGGGCGCCGCTCCTCCCCCGCCCATCCCCCCGCCGGGGGGGGATCGAGCAGGTCCACCACCAGGGGCAGGACGCCCTCCACCCCCTCCCTCCGGAGGGCCAGGTAATGGCCGTCCACCACGACGGGGTCCGCGTCAACGGCCACCACGGCCATCCCCCGCCCGGCGGCGAGGCGCGAGAAGACGCCTTCGTTGGCCCCCAGGTCCCAGCAGGTGCGCCCCCCGGCGCGGTCCATAAAGGCGGCGACGGTGGCGCGCTTGTCCGCGAAGGCCCGGTCGGAATAGGAACGCATCCCGTAGTAGCCGCTCCACGCGGAGCCCGAGCGGGACGGCTCCAGGCGCGCCACGGCCCCCCGCAGGTGGCCGGCCAGCCCCAGCAGGGCGCTCAGCCCCATGCGCCGCCCCCGGGACCTCCCGGTCCAGGCCGCCCCCCGGCGCTGGCTCGCGCTCTGGGCGTGCAGGTGGAGGAGCAGGGAGGGGCGAAGAAGCGTGCGCCGCGGCAGGAGGCGGCAGGCCAGGTCGAGCGGGAGGCCGTCCGGATGGAGCTGGAGCAGGCGGCCCAGCCGAACATCCCGGGCCGCCATCAGCGCCAGGGGGGCCAGAAAATGGCGGCAGAACTGGCGGTAGGCCGCCCACGGCCGGTCCGCCTCCAGCGTCTCGAAGGAACCGGTGTCGATGAACACGGGGCGCGGGCCGTCGAAGAGGACATTGTGCGCCGAGGCGTCCTTGAGGACCATGCCGCGGCGGAGGGCCTCCTCCTGGATGTCGAGGGTCAGGAGGGCCGCGTCCTTCAACTGATGGAAACACCACTCGTGGGGATAGGAGGGAAAGGGGACGGGGCGGGGCGCCAGCACGAGGCGGGCCCGGTCGTCGAAGCGCATCTCCGGGCCGGCCTCCCGGTGCTCGACCAGCCACCCGCGTCCGGTCAGGGCCGCGTACAGCCCGGAATCCATCAGCCGCCGGTAGTGGGGAAGGGCGGCGGCGTGGAGCTGGCGATAGAGGGCGCCGTCGAGGGTGTAGACCAGCCCGTCGGGGTCCCTGAAGGAGGACCCGGCCTCACGGCGGTCCATCGGACCCCTTTTTGCCCCTGGAGAACCATCCGAGGATGGCGGCCTTGACGCTCTTCCAGAAGACCTTGAGGGCGAAGAGGGCCCCGAACAGGCCCGCCAGGAGCAGTTGGAGGGCGTAGCTTCCCCCCCCGGGATCGATGTAGCCGAACGCGTCCCCGGGGGAGAGGCACAGCAGCACACACAACAGCGACGGACCCTTCAGCGATTTCATGGTCGACCTCTCGCCCGCCGCGGCGGGCGGTCCCATTATCCCAGAAAAAGGGGCCGACATCCACACCGGTTGTGCGCGTCCCCGCCGGCGAAGGGGCGCGCCCGAACCCCGGCCGTCCGGAGGGGGCGGGGCCGCGCGGCGCTCTCCGACCCATTTTCTGGGATAATACCCCCATGAAAGACCTCAACGCCATCTTCTCCCCCTCCTCCATCGCCGTCATCGGGGCCTCCTCCCGCGAGGGGAGCGTCGGGCAGAGCATCTTCCGCAACCTGCTCTACGGCCGCTACACCGGCGTCCTCTACCCCGTCAACCCCAAGGCCCGCAGCATCAACGGCGTGCGGTGCTACCCCACGGTGGCCGAGGTGCCCGACCCCTTCGACCTGGCCATCCTCATCATCCCCGCCCCCGCCTGCCCCCAAACCCTGCGCGAGTGCGTGGCCCGGGGGGCCAAGGGGGCCGTCATCATCTCCGCCGGGTTCAAGGAGATCGGCGGCGAGGGGGTGGCGCTGGAGGAGGAGGTGAAGGCGGTGGCGCGGGAGGCCGGCGTCGCCCTGGTGGGCCCCAACTGCCTCGGCGTCATCAACACCGACCCCGCCGCGCGCGTCAACGCCTCCTTCGCCGTCGGCATGCCCGCGCCGGGGAGCATCGCCTTCATCTCCCAGTCCGGCGCCCTCTGCACCAGCGTCCTGGACTACGCCAAGGGGCTCGACTTCGGCTTCTCCAAGTTCATCAGCATCGGCAACAAGGCCGATGTCAACGAACTGGACCTCCTCCGCTATCTCCACCACGACCCCGAGACCCGGGTCATCCTGATGTACCTGGAGGACCTGGCCAACGGCTACGAGTTCATCCAGGCCGCCCGGGCCATCACCAGCGGCGAAGGGGAGGACCGCAAGCCCATCATCGCCATCAAGTCGGGCACCACGGCCCAGGGGGCCAAGGCCGCCTCGTCCCACACGGGGTCGCTGGCCTCCTCCGACGAGGTGTACGACGCCATCTTCACCCAGGCGGGGATCCTGCGGGTGGAGCGCATCGAGGACCTCTTCGACCTGGCGCTGGGGTTTTCCCAACAGCCGCTCCCCCGGGGCCGGCGGGTGGCCATCGTCACCAACGCCGGGGGGCCCGGCATCATGGCCACCGACGCCTGCATCCGGTACGGTCTGGAACTGGCCCACCTCGAAGAGGCGACCGTGGCGGAACTGAAGAGGCACCTCCCCCCCACTTCCAACTTCAACAACCCCGTGGATGTCATCGGCGACGCCAAGGCCGACCGCTACGAGGCCGCCCTCAATGCCGTCATCCACGACCCCGGGGTGGACGGCCTCATCGTCATCCTCACGCCGCAGTCCATGACCGAGGTGACCGAGACGGCGCGCAAGGTGGTGGAGGCGGAGAAGGCCTCCGACAAGCCGGTCCTGGCCAACTTCATGGGGATCGTGGACGTCTCCGCCGGCGTGGAGGTGCTCAAACAGCACGACGTCCCCCACTTCATGTTCCCCGAGTCGGCGGCCAAGACCCTCGCCGCGATGGT
This sequence comes from Holophagales bacterium UBA2201, assembly GCA_002327305.1. Classification (GTDB taxonomy): domain Bacteria; phylum Acidobacteriota; class Thermoanaerobaculia; order UBA2201; family UBA2201; genus UBA2201. The sequence goes on along the minus strand of DCUZ01000020.1, from coordinate 1,220 downwards.
GCGCTACACCGAGTGGTGCAACCGTCCGCGCACCACCGTGATGCTCTTTCAGGACCTGGACCGGGAGGCGGCGGGCAAGGCCATCGCGGCAGCGGAAGGCGAGGGGCGCTCGCACATGCCGGAGTTGGAGGCCCTGGAGGTCTTCCGCGCCTACCGCCTCCCCACCCTCCCCTCCCGCCTGGCGACCACGGCCGACGAGGCGCTGGAGGCGGCCGAGGGGATGGGCTATCCGGTGGTCCTGAAGGTGGTCTCCGCCGACATCGTCCACAAACTCGACGTTGGGGGGGTGGCGGTGGGGCTGGAGAACCCCACCGAGATGCTCAACGCCTGGATCAAGATGCAGAAGTCGCTCAAGGAGAAGGCCCCCGGGGCCCGCGTCCTGGGGATCAACGTGCAGAAGATGGCCCCCAAGGGGCTGGAGATGATCGTCGGCGTGAACCGCAACCCCAAGTTCGGCCCCGTGTTGATGTTCGGCCTGGGGGGGACCTATGTGGAGGCGCTCCAGGATGTCACCTTCCGCCTCTGCCCCATCCGGGAGCTCGGCGCCCACCACATGATCGAGCAGATCCGCGCCAGCCGCATCCTGGGCCCCTTCCGCGGCAAGCGCGCCAAGGACAAGCGGGCCATGGCGGAGATCATCATGCGCACCAGCCAACTGGTGATGGACTTCCCCCAGATCCGCGAACTGGACATGAACCCGGTCTTCCTCTACGAGGAGGGCGAGGGCGCCATGGTCGCCGACGCCCGCATCATCCTGGGGCCGGCGGAATAGGATCGGGGATCAGTTGCAAACCATTGCCGATAAATAGGCGTCCCTATTATTCAATGCCGTCATGCCGGACTTGATCCGGCATCTCGGGAAAACTGGAAGGCGGGCCAAAGGTTGAAAGGATAGCCCTGACCCGATTGGCCCTGTCTCCCCATCCCTCGTAAAAGCATGTGCCAATCCATCTCGTAGTATGTGCCACTTGACAGGAGTACAGGGCATCTGCTGAAAATCAATAATAAAGATCTGATAATCATAAAGAGGCACCCCTGAGCGTCCGTGGTACGCTCATCAAAGCCAAAAATCCAAGAGGAGGTGCCCTATGGCATTGTACGTCGGAATCGATTTGCACGCAAGGAACGGGCTTGTGGGGATTCTTGACCACAAGCGGAAGCGGGTCAAGAAGGTCCGTCTCGGAAATGATCCCGAGCTGTACCTTCAGCTCCTCAAGCCG
>DCUZ01000085.1:11572-29154 GCA_002327305.1 Holophagales bacterium UBA2201 | reverse complement strand
GCAGCGCCAGGATTTCCAAGGCAAGGGAGGCCCTGGGTCGGAAGAGATCGACAAAAATCGTCAACAAGATAAAATCAAGCTACGGGGAGAGCATCGAGCCGGCCAAACCAAAGCGGGCGAAGCAAGATACGCCGGCAAAACCGATTCCCGATCCCGATTCATCCGAAGCGTCCTTGGTCCCTTGTCCTTGGTTAGAATCACACTTCCTTCCTCGCGTCCCCGTTCTTTGTTATGGTGGTGGGGGCGCACTACGCGCTACGCCGCTGCGCGCTACCGGGCGGGGGAACTTTGAACTTTGGTCTTTGAACTGGGTGGGCGGGGGAGCTTTCCGGCCTTCTGGCTTTCCGGCCTTCCAGCGCGCGAAGCGCAAGTGGGCGGGGGAGCTTTCCGGCCTACAGCATTCCCGCCTTCCCGCCTTCCCGCCTTCCCGCCTTCCCGCAGGGCCGCCGCGGCTCCCGCGGCGGCCTGTACCCCTTGACATTCTTGGGGATAACCGGTATACTTCCGCGGCTTGAAGGCTCGTAGCTCAGACTGGTTAGAGCACTACCTTGACACGGTAGGGGTCTGCGGTTCAACTCCGCACGAGCCTACCATTTTGGCCGCTTGCCGCTCATTCAGGCGCGTAGCTCAGCTGGTTAGAGCGCTACTCTCACACAGTAGAGGTCCTCGGTTCAATTCCGAGCGCGCCTATTTAATTCAGCACCGGGAGGAAACCGTCGATCAGTAACAAGGACAAGGAACTGCGCGTCAACGAGGAAATCCTGCGGGGAACCACACAAGTGCGGCTCATCGGAGCCGACGGCACCCAGCACGGGGTCCTATCCGTTCGGGAGGCCTTGGATCACGCCCACCGGGTCGGATTGGATCTCGTGGAAGTTTCCCCCACAGCCGATCCGCCGGTGTGCAAAGTGATGGACTTCGGGAAGTTCCTGTACCAACAGAAGAAAAAGTTGCATGATTCGAAGAAGAAGCAGAAGGTGTTCCACGTCAAGGAAGTGGTCATGCGGCCCGCCATCGACACGCACGACTACGAGGTCAAGAAAAAGAACGTGATCCGCTTCCTGGAGGCGGGGGACAAAGTGAAGGTGGTCATCCGGTTCCGCGGGCGCGAAATGGCCCACACCGATTTCGGGATGAAGCGGCTGAACACCCTCGTCGGGGAGGTCAAGGAACTGGCCGAGACCGAATCGTTCCCGCAGATGATGGGGCGGACCCTGGTCACCGTCCTGGCCCCGAAGAAGAGGGACAGGGAGAAGGAAACGAAGGACAAGGACGCGGAGAAGGCCCCGAAAGCCAAGGCCGCCGCCGCGAACAACGAGGAAGAGGTTTGACATGCCGAAACTGAAGACCCATAAAGGCACCCAGAAGCGCGTCCGTCTCACGGCCTCGGGAAAGGCGAAGCGGGGCCACGCCTGCAAGAGCCACATCCTGACCAAGAAGACCCGGGCCCGCAAGCGCAAACTGCGCCACAGCGGGTTCGTGGACGAAACCGAGCAGAAGAAGATCAACCGCCTGCTCCCCTACGCTTAAATCATCAAGGACGAGGTAAGCCATGCCACGCGTCAAACGAGGAACCCACCGCGCCGCCCGCCGGAAGAAGGTCCTGGAACAGGCCTCCGGATACTACGGCTCCAAGCACCGCCTGCACCTCATCGCCCGCCGTCAGCTGGAAAAGTCGCTCCAGTACGCCTACCGCGACCGCCGCGTCCGCAAGCGCGAATTCCGGGCCCTCTGGATCGTCCGGATCAACGCCGCCTGCCGGATGCTGGGGCTGAAGTACTCCGAGTTCGTCAAGACCCTCAAGGACAAGGGGGTGACCCTGGACCGGAAGGTGCTGGCGCACATCGCGGCCACGGACTTCCCCACTTTCAAGACCATCGTGGAGCAGGTCCGGGCATAACCCTTACATGGCCTTCAGCCCCGACGATCTGCTCAACGCCTTTGCCCGGGAAGCAAAGGCGTTGCCATGTATGGAGGCCCTCGAGGCCTTAAGGGTGAAGTACCTTTCCCGCAAATCCGGCCTCGTGACGGAACTCTTCAAGGCCCTGCCCGGTCTCCCCCCGGAGGAAAGGAGGGGGTTCGGCGCCCGCCTGAACGAGGTGAAGACGGCCATCGAGGGGCGTCTGGACGAGCTGGCGGCGGAGTTGAAGGCCCGCGCCGAGGAGGAGCTCGGCCGGCGCGACCGCATCGACGTCACCCTCCCCGGCCTCCCGCCTCCCGCCGGAATGCTCCACCCCATCACCCGGGTCCGCCGGCAGATGGAGGGGATCTTCCGGGCGCTCGGGTACTCCGTGGAGGACGCCCCCGAGATCGAGGACGACTGGCACAACTTCACCGCCCTGAACCTCCCCGAGAACCATCCCGCGCGCGACGCACAGGATACTTTCTACCTGCGAGCCCCCTGGCTCCTGCGCACCCACACCTCCAACGTGCAGATCCGCTCGATGAAGAAGCACGCGCCCCCTCTGATGATCCTGGCGCCCGGGCGCGTCTTCCGCAGGGACGACAGCCCGCGGCACAGCCCCATGTTCCACCAGATCGAGGGGCTCGCCGTCGACCGCCATCTCTCCTTCGCCCATTTCAAGGCGACGCTGGAGCACTTCCTCAAGCAGTTGTTCGACGCGAGCGTCGCCGTCCGGTTCCAGCCCTCCTACTACCCGTTCACCGAGCCCTCGGCCGACGTGGTGGTCTCGTGCGTGTTCTGCTCCCGGAAGGGGTGCCGCGTCTGCTCCAACACCGGCTGGGTGGAGATCATGGGAAGCGGAATGGTGCATCCCCAGGTCCTGCGCAACGTGGGCTGGGACCCGGAGCGGTGGAGCGGGTTCGCCTTCGGGATGGGCATCGACCGCGTGGCGATGATCAAGTACGGCATGCCCAACATCCGCCTCCACTTCGAGTCCGACGCCAGGGCGATGCGGAGCCTGTTGTGAAATATCTGCACTCCTGGATCCGCGAATACGCCCCCGTGGAGGCCGACCCCAAGGCCATCTCCGGGGTGCTGATGGATCTGGGGATGAACCTCGAGGCGGCCGAAGTGCTGGCCGACGAGGCCGTCCTGGAACTCGAGATCACCGCCAACCGCCCCGACGCCCTCAGCCACCTCGGCATCGCGCGCGAAGTGGCCGCGCATTACGGGATCGCCCTCCGCCCGCCGGAGGTCCTGGAACTTCCCGTTCTGTCCGGCGGCTCCGGCGCCGCCCGCATTACCATCCAGGACCCCGCCCTCTGCCCCCGGTACTGCGCCCTGGTGGTGGAGGGGGTGAAGATCGGACCCTCGCCGCCGTGGCTGGTCCGGCGGCTGGAGCTGGCCGGCATCCGCCCCATCAATGTCATGGTGGACATCACCAATTTCGTCCTGGCCGCCGTGGGGCACCCCCTCCACGCCTTCGACCTGGACAAGTTGAGCGAGCGGACCGTCATCGTCCGCCGGGCCCGCGCGGGGGAGAAGATGCGCACCCTCGACGCGGTGGACCGCGTCTTTCACGGGGACGAATGCCTCATCGCCGATCCCCGGGGGCCCGTCGCCATGGCCGGGATCATGGGCGGGGAGGCCACCGAGATCAGCCCCTCCACGACCCGCGTCCTCGTGGAATCGGCCTATTTCGACCCCGATGCCGTCCGGCGGGCCGCCCGCCGCCACGCCCTCAATTCGGAGGCCTCCCAGCGCTTCTCCCGGGGGGCCGATCCGCTGATGCCCCCCCGCGCCCTCATGCTGGCCGCGCGCCTCATCCGCGACCTGGGGTGCGGCGCCGTGGCGGGGCCCATCCTGGACGCCCATCCGCGCCCCCACGAGGCCCCGGTCCTCACCCTGCGCCTCCCGGCCATGCAGCGGTTCTTCGAGTTCGAGTTCGACCGGGCCTTCATCCTGAAAACCCTGGCCGCCCTCGAATTCCGGGTGGAGGACCTGGGGGACACCCTCCGGGTCATCCCCCCCTCCTTCCGCGCCGACATCCGGGAGGAGGTGGACCTCTACGAAGAACTTGCCCGGTTCCACGGTTACAACAACCTCCCCTCCCACATGCCCGCGGTCACCACCGGGAAGGTGTGGGAACTCCCCCCCCTGGCGCTCGTTGCCGCCGCGCAGGACCACCTGGCGGAGGCGGGCCTGCAGGAGGTCTATTCCTACGCCTTCGCCACCCGGAAGGAGTTGGACACCTTCGAGCCCACCGCCCCCGGGGAGCCGGCGGAGATCGCCAACCCGCTGAACGCCGACGAGGCCTGGATGCGCCAATCGCTGGTCCCCGGGCTGGTCCGGACGCTGGAGGCCAACCTGAGGAAGGGGAGCGACCGGGGCGCCTTCTTCGAAGTGGGCAAGGTCTATTACCGGAAGGGCGACGGCTACGGGGAGGACCTGCGCGCGGGGATCCTCCTCTCGGGGCCGCGCGAATACGGAGAGAACAGCGAACCGCTCCCCTTCACCTTTTACCATCTCAAGGGGGTGGTGGAGGTCCTGTTGGAGCGCCTGCGGGCGGGCGCGGTGCGGTTCGAGCCGGCCGCCGTTAGGGGATTCCGGCCCAACGGTTCGGCCCGAGTCATCGCCCAGGGCCGGATCGTGGGCGTCATGGGCGAGGCCGCGGTCGAGGACGCCCGTTTCCCCGCGTGGTGCGCCGACCTTGCCTTGGAGCCCTTTGTCGACACATTCAAGGTCCCGCCGGTGTTCAAGCCGGTGGCGGCCTTCCCGCCGGTGCGCGTCGATCTGACCATCGCCCACGACGCCGGGCTCGCCTGGGAGTCCCTCGAGGGCGCCGTGCGCGAGGCGGGCGAGCCCCTCCTGGAGGGGATCCTGTACAAGTACCGGTTCCAGGCGACCGGCGAGGTCCGCACCACCCTCACCCTGGTGTTCCAGAGCCGCGAGCGCTCCCTCACCCAGGAGGAGGTCAACGCCGCCCGCGGGCGGATCGTCGCGCACCTCACCGCCCGCCACCCCGTGAGAATATAGGAGGGTTGCCATGGATTTCATCGCCGTATTGGAAGAGAAGATCGAACAGGTGGTCGGCCGCCTGGAGACCGCCCGCGAAGAGATCACGGAACTGAAGGAACGGGTCCGTTCCCTCGAGAGGGAGAACGCCGAGTTGATCGAGCGCCCCGAGCCCGTCCCGCCGGCCGAGTTCCTCGACTGGCAGGAGGAAAAGGCGCGCGTGCGCGAGCGCATCGAGGCCGTCATCGCCAAGCTGGAACCCCTGGTGGGAGAGTGATGAGCAACCTGGTCGTCCTGGGGCTCCAGTGGGGCGACGAGGGAAAGGGGAAGATCGTCGACCTTCTGGCGAAGGACTTCGACGTCTTCGTCCGGTTCCAGGGAGGGGCGAACGCCGGACACACGGTGCGGTTCGCCGACAAGCATTTCGCCCTCCACCTCATCCCCTCCGGCATCCTCCACCCCGGGAAGATCTGCATCCTGGGCAACGGCATGGTGGTGGACCCCTTCGCCCTCCTGGCGGAGATCGAGGGGCTGGAGCAGCAGGGCGTGGCCGTGGGCGCCAACCTGTTCCTTTCCGACCGCGCCCAGATCGTCCTCCCGCAGTTCCAACTCCTGGACCAGGCCCGGGAGGAGGGCGCCGGCCCCATCGGCACCACCGGCCGCGGCATCGGCCCCACGTACGAGTTCAAGACCTCGCGCCTGGGCGTCCGCGCCTGCGACCTCGTCCACGACAAGGCCCTCCGGGAGCGCCTCGGGATGATCCTCCCCCCGCTGAACTTCCTGCTCGAGCACTACTACAAGAAGAAGCCGATCCCCGCCGAGGCGGTTCTTGGGAAACTGCTGGAGGCGGGGTCGAAGCTGAAGGGCTACCTGGCCGACACCTGCGAACTGGCCCGCTCCTTCTCCGGCATGGGCAAGCGCATCCTCCTGGAGGGGGCGCAGGGGACCCTCCTCGACCTCGACCACGGCACCTACCCCTTCGTCACCTCCTCCACCTGCACCATCGGCGGGGCGCTTTCGGGCAGCGGCCTCAATCATCGGGACATCCACGCCTGCATGGGGGTCGTCAAGGCCTACACCACCCGGGTGGGGCTGGGCCCGTTCCCCACCGAGTTGAAGGACGCCCTGGGCGAGAAGTTGCGGGCCCGGGGCAACGAGTTCGGCACCACCACCGGACGCCCGCGCCGGGTGGGGTGGCTGGACCTGGTGGCCCTGCGCCAAGCCGTCCGGCTCAACGGCGTGGAAACCATCGCGCTGACCAAACTGGATGTCCTGGACGAACTGTCCGATATCCAGGTGTGCATCCGCTACCGGGAGCACGGCACGGAACTCACCTCCCTCCCCGCCGGCGAGGAGAGCATGGACCGGCTGGTGGGCGAGTACATCGTCCTGCCCGGCTGGCAGCAGAACACCTGCGGCGTCCGCGCCTTCGATGATCTGCCCCGCCAGGCGAGGGACTATGTCCGGTTCATCGAGGACTTCCTCAAGGTCCGCGCCGTCCTGGTCTCCACCGGTCCCCGGCGCGAGGAGACGATCACGGCCTTATAGCGGTCTCCATCGCCGGGCAAGCGGGGCCATCCTGCCGCCCGTTCGGCCGAACGCGTCAGCCCGGGCCTGTGGCAACTTCCCGCCTGTTCAAGGGCGCAAGGCATATCCTCCCCATCACTGCCGCAACCCGTGGGAAACCGGGGTCAGGCTTGCCCTTCCTCCGGGAACAGCGCCCGCAATTCCTCCGGTCTGGGGGGGGGCGTGAGATAGGACACGATGATCAGCATCGCTATCGAGACGAAGGCCGAGGGGTAGATGCTGGGGATGCCCCAGGGATCGCCGCCCAAGAGCACCCCGGGGAAGGCGATGGGGATGACCAATTCGAAGACCAGGGCCATCGCCGCGCCGGAGAGGATGGAGGCCAGACCGCCGGCCTTCGTGGCGCGCTTCCACGCCAGGGCGGCGAGGAGGGCCGGGGTGATGGAGACGCCGTACATCGTGTAGGCGAAGTAGGAGTAGCGCAGGACCGAGATGCGGGCGTGCAGGACCGTGGGGATGAAGATCATCAGGAAGGCGCAGGTTCCCAGGAGGACGATGAAGACCTTCTGCAGGGCCACCTTCGTCCTCTCGTCCGCGTCGGGGCGGATGAAGCGGCTGTAGATGTCATGCATGATATTGGTGGAGGGGGAGAGGAGGTAGTTCATCCCGGTGGAGAGGACCACGGCGCACGCCGCGCCCAGGAGGAGGAGGCCGAAGAGGAGGGTCACGCCGCCGCGGGAGGCCATGTCTTCGGCCGCCTGCAGGACGATGGAGGCGGGGTCGGTCCCCACGCGCACCTTGGCCACCGCTTCGGCCGTCCCCAGTCCCGCGAAGGCGCCTTCGAGGCGGCCGTGGAGGGTGCCGGCCTGATCGGCCCCGGCCTGGCCCGCGGCCAGCAGGTCGTCGGCCAGCGTCCGGGCCCGCGCGGCGGAGGCGGCGGGTTCCAGCGTCCCGGCCGACACCTCCGCCTTGACCCGCCCCGCGATCTCGAAGGCCTTGAGGTCCGCCCAGTGGGCCGCGGCGGCATAGACGGCGATGGCCACGACGAGGGTCTCCACCACGATGGTCCCCACGATCCACAAGGCCACGGCCTTCTTCGCCTCGGCGGGCGATTTGGCGGAGTAGAACTTCTGGTACATGGACTGGATGCCCATCAGCAGGAGAAGCGTGGCAAGGAAGTAGCCCCCCGCCTTGAGCGCCGGATACTGGCCGAAGTCTGCGGAGAAAACGGCGAAGTGCTGGGCCGGAAGGGCGGCGGCGGCCGCGTCGAAGCCGCCGGCGGCGAGAACGGTGAGGGGGAGCGCGGCGCAGCAGGCGAGGAGGATGATGATCCCGTTGGGGAGGTCGGTGTAGGCCACCGCCATCATCCCGCCGAGGGCCGTGAAGAGGATGACGAAGGCGGCGGCGATGGCCTGCCCCGCCTCGACCGAGATGGCGCCCTTGGTGGCCACGTTGAGGATGTAGCCGCCGGCGCGGAACTGGTAGGAGACGATGGTGGTGAAGGCGATGATGAGGGCGATGGCCCCGAAGAGACGGGCGAATTTTCCGTAGCGCACCTCAAGAATGTCGCCCACGGTGTACTGGCCGAAGGTGCGGATCTTGGCGGCCAGGAAATAGATGACGGCGATGCCCACCCAGGCGCCGGCGGGGAGCCAGAGGGAGGACCACCCGGCGTTGGCGGCGTATTCGGCCCCCGCGATGAAGGTCCCCGAGCCGATCCAGGTGCAGATGAGGGTGAAGACCATGGTGGTGAGCGAAAGCGACCGCCCGGCCACCATGAACTCCTCGGAACTTTTTATCTTTTTCGAACGGTAGATGTTGAACCCCATCAGGACCAGGAGATAGGCGAGGATGACATATAAATAAACAGGCATAAAATCGGCTCCTTGAGATAATGAGATCTCCGCCATTCTATCATGGGGCCGGATTCAGGAGCCCGCGGCCATCCGGGTCCAACTGTCACCCAATCAGAGGATTGACACATCGGCAATAACGGTGCTACCATATGGTGCCTTATGGTCTTCCTTAACCTCGCCACCCAGCAGATGACGGTGAAAGTCGTCTACTATGGTCCCGGCCTGTGCGGGAAGACCAGTAATCTGCAATTCATCTATCAAAAGACGAGCCCTGAAACGCGCGGCGAGATGGTCTCGCTCGAGACCGAGGCCGACCGGACCCTCTTTTTCGACCTCCTGCCGCTGGAGGTGGGGACCATCGGCGGATACAAGACGAAGATCCAGCTCTACACCGTCCCCGGCCAGGTGTTCTACAACACCACTCGTAAACTCGTCCTCAAAGGGGTGGACGGCATCGTCTTCGTGGCCGATTCCCAGCGTCCCATGGAGAACGCCAACGTCGAGAGCTTCAAGAACCTGCGGGAGAACCTGAAGGAGTTGGGGCTGGTCCTGGACGACATCCCCACGGTCCTGCAGTACAACAAGCGCGACCTTCCCAACGTGATGACCGTGGCGGAGATGAACGCCATCCTCAACAAGGAGGGGAAATTCCCCTGCGTGGAGGCAGTGGCCACCAACGGGAAGGGGGTGTTCGAGACCCTCAAGGAGATATCCAAGACCACCCTCAAGCACCTCCGCAAGAAACTGACGGAGGAGCACGCGCCCGCCACGAAGAGACCGCCCGTTCCGGAGACCAAGTTCACCATGCGCGAGGGGGGGCGGGCGGCCGCCTCCGCGATGACGCAGGCCATCCCCGCGCGCCCGCCCGCAGCCCCGCCGCCTCCCGCGGCCCAGGCCGCCGCCCCCGACCTCTCCGACACGGTGGTCTCCGCCCCCCGTCCCTCCAAGCCCATGCCCGCCCCCGCCCCCCCGCCGCCCGAGGAGAAGATCGAGTTCGGCCAGGTGGCCCAAGCCAACGGCCAGGCGACGATGGAGGTCCGGCATGTCCGGGTGAAATCGTCGGTGGACATCCTGGGCGAACTGGAGAAACTCCGCCGGCAGGTCCCGCTGGACGCCGGCCCGGCCCGGCCCCGGAAGAAAAGCTCCCTGCAGGACGTGGACCTTCTGCTGGCCGGCGCCTCCGACCAGAGGAAGGAGATCAACAAGACCTTCGAGGTGCTCCTCAGGAAGGGGGTCCTCCAGAAGGCGGGCGAGGTGTCCGTCGCCGTGACCGTGCGCGATGACGGGCAGAAGGGACTGGGCGAGCCCATGATCCTGACCATCCCCCTCAAGGACCTCAAGGCGATCCGCCATCTTCTCCTCAACCTAAAAATCGAAATCCAGGAGCCGTAATGCGCTTTTTGACCACTTTTGCTCTTCCCCTTCTGATCCTCCTCGTCGCCTGCCAGACCACCCCCCCGCCCCCCATGGAAGTCCCGCCTCCTGAGGCGGCCTCCATCGCCGTTGCGGATCTGGAGCCGATCGCGGAGCCGGCGGAGCCGGAGGAGATCGAGATCGAGATCCCCGAGGCGGTGGCGCTGGACGACTGGGAGGAGGACAGCCCCCTCATCAGCCCCGAAGAGGACACCCTGCCGCCCCATCCCGCCGTGGAGGCGGCCATCGCCTACTACGCCGAACGGGTGCACGACAAGTTCCAGGCCGCCCTGGACCGGTTCGGCCAGCACCGTCCCATGTTTCAGAGCGCCTTCGAGGAGGCGGGGACCCCGGCCGATCTCATCTATCTCACCCTCACCGAGTCCATGTGCCGCCCCCGGGCCCGCTCCCGCGTGGGGGCCTACGGGATGTGGCAGTTCATGCGCGGCACGGCCCGCATTTACGGCCTGACCATCAACTCCGTCGTCGACGAGCGGGCCCACATCGAGAAGTCCACCCGGGCCGCGGCGCGCTACCTGCGCAACTCCCTCGACGAACTGGACAACGACCGCCTCCTGGCCATCGCCTCGTACAACTGCGGCCTGGGCAACGTCAACAAAGCCATGAAGCGCTGCAAGAGCGACGACTTCTGGACCCTGCGCCCCTGTCTGCCCAAGGAGACCCGCAATTTCGTCCCCTCGGTCCTGGCCGCCATCGAGATCGGTTCCAACCCCGCCAAGTACGGGTTCTCCTACTCCGAGGAGCCGTGGTTCCACACCGAGGACCTCTACCTCCCCACCTCGGTGGACCTGCAGAAACTGTCCTGGAAGGCCGGCCTGACCCTGGAAACCCTCCTCGACCTCAACCCCGAACTGCGGGGCAAATACACGCCCCAGAACGGCTATTCCATCAGGGTCCCCGAGGGGACGCGCGACCTCCTCATGCAGGGGATCCCCGTCCATGTCGTCCAACCCGGCGACTGCCTCTCCTCGCTGGCGGCCCGGTTCAAGGTGAAGCAGTCGCTGTTGGCCCGGGTCAACAACCTCGATATCGGGCAGGACCTGATGCCCGGCCAGCCCCTCTTCATCCCCGAAGCGATCTACGAGGGGTACCACACGGTCAAGAAAGGGGAGAGCCCCTACTCCATCGCGCGCAAGTACGGAGTGCCGCTCCAGCGCCTCCTGGAGGCCAACGGGTTCACCCAGCGCACCATCATCCGCCCGGGCCAGCAGATCAAGGTGCCCGGGATGGCGGGGGAGGCCACGGTGATGACCACCAAGACCTACAAGATCCGCCGCGGCGACACCCTGGCCAAGATCGCCCGCCAGTTCAGCACCTCGGTGGACCGCCTCAAAGCCGCCAACAATCTCACCAGCGACCTCCTCCACCCCGGACAGACCCTGGTCATTCAATAGACCCGTGCTTTCCCGCCTGGTCTCCGCCACCCTCCTCGGCATCGACGCCAAAGCCGTGGAGGTGGAGGTGGACATCGGCCTGGGGATGAAGAATTACGTCACGGTCGGCCTCCCCGACGCGGCCGTCAAAGAGGGGCGCGAGCGGGTGAAGTCCGCGGTGCTCAACTCCGGGTTCTTCTTCCCCTCCAACGCCCCCGTCACCGTCAACCTGGCCCCGGCCGACCTCCGCAAGGAGGGGACCACCCTCGACCTCCCCATCGCCCTCGGCATCCTGGCCGCCAGCGGCCAGGTCCGTTTCGAGGCCGGGCCCAAGCAGCTCCTGGCCGGGGAGCTCTCCCTCGACGGCACCGTCAAGCCCGTCCCCGGCGTCCTCTCCATGGCCCTCCTCGCCCGGGAGGGCGGATTCCGGCAGATGCTCGTCCCCTCCGCCAATGCCGCCGAGGCGGCGCTGGTGAGGGGGCTGGAGGTGATCCCCGTGGCTTCCCTGAGCGAGGCGTGCGCCCACCTTGCCGGACGCGCCATCATCGCCCCCGTTTCCCACACCCCGCTGGAGGAGGGGGAGGTTCTCCTCCCCCTGGATTTCAGGGAGGTCCGCGGGCAGGCGATGGCCAAGAGGGCCCTGGAGGTCGCCGCCGCCGGCGGGCACCATGTCCTGATGGTGGGGCCGCCCGGGACGGGGAAAAGTCTGCTCGCGGCCCGGATGCCCACCATCCTCCCCCCCATGACGCTGGAGGAGGCCATCGAGGCCACCCGCGTTCACTCGTGCGCCGGCCTCCTCCCCGCGGGCGAGCCCATCCTCCGCCTGCGCCCCTTCCGGTCGCCCCACCACACCATCTCCTACGCGGGGATGACCGGGGGTGGGCAGAACATCCAGCCGGGGGAAATTTCGTTGGCCCACCAGGGGGTGCTGTTCCTCGATGAGCTGACGGAGTTCCGGCGCGATGTGCTGGAGGCCCTCCGCCAGCCCCTCGAAGACGGGCGCGTCACCATCACCCGCGCCGCCCAGTCGCTCACCTTCCCCTGCGCCTTCCTCCTCCTCTCCGCCATGAACCCCTGTCCCTGCGGCTTCCTGGGACACCCCTCGAAACCCTGCCGGTGCACCCCCAACCAGATCAAACAGTACCAGGGGCGCATCTCGGGGCCCCTGCTCGACCGCGTGGACCTCACGGTGGAGGTGCCCGCCCTCTCCTTCGACGAGATGGACGCTCCCGAAGCCGAAGAGGGCTCGGCCGCCATCCGGGACCGTGTCCTGGCGGCGCGGGAGCGGCAGGCCCGGAGGTTCAGCCGGTCCCGCGTCCGCGTCAACGGGCGGATGGGGCCGTCGCAGATTCAGAAGCATTGCGCCCTGGGACCGGAGGCCAGGACTCTCCTCAAGACCGCGGCGGACCGCTTCTCCCTTTCCGGCCGGGGGCTCCACCGCGTCCTCAAGACGGCCCGCACCATCGCCGACCTGGAGGGCGCCGAGGCCATCACCCCGTCCCATGTGGCCGAGGCACTGCAATTCCGATTCAGCCGCTATTTCGAGTCCTAAGAGGGGATTCCATGGACGCTATCGAAGCCATCGTCACCCGCCGCTCCATCCGCAGGTACAAGCCCGACGCCGTGGGGCCGGAGAAAGTAGAGATCCTGCTCCGGGCCGCCATGCAGGCCCCCTCGTCCAAGAACCTCCAGCCGTGGCGGTTCGTGGTCGTCACCGAACGCGCCCTCCTGGATGGGTTCGCGGCATTCCACCCCCACGCCGCCATGCTCAAAGAGGCCCCGGCGGGGATCCTCGTCTGCGGTGACCGCTCGGCCCAGCCCCTCGACGGCTATCTGGCCCTCGACTGCGCCGCCGCCACGCAAAACCTCCTCCTCGCCGCCCATGCCCTCGGCTTGGGCGCGGTGTGGCTGGGGATCTATCCCCGCGAGGAGCGCATCAAGGAGACGGCCAGATTGTACGGCCTTCCGGGATCCGTCCTCCCCATCGCCATGGTCGCCGTCGGCCGGCCGGCGGAGGAGAAGGATCCGGCCCAGCGGTACGATCCCGCCAAGATCCACGAGGAGCATTGGCAGGGGATCGGATCCACCCCATAGCCCGGGACTGAAACTATCAGGGGAACCGAGCGTTCAACTCCGCTATGTTTTTATAATTCTGCGCCGGGGCCCCAGAAGGAGATAGTCTTCCACCTCGCGCCGTTCCATCAGCATCAGATACATCCTGCGCAAGAGCCGCCATTTATCCGGGTCCCGCGGCCGGGTTTTCCGGTATCGCTCCAACCCCATCGCCTGCCGCAACCGAATGAACTCCAGCGCGGAGACCGCGCGGTAACATTCACTCCTGCGCATCGGCAGCCCCCTTGCGCATCCGCTCTGCAGAATGTAGCGCAGGTTCTCCAACCTGCGGTTCTATCCGACGGGCAAGTGCGTCAGCCCCAAATGAAGAGGAAACTTGGCCGACGGCAGAGTCGGCCCTACATCACCCCCTCCGGTTCGGGGCGGGGTTCGGGAAGAGGGTCCTGCAGCCCCGGGCCGTGGCCTTCCCGGCGCTCCCGAAGGTCCTGGAACCGCCGGTCGCGGCGTTCCTGCTGGAAGCGGATCTTGATCTTTTCCCACTGCTCGGGCGTCAGGAGGACCCGCACCTTGGTGAACATGGCGGCGCGGTTCAACTGCATCCGGGTCTGGGATTCGATGGCGCGCTGGGCCTGCTCCAGGAGGCGCTTCTCGTCCACCTTGGGAAGGTCGAGCATCTGCCTCAGGCGCAGTTCTTCCTTCTCGAATCCGGCCTTGAGGTCGATCATCTGCTCCAGATGGGCGTACATGATGTCGTCCAGCTTTCTCTGCTGGTCGGGGGTGAGGGAGAGGGCCTGGATCACCTCCTCGTTCTTCCACCATTTGCCCGGGGGAAGGTCGAGGAACCCCTGGGCGAACGCGCCGGCGGCGAACAGAACGATCAGGCCGGCAAACACAGATGTTCGCAGGTTGAGAACCTGCGCCACATAAGAACTTCGGAGAAATGAGATTTTCATAGGGCCTCCTCGGCGGCGGTGCCGCCTTCTTCGTTTTCGTACAGCAGGACGCCGCACGCCTCCAGGCCGCCCAGGGCCGGGCGCTCCAGGGCTTCCTGGACGGCGGCGTAGCGGGTCTCGTAATCATCCACGACGGGAGGGGTGGACCGCGTCAGGAGCAGGGCCAGGCCGACGCCCAGAACGAGGAGCGCGGCGCTCCCCGCCAGGGCGCGGCCAAGGGAGGGGGCGGCTCTTGCGGTCCGTTCCTGAAGCCGCGCCTCCTGTGCCGTCCAAAATGCCGTGGGCAGGGCGTCGGCCGCCCCCGCCGCGGCGGCGCGGCCCGCTTCCCATGCTTTCGCCTGTTCGGCGCAGGCCGAGCAGGCACAGGGGAGGGGCGTCCCCTCGATGCGGTGGGCCATGAAGTCGGCGAGGGTGGAATGGATCATTCGGGTCCCTCCAGGAGTTTGCGCAGGTTGGCGACCCCGCGGTGGAGGTGGACCTTCACCGACCCTTCGGCCACCCCCATGGCCCGGGCGATGGCGGCGGTGTCCATGGCGTGGTAGTACTTCAGGGCCACGGCGGTGCGCTGTTGCCTGGAGAGTCGGGCGATGGCGGCGCGGACGCGGATTTGCTCCTCCGTCGCCTCCATCTCCGCGTGGGCTGTGGCGGGGGAGCCCCGGTCCGGAGGCATCTCCGCCCGTCCCGTGAACAGGCGGCGCCAGAAGCTTTTGCGCTGGTCCTGGCAGGTCCGCACGGCGACGCGCACCAGCCAGGCCCGTTCGCTTCTCAGGGCGTCGAGGCGGTGCAGGTGGCGGCGGGCCTTGAGGAACACCTCCTGCGTGGCGTTGTCGGCGTCGGGGACGCTCCCGAGAAGGGCGTAGCACACCGAAAACACCGCCTTGCGGTGCTCCTCGTAGAGCGCCCGCCACCGTTCGGCGGGGTCAGCGACCGGGCAGGGGATCACCGTTTCGCAGTCCATCAGGGATATAGACGAGGCCCGGCCCGGCGGGGTTGACATCGGCGGCCTCCACGGTCCCGGCGAGGGTGGTGTCGTGGAAGGAGGCCTCCTCCAGGAGGAGGCGCTCCCAGCGGACGCCCGCGGCCTTGACCTCCGAGAACGAGGCGCGGCGCAGGTCGCAGTCATCCATCCGGCTCAGGTCCCACAGGCCCCCGGCGAACTCCCCGCGGCGGAACCGGCACCCCTCCAGGACGGCCTCCAGGAGGTTGGACCGGAGGAACCGGGCGCCGGGGCCCAGGACGCCGGCCATGCGCGCCCCCTCGAGCATGGCGTCCTCGAAGAGAGTCCTGTTCAGGTCACAAGCGCGGATGGCGAGGTCCGGGAGGAGGCATTCCCTGACACCCGCATGGGCCAGGGACGATTCGGCCCACTCCAGTTCCCGGGCGGTGCAGAAGGCCCACGAGGAGCGGCCGAGGTCGCACTCGCGGAACGCCAGTCCCTCGATCCGGCATCCCTCGAAGAGGGTTTTGGAGAGGTCGCATGCCTCGAAGACGGTCGCGATGAAGGAGCAATCCCGAAAGGCGCACCGGGAGAGATCGCTCGAGGCGAAACGGACCCGATCGAACCGCTCGCCTTCGAAGGGGCGTTGGGACCAGGATGCCGACCTAATCTCCCGGTTCGCGAAGGGCATGGGCGAGGAGGGCGACCCCCCATCCCGACGGCCCCTTGAACTTCTTCTCCGAAGGGGGGCGGTAGGCCGTGTAGGCGATGTCGAGATGGGCGAAGGGGGTGTCGCCGGCGAAGGCCTTGAGAAAGGCGGCGGCGGTGATGCTTCCGGCCACCCCGGAGGTGGAGTTCTTCAGCGTGGTGATCTCCCCCCGCGTCATCTCGTCGTACTCCTCCCACAGCGGCAGTTCCCAGCAGAACTCCCCGGTGGCGGAGGCGGCGTCGAGGAGGCGGTCCCGCAGGGCGGGGACGCGCGTGAAGAGGCCGGCCGCGACGCTCCCGAGGGAGAACTTCATCGCCCCGGTGAGGGTGGCGGCGGTGAGGATGAACTCGGGCTTCTCACCAGCGGCCAGGTGGATGGCGTCGGCCAGGACGAGGCGCCCCTCGGCGTCGGTGGACAGGATCTCCACGCTGGTGCCGTCGGGCCACCGCAGAATGTCGCCCGGGCGGAAGGCACGGCCTCCGGGGAGGTTTTCGGCCAGGGGGAGGTACACGGTCGTGCCGTCGGCCGCGTCCATTTCGGAGAGGGCCACGAGGGCCCCCAGGGCCGTCGCCGCGCCGCACTTGTCGTACTTCATCTCGTCCATGCCGGCGACGGGCTTGATGGAGATGCCGCCGGAGTCGAAGGTGATCCCCTTGCCGACGAGGATGCGGCGGGTTTTCGTCCCGGCGGCGAGGCGGACCAGGACGGGCGGGTTCTCCGACCCCTTCCCCACCATCACCAGGCCGGGCAGTTTCCGTTTCTTCAAATCGGCCGGTCCCAGCACCGTCGCCTTCCAGCCGTAATGGCGGGCGAGCTCGCAGGCCCGTCGGGCGAACCCCTGTGGCGTGAGGAGATTGCCGGGGGCGGACCCCAGGGCGCGGGCCACCTCGGCCCCTTCCCTCAACGCCGCCGTTTTTTCCAGCGCGGCCCCGGCCTCCACGGGGGCGAGGGTGGAGGGGGGGAGGATCCCGGCGGTGAGTTCCCCCTTCGGGTGCTTTTGAAAGTCCTGGCCGGGGCGGTCGGAGGCGGTGAGGAGGCGGAGGGCGACGGCCCAGGCCTCATTGTTGGGGACGCGGAGGAGGCCGGGGTGGAGGGAGACGACGCTTTTCGCCGGGGCGGTGGAGGCCCAGGCCCGAAGGATGCGGCCGAGGCGGTCCACCGGAAGTTTGCCGGCGGGTCCCAACCCCGTGAACTGGACGGCCTTGGGGCCCGTCCCGGCGAGGAGGGTCCCCTTCGCCTCTCCGAGGCGGCCCTTGAAATCCAGGCCACGGGCCGCTTCGGTCACGGGCTTGCGGAGGGGCTCGGGGAGGTCAAAAGCACCCCGGGCCGCCTGTTCCTCGTGGAGGAAGAGAGCCAGGGTGGAGCCGGGGGCGGGGCGGAGGGAGCGGACGAGACGCATGGCGGGCCTACCGTTTCATCGCCTGCTGGTAGCGCTCCGGAAGAAGGGCCGGGGCTCCGCATTTTTCCGACTGCAATTCCTTCAGCCGGGTGGCGGGTTGGGGGTGGGTCTTGACCAGGACGGCCATCCCGGGGGAGGAGGTGATCCGGTCCATCTTGTCGAGGAAGTCGAAATAGGCAGCCGCCGAGTAGCCCGCCCGGCAGGCGGTGGCGAACCCGATGGCGTCCGCCTTGTATTCGTCCTTCTTGGCCAGCCCCTTCGTCAGGAGCACCTCCATGGCCTTCTGGCTGATCCTGCGGGCCATCTCATCGCCGAGGCCGCCCCCCTTGAAGGCCTGGTCGGCGGCCAGCCCCGTTCCGGCGGAGAGGAGGTTGGCGCGCTTGACCTCCTTGAGGATGTGCTT
>DCUZ01000085.1:0-11480 GCA_002327305.1 Holophagales bacterium UBA2201 | reverse complement strand
TAGATGCCCAGGACTTTCGCCGCCACGGCGCGCCCGATGGCCTGCTCCTCCTCGGGGGTGAAGTCCTTCGTGGCCTTGAAGAGGCCGCCGATCTTGGAAATGTCCTGGGCGGCCAGGGGAACGCAGAACAACAGCAGAACAAGGACGAGTCTCTTCATTTCAACCCTCCCGCCTGGGCGAAGGTGTCCACTTCCGGTCCGGTGACGGCCACGCTCTCCACCGCCTCGAGCGCGGCGTAGTCCGGTTCGGCGCTGTCCATGTTGGCCTCCTCGCCCACGCCGCGGGCCCCGGCGGTGGCGGAGGCCTCCTTCTGGTCGCCCATGCCCATCATTCCCTTGAGGCCGGAGACGCCCGAGAGGAATCCCTTTTTGGAGGGGAAGGTGCCCTCGGCGACGGTCTGCAGGGGGGCATAAGCCGTCCGCTTGACGGTGACGGCGCCCCACTCGGCATGAGTGAGATCGGCTCGGGCCAGCCCCTGGGCGTCGAAGGACGCCTCGACCTTCAATTTCCCCTCCAGGAGGGTCCACGAGGACGGGCGGTCGAACCGGGTCAGTTTTTCGGTCTCCAGGAAGAGGGCCAGGGGGAAGTTCTCCTTCGCGTAGAGGGCCCCCTTGATCTTGTTCCATCCGGCGCCGTCGAGTTGCTGGAGCGCCTTGCCGTTCCAGAAGTAGGCCTTGCCGCCGGGGGCGTCGAGGCGGAACTGATCGCCCTCCGCCGTCACGCGCACCTCGCCCGAGGCGGCGCCGGAGAGGGCGTAGGTCAATGCGCATCGGTCCGCGGGGAACAGGGCGAAAAAAAGAATCATGAGCGTCATAGGTCCTCCTTCAACGAGAAAATTGTAACACTATCGTGCTTCCCCTTCACTTCGGTGGACCCCAGGGCCTCCACCGCCAGGTCGGGCGGGAGGAGGCGGGCCGTCCCCTCGGTGAAGAGGATGGAGCGCTTGTACCCCTTGGTGAGCCCCTCCACGCGGGAGGCGGTGTTGACGGTGTCGCCCAGGCAGGTGAAGTTGACCTGCCGCCGTCCCTCCACCACCGCTCCCATTTCGCCGACGACCGCCGGGCCCGAATGGATTCCCACGCCGTTGTTAAGCGGCGGGAGGCCGCGGGCGGCGCGGTCCGCGTTCCACTTCTTCAATTCGATCACCATCTCCCGGGCGCACCGCACGGCCCGCTCGGCGTGGTCGGCCTGCGGCGTCGGGGCGCCCCAGTAGGCCATCACGGCGTCGCCGATGAACTTGTCGAAGGTCCCCTGGTACCGGAAGATCACCGTCACGAGGAGGGAGAAGTAGTCGTTGAGCCACTCCACCAGCAGGTCGGGCGGGGTGCTCTCGCTGATCGTGGTGAAGGAGCGGATGTCGGAGAAGAGGACGGTGATCTCCTTCCGCTCGCCCCCCAGGGGGGGCAATTGATGGCTCTCGAGCAGGTAGTCCAGCACCTGGGGCGAGACATACCGGGCGAAGGTGCCCGTCACCTTGCGCCGCTCCCGCATCTCGGCCAGGAAATCGAGGGTGAAGAACCCGGCGAAGAGGACGAAAAGCCCGAGGGCCGGCCAGGTGAGCGGCAGGTCACGGCCCCGGCCGAACAGGAGGGCGCTGGCGGCGGCCAGGAGGGCCAGGGCGGTGGCGGCAGATACCCCCTTGAGGACGAAGTGGTGGGGGCGGTTGAGGAGGAAGGCGAGGCCCGCCATCAGGAAAAGGCAGGTCCCCAGCCCCAGCCAGGGCCGCAGGGGGCGCACCTGCTGGCCATGCTTGAGGTTGGCGTACGCCGTGGCGTGGAGCTCGATACCCGGGAAGATCTCCGCCGTCGGGGCCACCACGCGGTCGAAGCCGGAGGTGGCCGTCACCCCCATCAGCACCACTCTCCCCTTCACCCGCTCCATGACGGCGAGCGCCTCGGGCGTTTCCCCCTCGGTCTCCAGCACCTGGGTCGCCACCAACGCCTTCCATGCGTCAAGGGTGTCGAAGGCGCCCGGGGGGCCGTAGAAGCGCAGGGCGAAGTCGCGGGGCTCGGAGGCGACAGGGAGCCCGGCCATCGCCGAGGCCAGGGAGGGGAAGAGGCGGTCCCCGGAGCGCTGGACCAGGGGGTAGCGGCGGGCCACGCCGTCGGGATCGGTGACGAGGTGGATGGAGGCCACGGGCGTGCCGGGAAGGAGGATGGAGCAGGGGAGACCATGCGTCGGGAAGTCGGGCAGGTTCTTTCCGCCGGGCATAAGCATAGGCAATCGCTCTTCGCAATCCACGGGTTCGGCATCCGGCTGATCGGGGATGTCCGCCGCCAGGATGTGCGGAATGCCCGCCAACGCGCCCTTCAGCACCTCATCCCCCTCGTCGGGGTTGGGGAAGATGATGTCCACGGCCAGCGACTTCGCTCCGGCGCGGGCCAAAAAGTCCACCATGCGCCCCATGATCTCGCGCGGCCACGGCCACCGCCCCAGGTCCTCTTCCAGCAGTTCCACGCTCCGCTCGTTGACGGCCAGGATGAGGAGGTCGCTCTCGGCCAGGGGGGCGGGCATCCAGCGCTGGCGGGCATCCCACCAGGCGCGCTCCAGGCCGAAGGGGCCGCCCGGGAACGCGAGTCCGAGGAGCAGGGTGCCCAGGGCCAGCGCCAGGACGGCGGGTTTACTCCACCGGATCACTAAGCGACTCCTTGACCATGGCGAGGTCGGCCTCCAAGTCCCCCGAGAGGACCAGCGGGGCCCGGTATTCGATGGTGAGGCGGGAGAACGGCTTGGGGATGAAGTAGCGGTCCCAGGCCCGCTCGAAGCGCCAGCAGGCCGTGGGAAAAAGGCGCAGGGGGACGACGGCGGCCCCGGTTTTGTAGGCCAGCGTCAGGATGCCCGGCTTGGGCTCGTGATAGGGCCCCTTGGGGCCGTCCAGGGTGATGCCCACGCCGTATCCCTTGCGGACATGCTGGATGAGGCCCACCAGGGCCCCCACCCCGCCGCGGGTGGAGGAACCGCGGCAGGGGACAAAGCCGAACCGGGAGAGCAGGGCGGCGAGGCGCTCCCCGTCCCGGCTTTGGGAGACCATGATCCCGATGGACTGCCGGGCGTGGAAGGGGATGAGGGGGAACTGCTCGCCGTGCCAAAACGCGTAGAGGACCGGGCGCCCGGCGTCGTGGCAGGCGCGGATATGCTCCCAGCCACGCACCCGGATCCGGTAGGTGGTGAACATCCCCGCCATGAACCAGCGGGCCAGGTTGACGAGCACGGCGGTGAACGGAGGCGGCCCTGGAGACGGTCTATTCCAGGGCCTTTTCACGGTTGAAGATGATCAGGGCGGAAGTGAGCCGCTCCTCCAGGTCGTCGGAGACGGGGGCGTTGGAGGTGAGGGCCTCCTTGAACTGCTCGGGCTGGAAATCCTTCTTGAAGCCGTCGTTGAGGGCCTTGAACGCGTCCTTGAGCTCCTGGGAGCCTTTCGTGCCGTCGGCGAGGAACTCCTTGATCTTCTTGTACTGCGCGAAAAAGTAGGGGGCAGTGATGGGCACGCGCACCTCCTTGGCGCCCCCATTGTACCGGAAGGGAGGGGGAATTGGAAGTGCCGGGGGGAGCGTGGTAAACTGGAGGCGATGAACGCTCCCTTCCGCGCCCCGGCCCTCTTCATTGGATTCGGCCTCCTGGCCGCCCTCGCCCTCCAGCCGCGATTGGGCGAAGGGACGGCGGCCTTCGTCGGGTTCCTCGTTCTGGGGGCGGTCATCGTCTGGGGCACCGCCGCCCCTTCGGCCTCCCCGGTTTCGCCGCCGCTTCTTGCCGCCCTGGCCGGGGCCGTCCTCCTTGCGGGCACGGCCTGGTTGTTCCAGCGGCCCCTTTTTCCGACCGCCCTCCTCCTGGCCCTGGTCCTCTTTGTCGGACGGCACCCCGCCCTTCCCCTGCCGGGCCGGCAGGGCTGGGTCCTTGTGGCCGACCTGGTCTCCGGGTTTCTCCTCGGCGTTCTGGCGGCCGGCCGGCCGGGGGAGTTGGCGCCGACCGTCGGGGCGGGGCACTTCGCCCTCGCCTACGCTGGGCTCCTCCTGGTTGCCGGCCCCACCCGCCCCCTGCTGGGGCACCTGGCCTGGCTGGCGTTCCACCTCCTGGGAGCGGTCATGGTGGGGCTGAAGTTCTATCCGCTCCTGGCGTTCCTGCCCTTCTGCATCGGGACGGGGACGGCCCTCTATTACGCCCTCACCCGGCCGGCCCCCGCGCCGGGAATCCGGCGGGGCTACGCGGGCATCGCCCTTCTCCTGGGCCTGATCCTCCTGGGGTGCCGGCTCGCGGGGCTTTGATCCGCCGGCGACGATGCGCGCCGTCAAATCTGCGGGACATGGCTTTCCCATGGATCGGTTGAAACGCTGGTTCGCGGAGTTCCGCGTCGAGGCCCGGGAATGGGCCGCCGGCCGGTGGTGGCCGCTGAGGGCGGTCCTGATGCTCTATTTCGCTTATGTTCTGGTGCGCCACCTGGGGAGCGCCGAATACAACAGCTGGTTCGGGGGCATCAACCTGGGGATCCACGAGCTGGGCCATGTCGTCTTCAGCCCGTTCGGACCGTTCATCGGCATCCTGGGGGGCTCGTTCTGGCAGGTGGCGGTCCCGCTCCTGGCGTTCTGGATCTTCCACCGGCAGGGGGACTATTTCGCCCACTCGGTCGCGGCCTGCTGGCTGGGGACTTCCCTTTTTAACCTGGCCGCCTACATCGGCGATGCCCGCGACCGGGTCCTGCCGCTGGTCTCCCCGTTCGGTGGGGAGGAGATCATCCACGATTGGCATTACCTTCTCGGGACCCTGGGGCTGTTGCCGTTGGATGGGGCCCTGGCCTTTCTCGTCCGCGTCCTGGCCTTCGCCGCCATGGTCGCCGGCCTGGCTTGGGGGGGGTGGATGATCATGATTATGGCACGGCCTGGTGGCAAGTAGTGCCTGGCTGCCGGCTGCCAGATGCCAGCTGCCGGGTGGGCGGGGGGAATTGCCCCAATGCAGATAATGCTTTATAATCCAATCTGTTCCCCATGGGTTGAGATCATCCTTGAGCGAAGAGAGGATTTATGGACCTGAAGGAAAAGTTCGAGATGCTGGCCCGCCTGGAGCGGGAATCCCGGGAGGGGGGGGGACCGGAGCGGATGGAGAAACAGCACAAGGAGGGGAAGTTGACCGCCCGGGAGCGCATCGAACTGCTCCTGGACCCCGGCACCTTCCAGGAGGTGGACCGGTTCGTCGAGCACGACTGCGACGACTTCGGCATGGCGGAGAAACGCATCCCCGGCGACGGCATCGTCTGCGGGTACGGCGCCGTCCACGGCC
Source organism: Holophagales bacterium UBA2201 (assembly GCA_002327305.1). Lineage (GTDB taxonomy): Bacteria > Acidobacteriota > Thermoanaerobaculia > UBA2201 > UBA2201 > UBA2201. The sequence goes on along the minus strand of DCUZ01000085.1, from coordinate 6,209 downwards.
GCCTCGTCTACCTCTTTGCCAACGACTTCACCGTCTTCGGCGGCACCATGTCCTACCGCAACGCGCAGAAGGTGTGCAAGGTCATGGACCTGGCCCTGCGCGACGGCGCCCCCTTCATCGGCCTCAACGACTCCGGCGGGGCCCGCATCCAGGAGGGGGTGGCGTCGCTGGCCGGCTACGCCGACATCTTCCTGCGCAACACCATCACCTCGGGGGTCGTGCCGCAGATCTCCGCCATCATGGGGCCCTGCGCCGGCGGGGCGGTCTACAGCCCGGCCATCACCGATTTCGTCATCATGGTGGAGCGCAACTCCTTCATGTTCGTCACCGGCCCCGACGTCATCAAGACCGTCACCCACGAGGAGGTGACCAAGGAGGCCCTCGGGGGGGCCGAGACCCACGCCACGATCTCCGGCGTGGCCCACTTCACCGTCCCCTCCGACGCCGCCGCCCTGGCGCTGATCCGCAAACTCACCACCTATCTGCCCTCCAACAACCGGGAGCAGGCGCCCCAGACGCCGTTTCCCGAGGAGACGGTCGCCGACCAGCCGGAGCTCGACGCCCTCGTCCCCGCCGCGCCCACCGAGCCCTACGACATCAAGCGGGTGATCGAGATCGTGGCCGACCCCGGGTCCTTTCTGGAAGTGCACAGGGACTACGCGCCCAACATCGTGGTGGGGTTCGCGCGCCTCGGCGGGGCGAGCGTCGGGATCGTCGCCAACCAGCCCGCCCACCTGGCGGGGTGCCTCGACATCGACGCCTCCGACAAGGGGGCCCGCTTCGTCCGGTTCTGCGACGCCTTCAACATCCTCCTCGTCACCTTCGAGGACGTCCCCGGCTTCCTCCCCGGCACGGGGCAGGAGCACGGGGGCATCATCCGCCACGGCGCCAAACTGCTCTACGCCTTCGCCGAGGCCACGGTCCCGAAGCTCCTCGTCATCACCCGCAAGGCCTACGGCGGCGCCTACTGCGTCATGTCGTCGCGGCACATCCGCTCGGACCTCAACTTCGCCTGGCCCACGGCCGAGATCGCCGTCATGGGGCCCGAGGGGGCCGTCAACATCCTCTTCCGCAAGGAGATCGCCGAGGCCCCCGACGCCGAGGCGAAGCGCAAGGAGCTGGTGGAGGACTACACCCGCCGGTTTGCCAACCCCTTCGTGGCCGCCCGCCGGGGGTTCATCGACGAAGTGATCGCGCCGAGCCAGACGCGGCGCAAACTCATTTCCGGCCTGCGCTCGCTGGCCAACAAGCGGGACCAGAACCCTCCCCGCAAGCACGGAAACATCCCGCTGTGATGAGAAGGCCGGAACGCCGGAATGCGAAAATGCTAGAACGCCAATACAAAAGCACACACGACAGCCAGCATCCCTCCTCCAACCAACGACCTCACGCCCGCACCTTGCCTTCCAGCTTTCTAGCCTTCCAGCCTTCCGGCACCCATAAGTCTATGGAGGGTTTTCCGTCATGAAAGTTCTAATCGCCAACCGCGGCGAGATCGCCATTCGCATCCTCCGTGCCTGCCATGAATTGGATTTGGAAGCAGCCGTGGTGTATTCCGAGGCCGACCGACTCAGCCCCCACGTCCTGAAGGCGTGGGAGGCCCACTGCATCGGCCCCGCCCCGGCGAGGGATTCCTACCTGCGGGGCGACAAGATCGTCGACCTGGCCAAACGCATCGGCGCCGGGGCCATCCACCCCGGCTACGGGTTCCTGGCGGAGAACGCCGGCTTCGCCCGCCTCTGCCGCGACGCCGGTATCATCTTCATCGGCCCCAACCCGGAGAGCATGGAACTGCTGGGCTCGAAAACCCTCTCGCGCCGAGAGGCACGCAAGCACGGCATCCCCATCACCCCGGGGACCGTGGAGCCCATCACGGACCTGGGCGAGGCCCGCAAGGTCATCACCGAGATCGGCTTTCCCGTCCTGCTGAAGGCGGCGGCGGGGGGGGGCGGAAAGGGGATGCGCGTGGTGGAGCGGATGGAGGACCTCCCCGCCCTCTTCGAGCGGGCCACCGACGAGGCCCAGGCCTACTTCTCCGACCCCGCCGTCTACATCGAAAAGGTCATCCTCGCCCCGCGCCATATCGAGATCCAGTTGATGGCCGACCGCCACGGCAACGCCGTCCACCTGGGGGAGCGGGAGTGCTCCATGCAGAGGCGCCACCAGAAGATCTTCGAGGAGACCCCGTCGCCGGTGGTGTCCGAGGCCGACCGCGCCTTCCTGGGGGAGACGGCGGTGCGCGTGGTGAAGATGGCGGGCTACGATTCCGCCGGCACCGCGGAGTTCCTGCGGGACCGCGACGGCAAGTTCTATTTCCTGGAGATGAACACCCGCATCCAGGTGGAGCACCCCATCACGGAGATGACCACCGGGGTGGACCTGGTCAAGGAGCAGATCCGCATCGCCCTCGGGGAGAAATTGTCCCTGAAACAGGAGGCCGTCCGCCCCCGCGGCCACGCCATGGAATGTCGCATCTACGCCGAGGACCCCCTGGCCAATTTCGCTCCGTCCCCGGGGCGCATCCTCCACCTCCAGCGGCCCGACGGCCCCGGCATCCGCGTGGACAGCGGCGTGGAGGCGGGCTCTGTCGTCCCGCTGGATTACGACCCCCTGCTGGCCAAGCTGGTGGTGTGGGGCGAGACGCGGGAGGAAGCGCGGGTGCGCACCCTGCGGGCGCTCTACGAGTACCGCCTCGACGGCATCGCCACCACCATCCCGTTCTTCAAGGTCCTTCTGGAGCGGGAGGAGTTCAAGAAGGGCGAGTACGACACCGCCTTCGTGGACACCCTGCTCAAAAGCTTCAAGCCGGCCGAGACGGAGGACCACCGCCTCCTGGCCGTGGCCATGGCGGCCAAATTATTCCTCGACGACCACGAGACCAAACTTCTGCCGCCCCAGCCCTGCTCGCCCTGGAGGGTTTTATGATGCGAGGTGATGCTGGAAGTCGGGGGATTGATCGGGCCCTTCTGTCCCGGCGACATGCGGGATCAGAAGGGGAACGCCTATTTGTAGGGGCACAGCATGCTGTGCCCTTACGATGGGGTGTGGGAGGTGCGGTGTGAAATTCGCCATCGAGATGAACGGGACTTTGGTCCATGTGGAGGCGGAGCGGGCGGGCGCCGACCGCGTCCGCTTCACCCTGGACGGGAAGACCCATGAGGCGGAAGTGCTCCAATCGCGCGGGAACCTCCACTCCGTCCTCTCCGAAGGGGGCCAGCACGGCGAAGTGCTGGTCCAGCGGGACCCTGACGGGGGCCTGCGCCTCTATATTCACACCCACTGCTTCGAGTGCCGCCTTTTCGACGCCCTGGCCCTGAAGGCCCGCGAGGGCGGGGGCGGTGATGAGGCGAAGGGGGGATGGGCGCTGAAGGCCCAGATGCCGGGCAAGGTGGTCCGCCTCCTCGTGGAGCCGGGGGCGGCGGTGGCCAAGGGCCAGCCGCTCCTCGTGGTGGAGGCGATGAAGATGCAGAACGAGATCGCCGCCCCGAGGGACGGTACCATCAAAACCGTCCACGCCAAGCCCGGGGCGGTGGTGGAACGGGGGACGCTCCTGGTCGAAGCGATTTAATACGGGGTCAGGTCTATCCTTTCAACCTTTTTCGCTCTTCATCGGGATCCGGGACCCGCCGCCTGCGCGGGAGCGCGCAAGGTCATTCCAAAGGTTCCAGCACCAGCAGATCCCCCTTTTCCACAAGAAGGAAATACCGGCCGATCCACTCCGTCAAGCCGGTCCTTGCCAGGAAGGGGTAGATGGAAAACGCCGAGGCCGCCTCCTTGGCCGAGAGCACCAGGGAGTAGGCGTCCGGCGTCGGTCCGGGGACGAAGCGCAGGGCCGCCCGGCGCGCGTCGGGATCGAAATACAGTTCCACATGCCTCCGACCGGCTGAAAAGCGGCGCAGGGCCAGCCGGTTGAACTTCGCCAGGCGGTCCGGGCTGATGCGCAGGATGGGCCGGTCCTTGAACCGCCCGCGCACCCGGCGGCTCCACAGCACCCACGACGCCCGCGGTCCCGCCTCGGGGTCTTCCAGGGGCCGCAGTTCATGCATGCCGCCGTCGGTGACCAGGACGAAGCGCTTCCCCTTCAGCCCCTCCAGACCGGTTTCGCGCAGGATGCTTTTCAGCGAAAAGGTCAGGGCCCGGTTGCGTCCGGTCCACACCAGCCGCAGGGCCCAGGGCCGCTCCCCGGCGATGAACTTCACCGCCAGGCGCGAGCGGTCGCGCGTGCAGTAGACCTCCACATGCGTGCGCCCCTGCGCCAGCGTCGTCTGGGAAATCCGATTCAGCACCCCGAAGCCGGCCGTGTTGATTTGCAGCGAGGGGCCGCTCCTATACAGGCAGGAGAGGCGGGGATCGGCGTAGACCTGCCAGGCCATCGCCGCCCCTACCGGGCCGGGTCCTGCACCCGCTCCAGCACCAAAAGGTCGCCCTCCGGCATGAGGCGGTGGCGCGTGCCGAAGAGGTCGGACCGGCCGAGGCTGATCAGGAAACCCCGCATCGAAAAGGACGACTGCGGCCGCTTGCCCGACGAGCCCAGCGTCAGCGCCGGCGGGGTGCGCTCGGCGAGGAGGCGGATGGCCATCCGCCCGTCGCCGGGGTCGAAGCACAGCTCCACGAAGCGCGCCTCCCGGCCGTGCGCCGCCACCGCCGCCGCGTTCAGCAGCGCCATCCCACGCGGACTGATGGTCACGCGCGGCTCTCCCACGCCGCGCCCCCCCCGCCCCGGGCCCCGGGAGAAAACCTGCCACGCCATCTCAGCGCCTCTTGGGGGCGGGAAGCGGTGTCAGCACCAGAAGGCCCCCCTCTTCCGTCAGCGTGTAGCGCCGCGAGTGGTCCGCCACCAGGTTGTTCCACTTGAGGAACGACAGCATGGTGAAGAGGGTGTGCTGGGTCCCTTTGGGTTGGCGGACGGCGAACGCCCCCGGGCCGCCCTGTTCTGCCGGCTTCAGCGCGATGCGGCCGGTTTCCTTGTCGTAATAGACCTCCACGAAGCGCGCGGTGGAAAAATAGCGCTCCGTGGCGATCGAGTTGATGAGCACCGACCCCTTCCGGCTGATGGTCAGCCCCGGTTCCGAGGAGGAGGGGTAGCGTCCCGGTTTCTTAAACAGTTCCCACGGCATGGTCGTTCTCCTTGTTGGAAATTTCCGCCGCCCTCACCAGGCGGCTGATATAGGCGAAGTGGAGGCCCAGGTGGGCCGCGATGCTCTGCTGGGTGTAACCGTGGCCCCTGTGGGCTTCCAGGATGCGCCGGTTGCGCTCGGCCAGGGGAAGGCCCGGGGGGAGCAGGTCCGCCAGGGGGGGCCGCACCTGCGCGCGATCGGGACGCCGGACGGCGGCCGGGGGAGGGGAGCCCTTCATCCGCTCCCGAATGGAAGCGATAAACGCCTCGGTCCCGATGATGAGGCGCTCCACAAAGGCGTCGGAAATGCGATCCTGTTCCTCCGGCGTCATCCCCCCTTCGATGAAGTCCCGGTACACCGCCTGCGCCCGCGCGGCGTCACCCGGGCTGAGCACCGAAAGGATCCAATCCGTCGTCAGCCAGTCCGGGCGGGGGTCCATCCCCGCCGTGGCCCGGTAGGAGCTCCATCGCCAGTCGCGGGGGTGCAGTGCCAGCCGCGCTTTGACCGGGTTGAGGACCACATAACGGCACAGGGCCAGCAGGTAGGCGTCGCGCTCCACCAGCGAGGCCTTGAAGCGTCCCTGGAACACCGGCCCCACCCGCTTGTAGCGGCGGTTGTAATGGCGCGCGAAGAGGCCGTTCAGGTGGCGCAATGCCAGCGAGAGGTTGCTGTTCGGCGTTTCGACCAGCAGATGATAATGATTCCCCATCAGGCAATAAGCGTGAACGACGAGTGTGTAGCGATCAACGGCGCGTGAAATGCAACTCAGAAAAGCGCGACGGTCGGCGTCATCATGATAGATTATATCGCGCGCGATCCCGCGCGAAGTCACATGATACAGCGCGCCTGGGTACTCGATCCTCAAGGGGCGGGACATGACAGCATCATAACATGATTAGCATGGAAGGCGGAAGGGGGTAGGAAGAAGGAAGAAGGAGGAAGGAAGAAGGAGGAAGGAAGAAGGAGGAAGGAAGAAGGAGGAAGGGGGAAGGTTGAAAGGATAGACCTGACGCATTGGAAGGCTGATGGCTGAAGGCAGAAGGCGGAAGGAAAAGCTTGAAGGTTGAAAGGATAGACCTGACCCCTTTTCCC
>DCUZ01000034.1 GCA_002327305.1 Holophagales bacterium UBA2201 | reverse complement strand
ACCTCGTCGGTGGCCATGTAGATCTGGTGCTGCGAAGTGCCGTTGCCGCAGTGGTGCACCTCCACCCGTTCCAGGGTGAGGGAGCCGGAGCCCTGATCGGCCCCCAGGATGCCGTGGGCCGGACAGGTATGAACCCTTACGTCCCGCACGATCAGGTCGCCCGCCTGGTGGTAGAGGCACCGCGAGGTCCCGCCGGTCAGTTCGAACCCTTCGAAGATATAGTGGTTGGCGGCGGCGGCGGGGTTGGCCGGGCTGGGCGTGGTGAAGGCGACGGTGTTGGCGCCGCCGGAGAGGACGGGGCGGCTGCCGTTGACGCGGAGCCCGCGGATGGTGATGGGCTGGTCCGCCGTCCCCGGCCGGTCGAACACCACTCCGCCTGGATAGACCGTGTCTCCATCCACCTCGACGATGTCCCCCGGGTTCAGGAGCCCGGCCACCGCCTGGAGGCTGGCGTAGGGTTTGCCCGGCCCCACCGGGTAGGTGGCTCCCGCGGCGGCCGCCGCGAAAAGGGAGAACAGCAAGGCACGCGCCACAATCATGAAGGTATCGTCCATCCCCATCGTAACACAGCAAGCGGTCCATACCGGCACGCCCTCCACCGATCTTCCGCCCTGCGCTCGGACCAAACGGAAGGACGCGATGCCCGCTCAGGGTGATGCCCCCGCGTCAACTACCGGCTTCCGGCCCCGGCCTTCTTCTCGATCTTGGCCCAGGTGTCCTTCAGCGTGACCGTGCGGTTGAAGACGGGGGCGCCGGGGGTCGTGTCGGGGTCCGTGACGAAATAGCCCATCCGCTCGAACTGCACCCGCTCGCCCGCCTGCCGAAGGTCCTTCAAAGCCGGCTCGAGCTTGCACCCCTTGAGCATCTCGAGGGAGGCAGGGTTGAGATTGGAGCGCCAGTCCCTCCCCTCTTCGGCGTCATCCGGGTCGGACTTGGTGAAGAGGTGATCGTAGAGACGGACCTCGGCGTCGAAGGCGTGGGCGGCGGAAACCCAGTGGAGGGTGGCCTTGACCTTGCGCCCGTCGGGGGCGTCGCCGCCGCGGGTGGCGGGGTCGTAGGTGCATTTCAATTCCACCACCTCCCCCGCGGCGTTCTTCACCACCTCCCTGCAGGTGACGAAGTAGGCGTAGCGCAGGCGCACCTCACGCCCCGGGGCCAGGCGGAAGAACTGCTTGGGCGGGTCTTCGCGGAAGTCCTCCTGCTCGATGTAGAGCACCTTGGAGAACGGCACTTTGCGCGTCCCGGCCGAAGGGTCCTCGGGGTTGTTCTGGCAGTCCAGCTCCTCGACCTGCCCCTCGGGAAAGTTTTCGAGGGTGACCTTGAGGGGGCGCAGGACGGCCATGCGGCGGGGCGCCCTTTTATTGAGGTCCTCGCGCAGGCAGAAGGCGAGAAGCGAGAAATCGACGACGCTGTCGTTCTTCGCCACCCCCACCTTCTCGGCGAAGGCGCGGATGGCCTCGGGGGTGTAGCCGCGGCGGCGCATCCCCGAGAGGGTGGGCATGCGGGGATCGTCCCAGCCGCGCACCAGCTTCTCCTGGACCAGCGCCAGGAGGCGCCGCTTGCTCATGACGGTGTAGGTGAGGTTGAGGCGGGCGAACTCGATCTGCTGGGGCTTGTGGATGCCCAATTGGTCGATGTACCATTCATACAAGGGGCGGTGGTCCTCGAACTCCAGGGTGCAGATGGAGTGGGTGATCCCCTCGAGGGAATCGCTCTGCCCGTGGGCCCAGTCGTACATGGGGTAGATGCACCACTGGTCGCCGGCGTGGGGGTGTGGCGCATGGAGGATGCGGACCATGACGGGGTCGCGCAGGTTGATGTTGGGGCTGGCCATGTCGATCTTCGCCCGCAGGACCTTCGAGCCGTCGGGGAACTCCCCGGCCTTCATCCGTTCGAAGAGGTCGAGGTTCTCCTCGACGGAGCGGTCGCGCCAGGGGCTGGGCTTGCCGGGCTCGGTGAGCGTCCCGCGCATCTCGCGGATCTGGTCGGCGGTGGAGTCGTCCACGAAGGCCTTTCCGGCCTTGATCAGCACCACGGCCCAGTCGTACAACTGCTGGAAATAATCGGAGGCGTAGAACTCGCGCTCCTCCCAGTCGAACCCCAGCCATCGGATATCGGTCTTGATGGAATCAATGTACTCCTGGCTCTCCTTGAGCGGGTTGGTGTCGTCGAACCGCAGGTTGGTCTTCCCGTGATAGTCACGCGCCACCCCGAAATTGAGGCAGATGCTCTTGGCGTGGCCGATGTGGAGGTAGCCGTTGGGTTCCGGCGGGAAGCGCGTGAGGACACGGTCGAACCGGCCGTTCTTGAGGTGGTCGTTGACGATGTCGCGGATGAAATCGGACTTGCCGGAGGCGGGGGCGGGGGCTTGGGGTTCGTCGGTGGGTGTCATGTTCGGATTACCTCGGTTTCATGGTTTCAAGTTCCAGGTTTCAGGTTTCAAGTCGGGCCAATTGAGCGGCCATTTTAGCATAGGTGGGCGGCGGTGCCCCTCCTTGTTAAGGAGGGGTCAGGGGAGATTTCTCCAAGTCCCCCTCCTTGTTAAGGAGGGGTTAGGGGAGATATCGTGGGGAATTAAAGCCCCGCGTGCGATAATTACTCTATGAGGAAAAGCGATATGAAGAAGACATCACCCCGTAAGCCATTCAGGATCGAAAGAGATTCCATGGGCGAGGTCCGCGTCCCCGCCGACGCCCTTTGGGGGGCGCAGACCCAGCGCGCGGTGGAGAACTTCCCTGTCAGCGGCCGGCCCATGCCCCCTCAGATCATCCGCGTCCTGGGGCTGGTCAAAGAGGCCGCCGCGCGGGCCAACCGCCGGCTGGGTCTGCTCGATGCCCGCCGCGCTTCGGCCATCGAGCGGGCCGCGCGCGAGGTGGCCCAGGGGAAGTGGGACGAGCAGTTCCCCATCGACCTCTTCCAGACCGGCTCCGGCACCTCCACCAACATGAACGCCAACGAGGTCATTGCCCGAAGGGCCGGGCAGCTCCTCGGGGGCAAGCCGGCCGTCCACCCCAACGACCATGTCAACCTGGGGCAGTCCTCCAACGATGTCTTCCCCACCGTCCTCCACATCGCGGCTTATCTGGAGGTGAAGGAGGCCCTCCTCCCGGCTCTGCGCGGCCTCGCCTCGGCCATGCGCAAAAAACAGCGGGAGTTCGACGGCGTCGTCAAGGCGGGCCGCACCCACACGCAGGACGCCACGCCGGTCCGGCTTGGGCAGGAGTTCGGCGGCTGGGCGACCCAGGTCGAAAACGGCATGGAGCGGATCAAGGGGACGCTTCCCCGCCTCTCCGAACTGGCCCTGGGCGGAACCGCCGTGGGGACCGGCATCAACACCCACCCCCGCTTCGCGTGGCGGACCATTATTCTGTTGAGCAAGGAAACCGGCCTGCCGCTTTCTGAGGCCCCCGACCACTTCGAGGCCCAGGGGAGCCGCGACTCCCTCGTGGAGCTGTCCGCGGCGCTGAAGGTGCTGGCGGTGTCCCTCCTGAAGATCGCCAACGACCTCCGCTTCCTCTCCTCCGGCCCGGAAACGGGAATCGGCGAACTGCTCCTCCCCGACCTCCAACCCGGCTCCTCCATCATGCCGGGCAAGGTCAATCCTACCCAGTGCGAGGCGTTGACCATGGTTTGCGTACAGGTGTTCGGCAACGATGCCGCAGTGGCCTTTGCCGGCAGCCAGGGCAACTTCCAGCTCAANNTCCATCATGCCGGGCAAGGTCAACCCGATCATCCCCGAGGTCGTGGCCCAGGTCGCTGCCCAGGCCATCGGCAACGACGCCGCCGTCGCGGTGGCGGGGCTCTCCGGCCACCTGGAGTTGAACACCATGATGCCGGTCATGGGCAAGAACATCCTCGAGAGCATCGAATTGCTGGCCGCGGCATGCAAGCTCTTCGACGAGAAATGCGTTCGGGGCATCAAGGCGGACAAGAATCGGTGCCGCCGCTACGCCGAGCTGAGCCCCAGCGTCGCCACGGCGTTGAACCCATTGATCGGCTACGACCGCGCCGCGGCCCTCGTCAAAGAAGCAAAGGCCACCGGCAAGACCATCCGCCAGCTCCTGCTGGAGAAGAATCTGTTGCCGAAGAAGAAGATCGATGAGGTTTTGGATCTCAAAAAGATGACGGGGAAATCCTAGTCTCGAGTCTCAGGTCTAAAGTCTCGGGTTCAAAAGCAGCCCCTTTGAATATGGAATGTAGCCGCAGGCTTCAGCCTGCGCGTTTTTGCCTTGGTTTCTGCAGCGTCCTCGGCTTGCTGAGGACGGCCTTTGGAAGAGTGCTGGCTTGAAATGGCATCCTGAGTGCTGCTTCACGCAATAGGCCGGCGCGACACCATTGGAATCGAACGCTCTAACCCGGGCCTGCGCTACAATCCGAAAAAAAGCGACACGAACCGATTCGTTTTTGCTTTCCATGATGCGACGAACCTCCCCTTTAAGAAGAAGGAGCATATGGCGGGCCTCGAAGTCCGATTTGTGGACGCCGACCACTTCGACCAGACCTCCACTTATCGTGCCGGGAAAGAAGACGAAACCACGAAATTAAAGTTCAAACGCGAGGAGAGGCAATAGACCCCGCTTTCAATAAAATGCTTTGGGGTCTCAAATTATGAGTCTCCCATTTTCATGCAAACGTGGGATCGCTTTCCATCATTTAAAAGTTGCTTTTACATCTGTGCGCCGTAGAAAAGCATAGATCAAACCAAAGATCGCAAAAGCCGCCAGCGCTACGCCCCAGAAAAGAGCCTGGCTTTCAAAATGCTGGCCAGCAATTTCCCCAACCCTGGCCTTGGGAAAGAAAATACCAATAATTAATTGCAGGCCAGCCATTGCTATGTACGCTAAAGATAAAAGGCTGATCAATTGTCTCCCGGATTCTTCGAAACGCAGCAAACGTATTCCACCTATTATTGAAATTATGGAAAGGACATCGCCAGGAATTTGAATAAGCGGACCACCGAAGAATTTCAAAGCAAATGGCATTGCTCCCAGGAGGATTAGTAATGCCCCGATTGAACGGATCATAAATTTTGTTGTCATGCCTTGATTCCCCCTTAATTCATTCATGCAAACGAAGCAACGTTTTTAACCAAGGACTACAGACCAAGGACCAGGGACTTGTGGACTATTGTTCCCGGATCCGCTTCGAGAACTTCGCGCTCTCGGCGTACTGGCGGGCGGCCTCGGAAATGTTGAACGCCCGCTTCGCGGCGTCGAACGGCAGGTCGGTGGCGATGAGGCCGCGTTCGTAGGCCAGTTTGTCCGCGTTCGCGGGCAGGAGGACCGACAGCCGCCACGGCGAGACCGGCCGCTCGGCCACCGCGTTGAGGTGCCGGACCAGGTTGGTCGTGCAGGTGTTGGTGAGCGTGTTGTAGAACTCGGGGCGCCCGGCAAGCCCGTTGGCCCGATCGAGCATCGAGACGAACAGCCGTTCGATCTTCTCTTTCGGCGCCTTGATCGGATAGAGGTACACCGCGTGCTTCCGATGCACGGCCCGCAGGCCGATGAGGTCCCGCTCGGTCCCCACGACATACATCAGTTCGTATTTCCGCAACAGCCCCAAAAGGGCCGAATAGGACTCCCCCCTCTCCTTCCGGATCTCCACGGAGAGGCACAAATAACTCCCGTCGGAGAACCCGAATGAGAGGAGGGTGTGGGCGGCGCCCATCCTGCCGAAGGGCTCCACCATGAACCACAGCGACTCCAGCCGGTCCAGGTCGTAGGCGGCGTCGAACCAGGCGGGGTCGCAGTCGGTGGTCGAGCGGTAGGTGAAGTCCCGGACATTGTCCACAAGGGCCATTCGCCCTTGAAAGGAGGCGGTGGGGAGGCGGTCCTGGTCGGGGGACCAGTCGCGGTCGTTGGAGGGGAAGGCGGTGAAATGAACGAGGGCCAGGGCGGCGGCAACGGCGCCGATCCATAGCCCGCGGCGGAGACGGGGCCCCATCAGCCCCTCATTCCCTCAGCCCCGCCTCGTCCAGGATGGCCTTGAGTTCCGGCGGGTCGAGGGCCTCGTCGTCCACGAAGGGGACGTGCGTCTGCAGGATGACGAGTCCGCCCAGGCAGGCGGCCATGAAGAGGAGCGCATCATGCGAGAGCCGGAACACCGTCAACAGGACGGCCAGGGCGAGGGCCAGGAGGGCGTCCCCGCGGGCGGTCCACCGATACATGGCCGCGGGCTCCGCGGCGAGGCCCCCCATGCGCAGAAAGATGAACCCCGCGGCGGCGGGAAGGCATCCCGCGGCGACGAGCCCCCAGAAGAGGCGGGCGGACCGGATGGCGGAAAGGCCCGCGGGAAAGGCGAGGGCCGCCCAGAGGAAGGCGGCCCACAGGCCGACGATGAAAAGAACATGCACCCCGTAGACGGGGTGCATGGGCGTTCGTTGGGGTCCGGGTTGAGGGGCCGAGTCGGCCATGGGGCTCCGGGACGGCTACCGCCGGGGCCGGCGGTCCCGGCCGGGGCCGCCGCGCCGGTCGCGGTCGCCCCCCTCGGGCCGGTCCCGATGGGGCCCCGACGGGCCGGTGGATTCGGGATACTTGGCCCGGTCCTCGGCCTCCTTCTCCGGGTTGCCCCGGATGAGGGCCTTGCGGGAGAGACGCACCTTGCCGGTGTCGGGGTCGATCTCGGAAACGAGGACGTCCAGCTCGTCGCCCTCCCGGAGGATCTGCTTGATGTCGCCGATGCGGAAGACGGTGAACTCGGAGACGTGGAGCAGGCCGTCGGTCCCGGGCATGATCTCGACGAAGGCGCCGAAGGCCTCGACGCGGCGGACGGTGCCGTGGTAGACCTTTCCAACCTCGGGGACGGCGGTGTAGCCGCGGATCAGTTCGATGGCGCGGTCGGCGGCCTCGCCGCTGGTGGAGCCCACCACGACCTTGCCGTCGTCCTCGATCTCGATGGTGCAGCCGGTCTCCTCGATGATGGAGCGGATGATCTTGCCGCCGGTGCCGATGACGTCGCCGATCTTGTCCTTGGGGATGTAGATGGTGTAAAGGCGCGGCGCGTAGGGGGAGAGCTCGGGGCGCGGCGCGGGGAGGCAGGCGGTGAGGTTGCCCAGGATGGAGAGGCGGGCGGCCCGGGCCTGCTCGAGGGCGGCCTTCATGATCTCAAGGGAGAGCCCCTTGACCTTGATGTCCATCTGGAGGGCGGTGACGCCCTCGGCCGTGCCGGCGACCTTGAAGTCCATGTCGCCCATGTGGTCCTCGGCCCCGGCGATGTCGGTCAGGACGACATACTTGTCCCCCTCCGCCATCAGCCCCATGGCCACCCCGGCCACATGCTTTTTCATCGGGGCCCCGGCGTCCATCAGGGCGAGGGAGGCGCCGCAGATGGAGGCCATGGAGGAGGAGCCGTTGGAGGAGAGGATGTCGGAGACGATGCGGATGGTGTAGGGGAAGGCGTCGGCTTCGGGGATCAGGGGCGTGAGGGACCGGCGGGCCAGGTTGCCGTGGCCGATCTCGCGCCGGCTGGCGCCGCGCATGAACTTCACCTCGCCCGTGCAGAAGGGGGGGAAGTTGTAGTGGAGCATGAACTTGTTCTGGCTGTCGCCCTCGAAGTCCTCGATGATCTGGGCGTCGCGCTTGGTGCCGAGGGTGCAGGTGACCAGGGCCTGGGTCTCGCCCCGGGTGAAGAGGGCCGAGCCGTGGGTGCGGGGCAGGAGCCCCACCTCGCAGGTGATGGCCCGGATGTCGGTGCTCTTCCGGCCGTCGAGGCGCTTCCCCTCGTTGAGGATGAGGCCGCGGACGACCCGGCTCTCGATCTCTTCGAGGGCGTGCTTGACCCGCCGGCGTCCCACCTCGTCCTCCTCGGGGACGGCCTTGATGGTCTCGTCCCTGTAGGCCTTCCAGGCCAGGGAACGCTCTTTTTTATCGTGGATGAGGAGCCGCTCGGTGACGGCGGCGCGGTGCTTCGCCTCCATATCGGCCAGGAACCCCTCGGGGAACTCCTCTTCCTTGGGAAGCACCCACTTGGGCTCCCCGGCCTCGGCGGCCATCTCCCGGATCGCGGCGATGATCTTCTTGATCTCCGCGTGCCCCAGCGCGATGGCCGCGACGAGGTCCGCCTCGGTCACTTCGCTGGCCCCCGCCTCGACCATCACCACGCTGTCGGCGGTGGCGGCCAGGAGCAGTTCGAGGTCCACCTCGTCCCGCTCCTTCATCGTGGGGTTGATGACCCATGCGCCCTTGACCCGGCCCACGCGGACCGCCCCGATGGGGTGGTCGAAGGGGATGGGGGAGAGGGCGACGGCGGCGCTGGCCGCGTTGATGGCCAGGATGTCGGGGTCGTTGATCCCGTCGGCGGAGAAGACGAGGGCGATGACCTGGGTGTCCTGCTTGTAGCCGTCGGGGAACAGCGGCCGCAGGGGGCGGTCAATGAGCCGGCAGGTGAGGATCTCCTTGTCGGTGGGACGCCCCTCGCGCTTGAAGAAGCCGCCGGGGATGCGCCCGCCGGCGTAGGTGTATTCGCGGTAGTCCACGGTCAGCGGCAGGAAGTCCTGCGTGCTCTTGCTCTCCCGGTTGAAGCAGGCGGAGGCGAAAACGAGGGTGTCGCCGAGGCGGCACAGGCAGGAGCCGTCGGCCTGCATGGCCATCTTCCCGCTCGAAAGCGTGATTTCCTTGCCCCCCTGCAGGGGGACGGTGCGCGTGATCTCTTTTTTCATGACGGGACCGGGCTACTTGCGGAGCCCCAGGCTGGCGATGACGCGGGCATAGGCCTCGATGTCGTGGACCTTCAGATAGGTGATGAGGCGGCGGCGGCGCCCCACCATCTTGAGGAGACCGCGGCGGCTGCTGTGGTCCTTCTTGAAGGACTGCAGGTGTCCCGTGAGGTGGTTGATGCGCTCCGTGAGCAACGCAATCTGCACTTCGGGCGAGCCGGTATCCTTTTCATGGCGGCGGTACTTGGTGATGACGTTGGTTTTCTGCTCTTTGGGCAACACGAGTGAAACGTCCTCCTTCAAAAGGGCTATTCTATGGCCGGTCACTTTACCATATTTCCCCGGTTCCGTCAACCGGCCGAACAAACTGAAATCATTGGATTTTGGGGCCTTTCCCCCCCGCTGGAACGCCGGGGAGCCGGGAGGGCGGGACGCTCTCCCTCCCGAGCGGCCCACCGGGTCCAGGGAAGCCGGACCCGGCGCAGGGCTCCCTTCCGCGGCCCTCAACCCGCAGCACGGCCGTCCACCGCCCGGCGCAGGGCCCGGATGTGGTCGGGCGTGGTCCCGCAGCACCCCCCGATCAGCGTCACCCCCGCCCCCAAAAGGAGGGGGGCCCATTCCTCGAAGAACTCCGGGGTCTGCGGGTAGGTCCAGTTCTCCAGGTCCTGGACCGGGAGGCCGGCGTTGGGCTGGACAATGAGGGGCAGTGCGGTGGCCTCCCGCATCCGCCGGATGATGGGGACCATCCCATCGATCCCCACGCCGCAGTTGGACCCCACGGCGTCGGCCCCGGCCCGTTCCAGCGCCCCGGCGCAATCCCCGGCCGTCTGTCCCATGAGGGTGCAAAACCCCCGGGGGCCCTCGTCGAAGGTGAGGGTGACCAGGACGGGTATGGCGGGATCGGTCTCGCGGCACGCTTCCAGCGCCAGAAGGGCCTCGGCGAGGTCGGTGGCGGTCTCCACGATAAAGGCGTCCACCCCGGCCCGGGCCAGGGCCCCGGCCTGCCTCCGGAAGGAGTCCCTCACCTCCACCGGCTCCATGTCTCCGTGGGGCAGGAGGAGCCGTCCGGAGGGGCCGATGGAGCCCGCCAGCCACGCCCGGCCCGCCGCCGCCTCCCGGAGGATGTCCACCGCCCGGAGGTTGATCTCCTCCGCGCGGGAATCGAGGCCGTGGGGGGCCAGCTTGAGCGGCGAGGCGCCGAAGGTGTTGGAGGTCAGGAGGTCGGCGCCGGCCTCCAGATGGCCCCGGTGCGCCTCCGCGATCCACCCCGGATGGCTGAGGTTGAGGGCCTCGGGACACTCCCCCGGCGGCATCCCCCTCCCCATCAGCGCGGTCCCCATGGCGCCGTCCAGGACGAGGGGCACGCCGGAGCGGAGGCGGCCGGGAAAGGACCCGCGCTTCACCGGTCCCCCGCCAGGGCCTCGACCCGCTCCACGGCGTGCCCGGCGTCGTAACCGTATCCGTCGGCCCCGATGGCCGAGGCGAAGTCGGCGGTGACCGGGGCGCCGCCGACGATCACCTTGACGGGCAACCCCGCGGCCCGGGCCAGCTCCACCACGCGGCGCATCACCCCCATGGTCGTGGTCAGGAGCGCGGAACAGCCGATGACCCGCGCCCCCTCGGCGCGGGCCGCCTCGACGAACCGTTCGGGGGGGACGTCCTTCCCCAGGTCCACCACCCGGTAGCCCGCCCCCCGGAGCATGATCCCCACGAGGTTTTTCCCGATGTCGTGCAGGTCCCCCCGGACGGTCCCCAGGACGACCGTGCCGCGCGGCGTGCCCCCCCCCGCGGCGAGGCGGGGCTGGAGCACCGCGAGAGCGGCCTGCATGGCCTTGGAGGCCATCAGGACGTCGGGGAGGAAGATCTCGCGCGCCTTGAACCGCCCGCCGACGGCGTTCATCCCGGCGATCAGCCCGCCGTCCAGGACCTCTTGCGGGTCGGCGCCCGAGCCCAGCATCTCCGCGGCGAGGGCGGCGGCGGACTCCGCGTCGCCCGCGGCGACGCACTCCGACAGCCTCTTCAACTTGTCCATACGGGCATGCTCCTCCTCCGTTCTTCACATTCGGGGTGCCGGCAGCCGTCGCAGAAGGGATGGCCGCGGGAGGCGTCGAACGCCCCGGGCCGCCCCGCCGCGATGACGCCCGAAACCGACTTCAGCGGCTTCATCAGGCCCGAGGGGCCGAGGACGATCCCCGCCTCCTGCGGTCGCAGGCGCGCGAAGAGGGCCCGCTGGCCCTCCACGGGCCAGCCGCAATAGCCCGGACTGAACCCCGACGCCGCGGTCCCCGGTTTCACGCATCCCTCCCGGCCCCACCGCTCCAGCGTCCGCTCCACGACCGCCCGGCTGGCGCGGTCCGCGGCGCAGGAGGCGGCGGCGTCCAGCAACAGACCCGCCAGTTCCTCCCCCGCCGCGAACAGGGCGGCCGCGCGATCCTCCACCCCGGGCCCCAGCGTCACGGCATAGAGGGCCAGGCGCTCCGACTCGGGGAGGACCCGGCCGAGGAGGGCCTCCGGATGGCAGCCGCCGTCCGCAAGGATGGCGCCCAGGTCTTCCCCCTCCATATCCTCCGCCAGCCCACCGGGCCGGGCCAGCGCCGCGAGCTCCTCCAGGGCGCGTGATGCCGCCGCTCCATAACGCCCGGCGCCCCGCATCCCGAGAAGGGTGAAGAGGTCCTCTGCGGGGGGCGCAACGGCGTCGAACGGGAGGGTGAAGCGGTCCCTCATGGCAGGGGCGGCAGGGCGTCGGCCCCGGCGGCCTTCGCGGCGGCGGCCATCCGCTCCGTCAGGGCTCCCTTGAGGTCGTCCGCCAGACGGGAAGGGGTCCATTGCCCGATCAACCGTTCCACTTCCGCATGGGCGCGGTCCCCCAGGGTGCCGCTCCCCTCCTCCGCCCATCGGGCGCGGGAGGCGCGGTCAATGACGGGGCCGGGGAAGGCGATCTCGGATTTCAGGTATTTTCGGGTGTGGGGGGAGATGAGGAGGTGTTCCTCGCGGAGCAGTTCCTCGAACCGCGGCAGGGCCGGGAAGTCCTCGCGCGGCTCGATGCCGCGCCCCAGGCGCAGGGCCATGCCGCAGATCTCGTGGTCCACGACCAGTTTCTCCAGCGAGACGCAATTTTCGAAGTCCATCATCCCGGGGCCGCTGACGCTGTTGATCCCCGCCAGAACGGCCAGGGCCGCCCCCATCCCGGTTTCCAGCCCCGCCTGGGCGTCAAGGCGCTTGGCGTCGGAGAGGGCGGTGTAGGCCTGCGTCGGGAAACCGAAGGACTTGCCCACCTCGTTGTAGGCCGCATCAATCATCATGGTCTCGATGGCCCCCATGGGCGTGGTTTCGTACCGGATGTCGAAGACCCCGGGCGAGCCGCCGTAGAGGAACGGGGCGCCGGGGGCGGCGCACTGATGCAGGACGATGCCGGAGAGGGTCTCGGCCGTGTGCTGGACGACCGTCCCCGTCAGGGTGACCGGCGAGAGGAATCCCGCCATGGGCATGGCGATGAACTCCACGGGAACGCCGGCGCGGGCGCAGTCCACCACATTGCGGGCCGTGTCGCGGCTCCACTTGAAGGGGCTGGTGGGACAGGCGGAGAAGACGGCCAGGGGTTTTGCCCGGAGGTCCCCGGTGCCGCCCCGGGCGATGGCGAGGAGCTCGTGCATCAGGGGGAACCCCTCCGCCGTGAAGGCCCCCGTCACCACCGGCTTCTCCCCCAGCATCAGACTGAGGTAGAGGCGGTAGGCGTCTGCGATGGCGTCGGGGACGTCGGCCGGAACGAAGGCGGTGCTCTGCGCGGCGATGTGCGGCAGGCCCTGCACCACCTTCGCGCAGGCGGCGTAGTCGGCGGTGACGGGACGGCGGACGGTCTGGGCCGGCCAGTCGAGAACATTCAACGCCGACGACCCGGGGGTGAAGTGGACCTTGGACCCCGTGAAATCGTGCGTGGGGTCGCCCAGGACATCGAACAGCCGGAAGGCGCGCGGCGCCGTTGCCAGGGCCCGGTCGAGCAGGGCCCCGGGAAGGAACGCGCGCGAGGTCCCCCGCTCCACCCGGGCGCCGTGCTCCCCAAGGACGTCCAAAAGGCCGGGGTCCTGCACCTCGACGCCCAGCTTTTCCAGGAGGCCGCGGGCCTCGTCCACGATCCGCCCGATCAGGGCGTCATCCAGGAAGCGTACAGTGGGGCGCATACCGGCTCCTTCTTGCCCGTCATGAACAAGTCCCAATGATAACCCATTTCCGAACGGAAAATAGTTGGCAGTTGGAAGGCACCAGTCATCAGTTGCCAGTCATCAGTTGCCAGTCATCAGTTGGCAGTTATCAGTTGGCAGTTATCGGTTGCCAGCCAACGGGGTGAATGCCACCCGCGGTTCCCTGCCCACTGCAGACTGCAGACTGCCCACTATCCACTGCCCACTACCCACTGTCCTCGAATAGAACCGCAATCAAAACTGTTAATATATTTCCGCCCATGAATACCATTTCGGATAAGGAGTTGCTCCTTCGGGGCTTCTTCCGCGACCATCCCGGCTGTATCGTCGCCCTTTCGGGGGGCGTCGACAGCTCCTATCTCGCCCTGGTGGCCTTTCAGGAGCTGGGGGAGGGCATGCTGGCCGTCACCGGCGACTCCCCCGCCGTCCCCCGCTCCATGCTGGCGCTGGCTCGACAATTCACATCGGCCTTCGGCATCCCCCACGCGGTCGTTCCCACCGGCGAACTGGACCTGGCCGACTACCGTCAAAACGATGAACTCCGCTGCTACCACTGCAAGAAAGAGCTGTTCGACCGCCTGAGGGCGGTGGCCGCGGAGCGGGGGTTTTGCCACCTGGTGGAGGGGACGCAGGGGAGCGACGCCGGCGACGAGCGCCCCGGCGGGCGGGCGGTTGAGGAATGCGGGGTCCACTCCCCCCTTCAACTCCTCGGCTTCGCCAAGGACGAGGTGCGCGCCGCGGCCGGCCGGCTGGGGATCGCCCACCACGATCTTCCCGAGAGCGCCTGCCTCGCCTCCCGGGTCGCCCGCGGCGACACGGTCACAAAAGAGGCGCTGGGCCGGATCGAACGGGGCGAGGCGTTCCTGAAGGCGATGGGGTTCAGCCGGTTCCGCCTGCGCCACCACGGCGACTGGTGCCGCCTGGAACTCGTTCCCGAAGAGATGCGCCGCCTGTTCGAGGAGGGGCGGCGGGAGGCCGTGGCCGACCGGTTGAGGGAACTCGGCTTCGCCGTCGTCACCCTGGACCTGCAGGGCTATAAACGCGGAGGGGGCAACCTTCGTATCAATAAGGATCCATCATGACAACAAGGAGGTCGTGTATGAAGCTATTGAGGAGCAACTGGTCCATCCTGGCCCTGGCCCTTGGGGCCGTCATCTTCGGCATGGTCCTGGCGGGCCTGCTGGACATCGACGGACGCACCCACGCCGGCCAGGCCGCCGCGAAGTACACCCCCGCCGAGGCGGACGCCGAGGCGCTCCCGGCGACGGCCGGCCTTCCCGACTTCGTCCGGATCAACAAGAGGGTCAGCCCCGCCGTGGTGGCCATCACCACCACCAAGATCGTCAAGCAACGCGGCCGTTCCATGGGGCCCCATGACGACTTCTTCAACTTCTTCTTCGGACCCAACCGGCAGATGCCCGACGACGAAGGCGAAGAGCAGAAGCGACGCTCCGGCGGCTCCGGCTTCATCATCAGCCCCGACGGGTACATCGTCACCAACAACCACGTCGTCGAGGAGGCCGACGAGGTGGAGGTCACCCTTTCCGACGATCACAAGATCAAGGCCAAGGTGGTGGGGAAGGACCCGGCCACCGACCTGGCGCTCCTGAAGGTGGACAACGGCGGCGATCTGCCCTTCGTCACGATGGGCGACTCCGACCGGGTGGAGATCGGCGAGTGGGTCCTGGCCATCGGCTACCCCCTCATCTACGGCAAGACCGCCACCGGCGGCATCATCTCCGCCAAGGAAAGGAAGATCGGCATCTCCCAGACCACCTCCTCGTTCGAAAACTTCCTCCAGACCGACGCCGCCATCAACTTCGGCAACAGCGGCGGCCCGCTGGTGAACATGCGCGGCGAGGTGATCGGCGTCAATACGGCCATCTCCATGCAGGGGCAGAACATCGGCTTCGCCGTCCCCATCAACATGTTCAAGGATATCCGCGCCCAGTTGCAGGAGAAGGGCAAGGTGGTGCGCGGCTACATGGGGGTGCGCATCCGCGACGTGGACGAGGAGATCGCCAAGGCCTTCGGCCTCAAGGAGGTCAAGGGGGCCCTCGTGGAGAGCGTGGAGCCGGACGCCCCCGCCGAGAAGGCCGGCCTCAAGCACGGCGACGTCATCGTCAGGGTGGACGCGGTGCCGGTGATCAAGACCGCCGACCTCATCCAGTACGTCTCCTCCAAGGCGCCCGGGACGAAGGTGAAGGTGTCCGTCATCCGAAAGGAAAAGCCCCAGGAGTTCACCATCGCGCTGACCCAGCGCAAGGGCGAGGGGGAAGAGGGCGGGGACGAAACGGAGAAGCCCTCGGCCCAGGGGGTGGCGCAGGACAAACTGGGCCTCTCGGTGGATGAGATTTCCACCCAGGCGCGCCGCTACTACCGTCTCGATGAGGGGTTGCAGGGGCTCCTGGTGACGGGGGTCAAGCGGGTCTCCAAGGCGGCCGACGCCAATATCCGCGAGGGGGACGTCATCCTGGAGGCCAACGGCCGCGAGGTGACCAAGCCCTCCCAGCTCGACTCCATCGTGGACGGCCTCAAGAAGGGGGACTACCTGCGGCTCTACGTGACGCGCCCCGGCGCCCGCGGCACCTCGTTCTACGCGCTGATCCCGATGGATTGAATTTCGCACGGCCGTTTTCCACGCGCCATCCCCGTAGGGGCACAGCATGCTGTGCCCCTACTTTTTCTGCCCCTCCTTGGTCGAGGGCGCAGCATGCTGCGCCCCTACTTTTTCTGCCCCTCCTTGGTTGAGGGCGCAGCATGCTGCGCCCCTACGAGGCCCCACCCATGCGAGGCTGTGGTACATTATCCCCATGCGCCATCCCATATTATTGGTCGACGACGACGACAGGGTGCGGGCCTCCCTGCGCCGGACCCTCGAGAGCGACGGGTGGGCCGTGGACGAGGCCCGCGACGGCGTGGAGGGGCTGAACAAGCTCACCTCCACCCCGTTCTCCTGCGCCGTCCTCGACCTTAAAATGCCGCGCATGGACGGGGAGCAGTTGTTCCGGACCCTCCGCTCCTCGGGGCTGGAGACCCAGGTCATCATCCTCTCCGGCCACGGCGACATCGCCCTGGCCGTGGAGTACATCAAGGCCGGGGCCTTCGATTTCATCGAAAAGCCGCCGTCCGCGGAGAAGATCCGCTCCGCCGTGCGGCAGGCCGCCGCCCGGTACGCGGCCGGGTGGAAGCTGAGGGACCACTCCCGGTACGAGGCCTTCCGCTACACCCTCGTGGGGAGCGGCCCGGCCCTGGGGGAACTGCGGGAGATCCTGGCCAAAGCGGCGCAAACCCGCCTCCCCGTCCTGATCACCGGCGAATCGGGGACCGGCAAGGAGCTGGCGGCGCGCGAGGTGCACCGGCTCTCCGAGCGCCGGGAGGGCCCCTTCGTCCAGGTCAACTGCGCCGCCATCCCCGAGGATCTCATCGAGTCGGAACTCTTCGGCCACGAAAAGGGGGCCTTCACCGACGCCAAGGAGCGGCAGATGGGGAAGTTCGCCCTCGCCCACGGCGGCGTCCTGTTCCTCGACGAGATCGGCGACCTCTCGCCGAGGGCCCAGGCCAAGATGCTGAGGGTCCTGGAACAGGGGGAGGTGGAGGCGCTGGGGGCGGCGCGCCCGGTGGCCGTGGACGTGAAGGTCGTGGCCGCCACGAACCAGGACCTGGAGGCCCTCATCGCCGAAGGGCGGTTCCGTCGGGACCTCTTCTACCGCCTCAACGCCCTCCCCGTGCGCATCCCCCCCCTGCGCGAACACCCGGAGGACATCCCCGCCCTGGTGGAGCACTTCACCGCCTTCTTCTGCTGGGAAAACGCCCTCCCGCCCCGGCGGTGGGAACCGCCGGCGCTGGAGGCCCTGAAACACCGCCCCTGGCCGGGCAACATCCGGGAACTGAAGAATTTCGTCGAGCGGCTCCTTATATTCGCCCCCGGGGGGACCATCACACCGGCCGACCTCCCCCCGGAAATGACCCGGCCTCCCCTGCCCGACGCCGCCGGGGCCGCCGGCCGCGGCGCCGGCCTCCAGGAATTCCTCGGCGAGGCCGAGCGGGCCTTCCTCCTCTTCCACCTCCGCCTCAACGGTGGTAACATTAAGCGGACCGCCGAGGCGCTGGGGCTCCCCCGCAGCCACCTTTACCGGTCGCTCCAAAAACTCCAGATCCCGAAAGAGGAATACCGTGAGGATTAAGGAACTTCTGGAAGAGTCCAAGGCGCTGTTGAGCGGCCACTTCATCCTGTCCTCGGGGCTCCACTCCCCCCACTACCTCCAGTGCGCCCTCATGCTCCAGTACCCCGCTTTCGCGGAGGAGGCCGGCCGACTGCTGGCCGACCTTTTCCGCGACCTCAAGCCCTCCGCCGTGGTCTCCCCCGCCCTGGGCGGCGTGGTCATCGGCCAGGAGGCGGGACGGGCCCTGGGGGTGCGGGCCATCTTCTGCGAGCGGACCGACGGCCCCATGGCCCTCCGCCGCGGCTTCACCCTCGAGAAGGGGGACCGGGTGGTGGTGGTGGAGGATGTGGTCACCACCGGCAAGAGCGTGCGTGAGGTGATGGAGGTGGTCAGGGCCTGCGGCGCCGAGACGGCGGCCGTGGGCTCGCTGGTCTTCCGGGCGAAGGAGAACCCCTTCGGCGTGGACTACCGCCACCTCTGGCAGGTGGAATTTCCGGTGTACAAACCCGAGGCGTGCCCCCTCTGCGCCGCGGGGAGCCCCGCGGTCAAGCCGGGCAGCCGGAAACAGTAGTCGGCAGTGGGCAGTCGGCAGTGNNGGCAGTGGGCAGATTAGGACCGTTGTTTAAGGAGGCACGCGATGAAGAATAGGTCACAGGCTCAACATGGAACCGTCGGTCGTCTATACGGGCGGCTGCTCCTGGCGGCGTTCGCCTGTCTTCCGGCCGCGGCGTGCAGTCAGCCGGAAGTGGCATGCACCGAAATGGCGGAGCCGCCCAGGGTGATGCGCGACGGGACGACGCTGGTGGTCATCGTCGAGCCCCTCAAGCACGATTCCTCCATCTTCGTGGACCCCCGCATCAAGTTCGACGGCCGGGAGATCGAGATCCACGGCACCCGCCTGTTCCGGAAGTTCTTCAAGAAGCGGGTGGACATCCCCCAGGCCTCCCTGGAAGCGACGGGGCCGTGGAAGGCCTATTGGATCGATCCCGACGGCACCCGCACCCTCCTCCCCGTGGAGGCGTACATCGAATAGCCGCTCCGGCTGCCGCCGGGGTCCGGCATCGCCGTCAACATGGGTCCCCCCCATCGCACCCCAAAGGAAAGATCCCGCCGAGTCCATGGATGAACGCCCTTGGGCGGGGGTCCGTATGAGGAATGTTGGTCAGGGCCCCCCTGTTTAATTCCTGAACAGCATATAATGGAGAATGATATGAATATGGAAAAGTTCACGATCAAAGCCCAGGAGGCGCTCGAGGCCGCCCGCCGGCTGGCGGCGGAGCAGTCCCACCAGGCCCTCCACCCCCTCCACCTGCTCCTGGCCCTCCTCGACCAGCCCGAGGGGGTGGCCCCCCTCCTCCTGGCCCGCCTGGGGGCCGCCCCCGAGCGCCTCGCCGCCGAGGGGCGGAAGGAATTGGAGCGCCTGCCGAGGGTGTCGGGCGGGGGAATGACCCTCTCCCCCGCCCTCTCGGCCCTTCTCGACCGGGCCCTCGCCTCGGCCTCCGAACTGGGCGATGAGTATGTTTCGGCCGAGCACCTCCTCCTGGCGTCCCTGCGCGACCGCGGGGAGATGGCGCGGTTCCTCAACCGCAACGGGGTCACGGAAGAGGGGTTGCTGGCCGCCATGAAGGCGGTCCGCGGCTCCCAGCGGATCACCGACCCCAACCCCGAGGAGAAATACGACGCCCTCAAGAAATTCGCCCTCGACCTGACCGCCCTGGCCCGCCAGGGAAAACTGGATCCCGTCATCGGGCGCGACGACGAGGTGCGGCGGGTCATCCAGGTCCTCTCCCGCCGGACCAAGAACAACCCCGTCCTCATCGNNCGACCCCGGCGTGGGGAAGACCGCCATCGTGGAGGGGATCGCCCAGCGGGTGGCCGCCGGCGACGTCCCCGGGGCGCTGAAGGACAAGTCGGTCCTGGCCCTCGACCTCGGGGCCATGGTGGCCGGGTCCAAGTACCGCGGGGAGTTCGAGGACCGCCTCAAGGCCGTCCTCAAGGAGGTGGAGCGCGCAGACGGGCGGGTCATCCTCTTCATCGACGAACTCCACACCCTCGTCCACGCGGGGGCGGCCGAGGGGGCCATGGACGCCGCCAACATGCTCAAGCCCGCCCTCGCCCGGGGCGCCCTGCGGTGCATCGGCGCCACCACCGTGGGCGAGTACCGCAAGCACATCGAAAAGGACGCGGCCCTGGAGCGGCGGTTCCAGCCCGTCCTGGTGGACGAGCCCACGGTGGAGGAGACCATCTCCATCCTGCGGGGACTGAAGGAGAAGTACGAGGTCTTTCACGGCGTCAAGATCGCCGATTCGGCCCTCCTGGCGGCGGCGGTCCTTTCCAAGCGGCACATCGCCGACCGGTTCCTCCCCGACAAGGCGGTGGACCTGATGGACGAGGCCGCGGCCTCGCTGAAGATGCAGATCGATTCCTCCCCCGCCCCCATCGACGAGCTGGACCGCAGGGTCATCCAATTGGAGATCGAGCGCGAGGCCCTCCGCCGGGAGGACTCGGGCGACGCCCGCGGGCGCCTGGCCGCGCTGGAGCGGACCATCGCGGACGAGAAGGAGCGCTTGCAAACCCTCAAGGCCGCCTGGCTGGAGGAGAAGGAGTTGCTGGGCGGCGTGAAGGGCCTCCAGGAGCGGATCGAACAGACCCGGACGGCGGCCCAGCAGGCGGAACGCGACGGCAACCTGGAGAAGGCGGCCGAACTGCGCTACGGAACGCTGGTGGGGCTGAACAAGGAGCTGGAGGCCACGCTGGGCAAACTGGAGGGGAAAAAGGAGGGCCGGTTCCTGGCCGAACAGGTCACCGAGGCCGACATCGCCCGCGTTGTGGCCAAATGGACCGGCATCCCCTCCGCGCGCCTGCTGGAGGACGAGAAACAGCGCCTCCTGACGATGGAGGAGGCGCTCGGGCGGCGGGTGGTGGGACAGGCGGCGGCGGTGGAGGCGGTGTCCAAAGCCGTCCGCAGATCCATGGCGGGGCTCAAGGACCCCCTTCGGCCCGTCGGCACCTTCCTCTTCCTGGGGCCGACGGGGGTGGGGAAGACCGAATTGTCCAAGGCCCTGGCCGACTTCCTCTTCCAGGACGAGGGGGCGATGGTGCGGGTGGACATGACCGAGTACATGGAAAAGCACGCCGTGGCCCGCCTCATCGGCGCCCCGCCGGGATATGTCGGGCACGAGGAGGGGGGCTACCTCACCGAGGCGGTCCGAAGGAAGCCCTACTCCATCGTCCTCCTCGACGAGATCGAGAAGGCCCACCCCGAGGTATTCAACATCCTCCTCCAGATCATGGACGAAGGCCGCCTCACCGACGGCAAGGGGCGCACCGTCTCCTTCCGCGAGGCGGTCCTCATCCTCACCTCCAACCTGGGGTCGGAGTTCATCCTGGAGCACTCCGGCGACGAGCGGGCCGTCCGGCGCCACATCGAGGAGCTCCTCCCGCGGGCCTTCAAACCCGAGTTCCTCAACCGGGTGGACGAGACCATCATCTTCCACGCCCTCGGGCGCGAAGATCTGGCCCGCATCGTGGACATCCAGGTGGAGCGGGTCCGGCGGCGCCTGGCCGACCGCCGGCTCGACCTGAAGGTCACCGACGCCGCCCGGGCGGCCCTGGCCGAGTGGGGCTACGCCCCCGCCTACGGCGCCCGGCCCCTCCAGCGCACCATTCAGACCAAGGTGCTCGACCCCCTCGCCGTCGAACTGCTGGCCGGCCGCCTCGCGGAGGGGGGGGCCGTGACCGTGGACGTGGAGAAGGACGCCATCGTGTTCCGCATGGAGGAGGGACGATGAGCATGCCTCGCGCTCTGACCATTCTCGTCCTGTGGACGGCCGCCGCGGCCGGCGCCGACAACCCCTTCGTCCGCCGCAACCAGGTCGTGGAGGTGGTGGAAAAGGTGGGACCGGCGGTGGTCAACATCGCGGCCGAGCAGATCGTCGAACAGCGGGTGGGCGACTTCTTCTTCGATTTCTTCCCCGGCACCACGCGAAAGTTCAAGACGCAGGGGCTGGGGACGGGCGTCATCATCAACCCCTCGGGGGTGGTGGTGACCAACGCCCACGTGGTGGAGGGGGCCTCGAAGATCGTCGTCACCATGCTGGACAACGAGGAGTACCAGGCCGAGGTGCTGGGGTTCGACGAGAACAACGACCTGGCCCTCCTCCAGATCCAGAGCGCCCCCGTCGCCCTTCCCTCCGCGCCCCTGGGGACCTCCTCCGACCTCATGATCGGCGAGCCGGTCATCGCCATCGGGAACCCCATGGGATACAGCCACACCGTCACCACCGGCGTCGTCTCGGCCCTCAAGCGGCAGGTGCGCGGCGAACGGGGCCCCATCTACTCCGACTTCATCCAGACCGACGCGGCCATCAACCCCGGCAACTCCGGGGGGCCGTTGCTCAACGCCCTCGGAGAGGTGATCGGCATCAACACCGCCATCATCCGCAACGCGGAGGGGATCGGGTTCGCCATCCCCGTGGACCGGGTGAGGAAGATCGCGAAGGACCTCCTGAAATACGGCGAGGTGCGCCCGCTGTGGACGGGACTCAAACTGGCCACCCTCGACCAGCGCGAGGCGGCCAAGCGGGGCCTCGGCACCCGCCGCGGCGCCTTCGTGGAGAAGGTCTACAACGGCTCCCCCGCCGCCGAGGCGGGCCTTCGCCCGGGCGACCTGATCGTGGAGGCCCCCGGCGGCGCGGTCGCCTCGCGCGAGGACTTCCTCACGGCGCTGGCCAACGCCTCCGCCGGCGACCGGATGCCCCTGGCGCTCCTTCGGAAAGGGGAGCGGCGGAGCGTCGCGCTCGTCCCCCGGGCCGTCCCCGAGAGCCTGGGGGTGGACCTCCTCGACGCCGCCGTTGGGATCCAGGTCAAACCCCACCGCGGCGGCCTCCGCATCGCCACCGTCGTCTCGGGCAGTCCGGCCGCGCGCATCGGCCTCGAGCCGGGCGACCTTCTCCTGGGGGTCAACGGCCGGAAGGTGGAGTCGGCCGCCGACATCAACCGCATCCTCACCCGCGACTTCGACAAGGAGAGCGTCGTCCTCACCGTCCAGCACGGCCGCCGGGCGTACACCCTCACTTTCGGGCTGTAGGGCCGGTAATTCTGCCGGCCGCATTTTTCAACGCTTTGAGCCAGCCCCGGAATCAGGGGTCGGTATCGGGCGTCCCTGCCAGCGGAGCGAAGCACCGCAGACGAAATCCCATGCCCCTTTGCCCGTGATGTGATGGGAGAGCCGTGATCTGAGGCATACACATATAGGTGCCGCGTCTCAATATGATATGTTTCGTTGCTGCTATGCATGGATGACAAGCTTCTCCATAACCTCCGGCGGGATGTGGACCCCCATGATGCTGAAGATGTGCCGCAAGGCCCGCTTCTCCTCGTCCGAGACGCCCCCCGGAGGCGGCCCCGTGGCCTCGCGCGAGGACTTCCTCACCGCCCTGGCCAACGCCTCGGCCGGCGAGCGTCTCGCGCTGACGGTCCAGCGCAAGGGGGAGCGGCGCCCCATGGCGCTGGTGCCCCTGACGGCCCCCAAGGGGATCGGGATGGACCTGCTCGATGCGGCGGTGGGCATCGAGGTGAAACACTCCCGGGGCGGCCTGAGGGTTACCGCCGTGGCGGAGGGGAGCCAGGTGGAACGCATCGGCATTGAGCCGGGCGACCTTGTCCTGGGGCTCAACGGCCGCAAGGTCGCCGATACCGAGGGCGTCAACCGGATCCTGTCCCGCGATTTCGACAAGGAGACCATCGTCTTGACCATACAGCACGGATAGATGGCCTACAACCTGCCGTTCGGCTTGTAGTCCGCCGATGTGCCGCCGACTCTCCAGCCGGTGAGCTATGTTTCCCGCAGGCAAGAGTGCCTGCGCCACATTACTCAGCGGCGGCCGAACAGGTACCCGTCCAGGTTCACGTCCACCCCCGAGGAAGCCCCGTTCTTCGTCCCCACAACCTCGTACACCAGCGTGTGCGGACCGTCGCTGAGCCCATCCGCGTGGAAGACCCAGCCGCGCCACTGAACGCCGGCGGAATAGAGATCCAGCATGCCAAAAGGAATCCCGTCTATCGTAACCGCGGCGATCCCCTGGTCGGGGCCCATCAGGGCGCTCAGGCTGACCGCGGTCCCGCTAAAGGTCAGAGTGACCGCCCCGTCCATCGTCGCCGAAGTGAGGTACCCACCGCCGGAGGCGGCCGGGTCCGGGATCGCAGTCCAGTCGGGCGAAGCCGAAGCTTCCTGACCGTTCTCCTCCCTTCGCCACTGGGTCCAAAGCCCCTCGTTACCCAAGGCATCCGCGGCTGTCACATGGATATAGTAGGTTTGGCCATCCACTGCGGCCCCAATGGCCGTGTACGTCGCCTCCGTGCCCACGATGGCCAGGCGGTTCGCGTTGCCAAGGATGTCGGGCACAAAGGTCAGAGCGTTACCGGTGTACACTTCGTAGTCGGGGCAGGCGTAGGCGCCGCCCCCCGTGTCCACCGTGAGCGGGTTCCAGGTCAGGACCAGGTCGTCCCCTGAGCGGGACACCATGAGATCACCCACAAAGGGTGGCCGGCCCGAGGCCATCGGCACCGCCCACGCCTCGTCCGAATAACCCTTCTCCTCCCCGGCGTATACCGCCCGCGCGGCATAGTAGTAGGGGGTACCGTTGGTCAGGCCGGTGTCGGTGAAGGTGAATTCGGTCACCGGCGTCACGGTCACCTTCGTGTAGCCGGATCGGCTGGTTATGGAGCGGTACACATGGTACCCTGAGGCGCCCGCCAAAGCTGGCGCCTGCCACGTCAGGAGCACCGCCGAATTGTCGGGCCACGCCCTCAGGTTCAGTGGGATGTCGGGCAGGGCCACCGCGTAATTGCGGGAGAGGGGTGTTGAGAGATTCCCCGCCTTATCCGCCGCCCGAACCAGGACTTCGAGATCGCCATTCTGGGTCGGGGCATAGCTGAAGTTCCAGGAGCCCGCTCCCGCGGCCAGTTGCCAGCTCGCGCCACCGTCCACGCTCCACTGTATGTAGTCGAGACCTGCGAAGTCGTCTGAGGCCGTGCCGGAGAAAGTCACTGGCGAAGCGGTTAGCGTGGCCCCATCCGTCGGCGCGGCCCAGGAGACCGCGGGCGCCTGCGTGTCGTTGCCGAAGAGGAAGTACCGCGACTCCGAAGTCCAGGAGGAGGCCGCCCCGCGGTTGTCCACGGCGCGCAGCCGCCAGTAATACACGGTGAAGTTCTGGAGGTTCCCGTAGCCCCCAAGGGCGCCGAGCGTCACCGTGATGGTTGTGGACTCGGGCTGCGGCACGATGCCATGGCTTTCATCGATCCCGGTCTCATTCACCTCAGGGCTCCCGAAGGCCGGATCGTTGTCTATCTGGAGGTCGTAGGTCACGCTGTCCCCCACGTTGGGATCGGTGGAGGGATACCAGATGAGCGGCGCGTCGGTCCCCCACAGGCTCGTCCCGTTGGAGGGTGAGACGATCTGGGGAACCGTCGGCGGGTTGTTCACCTGGACCACATAGAACGTGGCGGTGGCGGACCATGGTCCGATGTTGGTGCCGTCGGAGGCCCGGCAGCGCCACCAATACTGATGATTGTTCAGGAGGTCGGTGTCCACCGCCCAGGAGGTGGTGGCGGCCGTTTCGGCCACGCTCGGGACCTGCGCCACAAGCTGGGTCATCGCCTCGTCCGAATAGATTTCGAATCGGTAAGTCAGGTTGTCCCACTGCACGTCATAGGCGTTGGCGACCGTCAGGGTCGGGCGGAAGACCGGGACCGTGGAGCCGTTCGCCGGCGCGGTGGGTGTCGGGGCGCTGGGCGCGGGTTCCCCGATGCGGAGGCCGTCGAGATAGAGGTTCGCATCGCCTCCCGCACCCCAGTAATCGTTGAGCTTGAACCGTATCCGGAGGGCGGCCTGCGCTATGTAGGGGGTCAGATCCACCTGGTGACGGATCCAGGTGTTCTCCTGCGCCCAATCGTTCTGAAGGAAGGGCCCCACATTGGCCCAGGTCAGGCCGCCATTGGTTGAAACCTGCGCGGTGAACTGGGTGCAGCAGTACATGTGGCCGCGGACCCAGTAGACGAGAGAGGGGGCCGTCATCGCCCTCAAATCCAGGGCTCCTGCGAGGTAGACAAATTCTTCGGCCGAGGGGTAGAGGCGCTGTCCGGAGTTGCTGACGAGGAGGGTGGCGCCCTCCCTGGGGTTCTCTCCACTCTGCGTCCACTGGCTCGAGAGCAGGTCTCCCATGCCACTCTCAAAGCCGTTCACATAGGGATACCCCAGCGGGCCATGGGCGTTCTCGGCCACGACAACATCGTCGAGGTACCAACCATCGGCGGGCACGCCGCCGTCGGTCGTCGTCCGGAACCGGATCCAGACCGAGCCGTTCCCCTTCCATTCACTTAGATCAATCTTATTCTCGCGCCAGGTGTTGCGAATCCCGGTGACCGCATACCGGCGTGTGCTCCAGCCCGCTCCCTGGTTCGTGGAGATCTCGACGACCCCCCAGTCGGCGTTGAGCTGAAACGCGCCGTGATCCCAGAATGTGAGGACGGGCCAAACCGCCGTGGTCAAGTCCACGCCCAGGGTCGCCGTCAGGGGAAGCGTATCGGAACTGTTGGGGTAGTCCCCCGCAGAATCCACCAGGGCGTAGCCTCCGCTGCGCCCGACGCCCGCCATGCGGGTCCACCCTCCGGAAAGGGTCCACGAGCCCGAACCGCTCTCAAAGTCCTCCACGGTTCCCATGGTGACACCCAGGGTGGTGGCTGACACCTCATTTGAGCCCGTGACAGTGTCGTGCTGGTTTTTCACATAGACCCTGTAGTAATAGGTCCGGCGGAGCTGCAGATTGGTGTCCAGCCATTGGGTTGCGTTGGGGTCAGCGGCTGTCCTTATCAGCGCTCCATTGGCGTTAGTGATACCAGGGGAGGTGCCCCGGTAGACCAGGTACTCTTTAAAGTCCGCCGGGGCGTACTTGGTCCATGTGAGCTGCGCCGTGGTGGTCGTCACGGGGTCTGCCGGGCCGAGTGTCACCGCCGCCGGGGATTCTTCGATGGCGATGTCGTCGAGGAAGAGGTCCTCGTCACCGCCGGCGCCCCAGTAGTCGTTGACCTGGAAGCGGAGCCTGAGCGCGGCCTGAGTCTTGTAGGGGGTGAGGTCCACCTGC
>DCUZ01000065.1 GCA_002327305.1 Holophagales bacterium UBA2201 | reverse complement strand
CGCGGCACCCGCATCTTCGGGCCCGTGGCGCGGGAGCTGCGCGAGAAGCAGTTCATGAAGATCATCTCGCTGGCTCCGGAGGTGCTGTGATGTTCCTCAAGAAGAACGACACCGTCGTGGTGCTCTCGGGCAAGGACAGGGGCAAGAAGGGGAAGATCCTGCGCGTCCTGGCCAAGAAAAACACCGTCATCGTGGAGAAGGTGAACATGATCAAGCGCCACACCCGCCCCAATCCCCAGAAACAGATCAAGGGCGGCGTGGTGGAGCGCGAGGCGCCCCTGCGCGTCGACAAACTCATGGTCGTCTGCCCCGAGTGCCGCGTCCCCACGCGGGTGGGGCACGCCGTCCAGGCCGACGGCACGCGCAACCGCGCGTGCAAGAAGTGCAAAGGGTTTCTGGGGTAAGGGAGGAGATCGACCATGGCCTACAAACCCAGAATGAAGGAGTTGTTCCAGCGGGAGATCGCCGGCAAGTTCATGGAGAAATACGCGCTCAAGACGCCCGCGGCCGTCCCCACGCTGACGAAGATCGTCCTCAACATCGGCCTCGGGGAGGGCTCCCGGGACCCCAAGCTCCTCGACGTGGCGGCCGACGAGCTCACCCTCATCGCCGGGCAGCGCGCGGTCATCACCCGGGCCAAGAAGTCCATCGCCAACTTCAAACTGCGCGAGGGGATGCCGGTCGGCTGCCGGGTCACCCTGCGGGGCAACCGGATGTGGGAGTTCATGGACCGCTTCGTCAGCGTCGCCCTGCCCCGCGTGCGCGACTTCCGCGGCATCCCCGCCACGGGGTTCGATGGACGCGGCAATTACACCCTCGGCCTCAAGGACCATCTCATCTTTCTCGAGCTGGATTACACCAAGGTGGACAAGTCCAAGGGGATGAACGTCACCATCTGCACCTCGGCCGGCTCCGACGAAATGGGCTATTACCTGCTGGCGTCCCTCGGGATGCCGTTCGCCAAGTAAACGGAGAAGGGAGCGCACGATCCATGGCCACGACCGCGAAAATGGCGCGCGAGCGCAAGAAACTGAAATTCAAGATCCGGCACCGGAACCGCTGCCTGTTGTGCGGCCGGCCCCGGGGCTATTACCGCAAATTCGAGCTGTGCAGGATCTGCTTCCGAAAAATGGCGCTGGAGGGACAGATCCCCGGCGTCCGGAAAGCGTCCTGGTGAGGTGAACCCATGAGCATGACCGATCCCATCGCCGATCTCCTGACCCGCATCCGCAACGCCTACATGGCCAAGCGCGAGGAGGTGGTGCTCCCGGCCTCCAAGATGAAGCTGGAGATCGCCAAGATCCTAAAGAACGAGGGGTACATCCGCAATTTCAAGTTCGTCGAGGACGCCAAGCAGGGCGTCCTGAAGATCCATCTGAAATACGACGAAGGCGGCCACCCCATCATGCGCCGCCTGGAACGCGTCAGCAAGCCCTCCCGGCGCGTCTATTGCGATCGTGAAGCGATCCCGCAGGTCCTCGGGGGCCTCGGCATCGTCATCCTCTCCACTTCCAGGGGCATCATGACCGGCCAGAAGGCCTCCCACCAGGGGGTGGGGGGCGAGGTCCTCTGCCGGGTCTGGTAGGAGGCCGCCTATGTCGAGACTTGCCAAGAAACCCATCGTCATCCCGGCCGGCCTCCAGGTCGCCAAGGAGGGCGGGCGCCTCGCCGTCAAGGGGAAGCAGGGGACCCTCTTTGTGGACCTGCTGCCCGGGATCGACGCCGAGTTCCGCGAGGCCGGATCGGTCCACATCGTGCGACGGGACGAGGAAAAAAAGACCCGCTCCTACCAGGGGCTGATCTTCCGCCTTCTGACCAACGCCATCAACGGCCTCACGACCGGCTATAAAAAGGAGCTGGAGATCGTGGGAACGGGTTACAAGGCCGAATTGAAGGGCCAGGACCTCACCCTCGCCCTCGGCTTTTCGCACTCCGTCTCCTTCAGCGTCCCGGCGGGCGTCCAGGTGGCCTACGACCCCAAAGCCAACCGTCTGACGCTGACCAGCGCCGACAAGCACCTCATCGGGCAGGTGGCGGCCAATATCCGCGGCCTGAGGCCCCCCGATTCCTACAAGGGCAAGGGGATCAAGTTCGCCGACGAGAAGCTCAAACTCAAGGTCGGCAAGGCAGGAGCTTAGGCCATGACGATCAAAAAACGGACCACCCCCCGCCAGAGGGTTCACGCGCGCATCCGGGAACGGGTGCGAGGCACCCAGCAGAGGCCCCGCCTGGCCGTCTTCCGCAGCACGGGACACATCTACGCGCAGGCCATCGACGACGAAACGGGCAAAACGCTCGCGGCCTTCTCTTCCAACTCCACCGAGGCGCGCACCGAGATCAAGGGGGGCGGCAACATCGCCGCCGCCAAGGCCATCGGGCACAAGCTGGCGGAGAAGCTGAAGGAAAAGGGGATCACGCGGATCGTCTTCGACCGCGGGGGTTTCAAATACCACGGCCGCGTCAAGGCCCTTGCCGAGGCCCTTCGCGAAAAGGGAATCGAGTTTTAGAGGATGATTATGGAGAATTACGAGCAGGAATGGTTCGACCAGGTCGTTTTCGTCAACCGCGTGAGCAAGGTCGTCAAGGGAGGCAAGAACTTCCGCTTCTCGGCGCTCGTCGTGGTGGGCGACAAGAAGGGGAAGGTCGGTTTCGGCACGGGGAAGGCCCGTGAGGTCCCCCAGGCCATCCGCAAGGCCCTGGACGCCGCCCGCAAGAACGTGGTGGAGGTGCCGCTGAAGGGCTCCACCATCCCCCACGAGGTGCTGGGGCGTTTCAAGGCGGGCCGGGTCATCCTCAAGCCCGCCCGTCCCGGGACGGGCGTCATCGCCGGCGGACCGGTGCGGGCGGTCATGGAGACCCTCGGCGTCTCCGACATCCTCACCAAATCCCTCGGAAGCACCAATCCCAACAACCTGGTGCAGGCCACCATCGCCGGTCTGGTCAGCATCCGGCCCCCCGAGCGGGTGCTGGCGGCCCGCGGCCTGGAGGAGAAGGAGGGCCGCAAGTGAAGAAGGCCAAATCCCTCACCATCCGTCAGGTCCGCGGCAAGGCCAAATGCACCGAGCGGCAGAAGGAATGCCTCAAGGGCATCGGTCTCCGCCGCATCGGGCACACCGTCACGCGGCAGGACACCCGCGAACTGCGGGGCCTGATCGCCCGCATCCCCCATCTCGTCGAGATCGTCGAGGAGTGATCCCATGCTGAACACGCTCAAACCCGCCAAAGGCGCCACCCACAAGCGCAAACGGATCGGCCGGGGCCCGGGCTCGGGCCACGGCAAGACCGCGGCCCGCGGCCACAAGGGCTTCTGGTCCCGCTCCGGCTCCTCCATGCGTCCCGGTTTCGAAGGGGGGCAGATGCCGCTGATCCGCCGGATCCCCAAGCGCGGCTTCACCAACATCTTCAAGAAGGAGTTCGCCATCGTCAACGTGGGCGACCTCAACGAGTTCCGGAAGGGGACCAAGGTGGACCTGCAGAAGATGGTGGAGAGCGGTCTTGTGAAGAAGATGAAGGCCGGCGTCAAGATCCTCGGCACCGGCGCGCTCGAAAAGTCCATCCACGTCGTGGCTCACCAGTTCTCCAAGACGGCCCGGGAGAAGATCGAGGCCGTCGGCGGAACCTGCGAGGTGATCTAAGGTGTTCGATAGCGTCCGGAACATCATCGCCATCCCGGACTTGAGGAAGCGGGTGATCTTCACCCTCGCCCTGCTGGCGGTCTACCGCGTCGGAGCGGTCATCCCCACCCCGGGCATCGACCCCACCGCCCTGGCGGAGTTCTTCCGGCAGTTCGAGGGGACCGTCGTCGGGTTCATCAACATGTTCTCCGGCGGCGCCATGGGGCGCATGACCATTTTCGCCCTGGGCATCATGCCCTACATCTCCGCCTCGATCATCCTCCAGCTCCTCACCGTCGTCTGGCCCTACCTGGAGAAGCTCTCCAAGGAGGGGGAGCTGGGGAAGCGCAAGATCACCCAGTACACCCGCTACGGCACGATGGGCATCTCCATCCTCCAGTCCTTCGGCATCGCCATCTTCATCGAGCGTCAGACCTCCCCCGGCGGCCTTCCCCTCATCCCCGAGCCGGGATGGGGATTCCGCCTCCTCACCATGATCACCCTGACCACCGGGACCGCCTTCATCATGTGGCTGGGCGAGCAGATCAGCGAGCGGGGGATCGGCAACGGCATCTCGCTGATCATCTACGCCGGCATCATCGTGGGGATCCCCGGCGGCATCGTCGCCACCTTCGAGGACTTCCGCAGCGGCGCCACCAACATTTTCAAGGTCGCCCTCCTGATCGTCTTCATGGTGGCCGTGGTGGGGTTCATCGTCTTCATGGAGCGGGCCCAGCGGCGCATCCCCATCCAGTACGCCAAGCGGCAGGTGGGCCGCCGCGTCTACGGCGGCGCCAACACCTACCTCCCGCTGAAGCTGAACACGGGCGGCGTCATCCCCATCATCTTCGCCGCCTCGGTGGTGCAGTTCCCCTCCACCGTGGCCGCCATGGTCAAGGTGCCGGTGATGCAGACCATCGCCCACCAGTTCTCCTACGGCGAGCCCCTCTATAACCTGCTCTACGTGGGGCTCATCATCTTCTTCTGCTACTTCTACACCTCCATCATCTTCAATCCGGTGGACACCGCCGACAACATGCGCAAGTACGGCGGCTTCATCCCGGGGATCCGGCCCGGGAAGGCCACCGCGGAGTTCATCGACAGGACCCTTTCGCGCATCACCTTCATCGGGGCCTTCTACCTGGCGGCCATCGCCATCCTTCCCGAGTTGATGATGACCGGCTTCAAGGTCCAGTCCATCCCGGGCGTCGGGCCCTGGCTGGACGAGATCCTCCCCCAATGGGTCACCGAGGGGATGGGCATCAAGTTCTACTTCGGAGGCACCAGCCTCCTCATCGTCGTCGGCGTCGCCATGGACACCCTCAACCAGATCGAGAGCCAGCTGATCATGCGCCACTACGACGGGTTCCTCAAGCGGGTCCGCCTGCGGGGACGGCGCTGATGGCCGGTCTCGGGCTCATCCTTCTGGGGGCCCCGGGTTCCGGGAAAGGGACCCAGGCGGCCCGCTTGGCCGGGGCCTACGCCCTCCAGCACCTCTCCACCGGGGACCTCCTGCGCGACGAAGTGCGCCGGGGAACCCCCCTCGGGAAGGAGGCCAAGGGATTCATGGACGCGGGCGGCCTGGTCCCCGACGCGCTCATCCTGGGGATGGTCAGGGCGCGGCTGGAAGAAGGCGGGGAAAAGGGATTCCTCCTGGACGGCTTTCCCCGCACCCTGGGCCAGGCCGAGGCCCTGGAAGGGATGCTGGACGGACTGGGCCGCAAACTGGACCACGCTCTTTTCCTGGACGTTCCCGAGGACGAACTGGTCGCCCGCCTCGCGCTGAGGCGCTCCTGTCCCGGGTGCGGCCGGGTGTACCATCTCAAGGTAAGCCCGCCCGCGGCGGACGGCCTCTGCGACGCCTGCGGCCAGGGGCTCATCCAGCGGCTCGACGACACCGAGGCGGTCGTGCGCGAACGCCTCAAGGTCTACGCCGCCAGCACGCATCCCCTGGTGGAGCATTACGAGAAGCGAAAGCTCCTGCGCCATATCATCGCCCTGGGCGGCATCGAAACCATCCAGGTCCAATTGCGGGCCATCCTGGGGGAGCCGGGCGCATGAGCAAGCCGGCCATTCCCCTCAAGACGGGGGCGGAGATCGAGATCATGGACGAGGCCAACCGGATCGTCTGGGAGGTGCTCGACGCCGTGGCCGCGGCGGTGAAGCCGGGCGTCACGACCCAGGCCCTCGACGACATCGCCGAGCGGGAATGCCTCCGCCGCGGCGCCGTCCCCTCCTTCAAGGGTTACAGCGGCTATCCCAAGTCGCTCTGCGTCTCCATCAACGATGTCATCGTCCACGGCATCCCCTCCGTCCGGGCCATCATCCGGGAGGGCGACCTGGTGAGCGTGGATTTCGGCGTGACCTGGCGGGGCTACTGCGGCGACGCCGCCCTCACCGTGACGGTGGGGGAGGTGGACCCCGGCGCCCGCCGGCTCGTGACCGTGACCCGGGAGTGCCTCGACCGCGCCGTGGAACAGACGCGGCCGGGAAGCACCGTCGGGGACATCGGGAACGCCGTGCAGACCCACGCCGAGGAGAACGGCTTCAGCGTGATCCGCGACTTCGTGGGGCACGGCATCGGGACGCGGATGCATGAGCCGCCCCAGGTCCCCAATTTCGGCCGGCCCGGCGACGGACCGGAACTGCTTGAGGGGATGGTTCTGGCCATCGAGCCGATGGTCTGCGAGGGCGGGAACGGGGTCTCGATCGACGATGACGGCTGGACGGCCCGGACGAATGATGGTAAAATGGCCGCGCATTTCGAGTTCAGCGTGGCCGTCACCTCCTCGGGGGCCCGGATTTTGGGCCTGGCTGGGAGGTAAGGACTATGGGCAAAGAAGAGACGATCGAGGTCATGGGAACGGTGGTGGAACTGCTTCCCAACGCCCGGTTCTGGGTCGAATTGGAGAACAGCCGACGCGTGCTGGCCCATGTCTCGGGAAAGATGCGCAAGCACTTCATCCGCATTCTCCCTGGGGACAAGGTCTTGGTGGAGTTGACGCCCTACGACCTGACGCGCGGGCGCATCATCTACCGTTACAAATAGGAGGAACACCATGAAAGTCCGAGCCTCTGTCAAAAAGATCTGCGTCAAGTGCAAGATCATCCGCCGCCGGGGAGTGGTGCGCGTCATCTGCGCCAACCCCAAGCACAAGCAGCGGCAGGGATAACCCGGGAGGACCCCTATGGCGCGTATTTCAGGTATCGATCTGCCCCCCAACAAGCGCATCGACGTCGCCCTGACCTACATCTACGGCATCGGGCCGGCCAAATCGGCTTGGGTGCTCAAGCAGGCCGGTGTGGAACCGCAGGTCCGGGTCAAGGACCTCTCGGAGGCCCAGACCCAGATGATCGGCAGGGTGATCCAGGACAAGGAGGTCACGGTGGAGGGCGAGCTCCGTCAGAAGGTCTCGTCCAACATCAAGCGCCTCCAGGATATCGGCTGCTACCGCGGCATGCGCCACAGACGCGGCCTGCCCACCCGCGGACAGCGGACGCACACCAACGCCCGCACCCGGAAGGGGCCGCGGCGCATGGCCATCGCCGGCAAGAAGAAAGCCACCAAGAAGTAGGCTGAAGGAGCAACCATGGTTAAAGCGAAGAAAACCGCCGCAAAGAAGACCAAGAAGAAGGACCGGGTGGTCCTCCCGCACGCGCGGGTTTCCATCCGTTCCACCTTCAACAACACCATCGTCGCCGTCACCGACATGGCCGGAAACGTCCTCACCTGGTCCTCGGGCGGGAAGATCGGCTTCAAGGGTTCCCGCAAGGGGACGCCGTTCGCCGCGCAGCTCGCCGCCCAGGATGTGGCCAAGCAGGCCAAGGACCTGGGGGTCCGCAGCGTCGAGGTGGAGATCAACGGCCCCGGCTCCGGCCGCGAGAGCGCCCTGCGCTCGCTCCAGGCCGAGGGGATCGACGTCAAGTCCATCCGGGACACCACCCCCATCCCGCACAACGGCTGCCGCGCGCCCAAGCGGCGCCGCGTTTAAGGAGGCCCCCCTTGGCCCGCTATACCGGTTCCGCCTGCCGCCTCTGCCGACGCCTCGGCATGAAGCTCTTCCTCAAAGGGGAGCGTTGCTACAAGGAAAAGTGCGCCATCGAGCGGCGCAATTACGCCCCCGGCCAGCACGGCCAGAAAAACCGCAAGGTCGTCGGCTACGCACTCCAGCTCCAGGAAAAGCAGAAGATCCGCAACTACTATGCGCTCATGGAAAAGCAGTTCCGCCGCACGTTCGAGCGCGCCCAGAACATGAAGGGTGTCACCGGCGAGAACCTGCTGTCCCTGCTGGAGCGACGGCTGGACAATGTGGTCTTCCAGCTGGGGTTCGCCTCGTCCCGGTCCCAGGCCCGCCAGCTCGTCCGCCACGGACACATCCAGATTGACGGGCGCAAGGTCAACATTCCCTCCTTCGAGGTGAGGGTGGGGCACGCGGTGGTCCTGCGCGAGAAGTCCAGGACCAACGCCGTCATCCTCTCCAACCTCGAATCGGCGGGCGGGCGGGGGATCCCCTCCTGGCTGGAGATGGACCGGACCGAATACGCCGGAAAAGTGGTGGCGGTCCCTTCGCGCGAGGACATGAAGCTGCCCTTCCAGGAACAGTTGGTCGTCGAGCTCTACTCCAAGTAGATGATCTATCCAACCATCCCCCCCGTGGGGGGGATCAGCGCCGCGCAGTAATCAAGGAGGTCGGGAATGCCCGAACCCAAGTTCCACATGCCCACGAAGATCGCCTTCCATGCCGATACCGCCTCCGGGCGGTACACCCGGTTCGTCTGTCAGCCCTTTGAACGGGGCTGGGCCACCACCGTGGGAAACGCCCTTCGGCGGATCCTCCTCTCCTCGGTCCCCGGGGCGGCCGTCAGCGCCGTCAAGATCGCCGGGGTGCTTCACGAGTTCTCCACCGTGCCCGGGGTGCAGGAGGACGTGACGCACATCGTCCTCAACCTCAAGAATATCCCCATGATCCTGCATGGGGAGGAGCCCCGCATCCTGCACCTCAAGATCGCCGGGCAGCAGCTGGTCCGGGCCGGCCACTTCGACGCCGACAGCGCCGTCACCCTGGTGGACCCCGCCTGCCCCATCGCCACGCTCGACGCCGATGGGGAGCTGGAACTGTGGTGCCGCGTCCGATCCAGCCGCGGGTATGTCTCCGCCGAGGACAACAAGGAGGAGGATCTGGACGTGCATTACGTCTGTCTGGATTCCATCCACAGCCCGGTCAAGAAGGTCAATTTCCGCGTCAGCCCCGCCCGCGTGGGGCGCGTTTCCACCTATGAGAAGCTGGACCTGGAGATCTGGACCAACGGCGCCGTCTCGCCCCTGGAGGCCCTTCAATACGCCGCCGGCCTGCTCAACCAGCACGTGGACCTCTTCAAGCTGGAGCCCGAACCCACGGGAGACGGGAAGAAGGAGGAGGAACCCCTCGTGGTCCCGCGCGGCTTCGTCGACGATCCGCTGGACCGGCCCGTGGACGAACTGGACATTTCCACCCGGGCCATCAACTGCCTCAAGAACGCCGGGGTCGACACCCTCAAGAGGCTGGTTTCGATGACCGACAACGAGATCAAGGACATCAAGAACCTGGGGCGCAAGTCGGTGGACGACATCATCAAGGCCCTGGAGACCCTCGGCTACACCCTCAAGGCCGGCAAAGGAGAATAGCCCATGAGACACGGCGTCGGTACCCGCAAGCTGGGGCGGACCACGAAGCACCGCCTCGCCATGTTCCGGAACCTCCTGGTCGGATTCTTCAAGGCCGGACGCATCGTCACCACCGTGGAGAAGGCCAAGGAGATCAAGCCCTTCGCCGAGCGCATCGTCACCTGGAGCAAGAGGGAAAGCCTCCATTCCAAGCGGATGGTGTACCGGTACCTTCCCGACCACGCCCTGGTCAAGAAGGTGTTCGAGGAGGTCGCGCCGCGGTTCATCGACCGCTCGGGCGGCTACACCCGCATCCTGAAGCTGGGGGTCCGCCGCGGCGACGCGGCCGAGGAGGCCATCCTGGAGTTCGTGGACTTCAAGTTCAAGCCCAAGGCCAAGAAGGGGAAGGGCAAGGAGAAAGCGGCGGCCGAAGGCAAGGCCGAGAAGAAGGCCCCCGAGAGCAAGTCCAAGCCCAAGGCCGGGGCGGAAAAGAAGCCAACGGCCAAGCCCAAAGCGGAGCCGAAGGCCAAGGCCCCAGCCAAGAAGGCCGCCAAGGTCGATTAGCCCCATGCTCATCAACGCCACCCAGATCCGGTCGGGGATGATCCTGCAGTACGAGGGGACCCTGCACCGCGTCATGACCATGGACCATGTCACCCCCGGAAACTGGCGCGCCATCATCCACGTCAAGATGCGCAACCTCAAGACCGGCTCCCAGGTGGAGAAGCGGTTCTCCAGCGACGACAAGGTGGAGAAGGCCGAGCTGGACCAGCACACGATGCAATACCTCTACTCGGACCCCCATGGCCACCATTT
Source organism: Holophagales bacterium UBA2201 (assembly GCA_002327305.1). Lineage (GTDB taxonomy): Bacteria > Acidobacteriota > Thermoanaerobaculia > UBA2201 > UBA2201 > UBA2201. Next base: position 51,936 of record DCUZ01000065.1, on the reverse strand, counting down.
CATGAATACCGAGACCTACGACCAGATGGCCCTGCAGGACGAGGCCCTGGGCGAGGCCCTTCCGTACCTTCTGCCGGACCAGGAAGTGTCGATGTTCTTTTACGAGGGGAACCCCGTTTCCGTGGACCTCCCCACCACGGTCGTCCTGGAGGTGATCGAGACCCAGCCCCAGCTCAAGGGGGCCACCGCCACGGCCTCCTACAAACCGGCCAAGACCAACACCGGCCTCGTCGTCCAGGTGCCGCAGTTCGTGGACGTCGGGCAGAAGATCAAGGTGGACACCCGCGACGGGAAATACTTAGAGCGCGCCTGAGCGCGCTCGCGGGAAGGCTTAACGCGGGAACGCGGGAAGGCTTAATAAGATGCGATGCAAGGGCGGCCCGATGGGTTCGCCCTTTTCGTTTTTAGGCCCCCGCCCCACGGCTGGAGGGCGCGTTCCGTCCCTCCGGAAACGGACCCCGCGCCGTTGCAATGGCCCTGCGGTTCTGGTAGCATTAACTTTGAAAGGAGAAAACCATGCTGATGACGTATCTCCATTCAGCCCTGAACCGCGCCCACTACGAAATCCTGTCGGACGATCATCGGTACTATGGCGAAATCCAGAGATTTGACGGTGTGTATGCCCATGCCGAGACGCTCGAGAAATGCCGGGCGGAATTGGAGCAGGTGCTGGAAGAATGGGTTTTGTTCAGGATCGCCCAGCATCAACCCCTTCCGGAAGTGGATGGCATCACGCTTCAAATCAGGCCCGCCGTTTAAGCGGTACGGGGGAGGAGGGGCCTGTGGTAAAATTCTTTTGGAAAGGAGACTTTATGGTTGATTGGAGACAACATGTATCCATAGAGCCGGGGATTTGTCACGGCAAGCCCTGCATCAAGGGAACGCGGATCATGATTTCCGTCATTCTGGATAACGCTGCCGCCGGCCTTACGAATGAGGAGATTTTAAAAAGTTATCCAACGCTGACGCTTGAGGATATCCGGGCGGCGATGGCCTATGCGGCCGAGTTGGCGGGCGACCGGGTCGTGGTCGTCGCCCATTGATAGGGTGAAATTCAAAATTGACGAAAATCTGCCTGTAGAAGCCGCCGGACTCCTCCGTGGGGCAGGCCATGACGCCCTGACTGTCCATGATCAGGACATCAAAGGAATATCAGATTCCGCCCTCGCCACCTTGACCGCAAACGAGCATCGCGCGGTGATCACCTTGGATGCCGGCTTTGCCGACATCCGGCGCCATCCTCCGGAACATCACCCCGGTGTCATCGTTCTAAGACCGGCTTTTCAGGACAGGCAGCATCTTCTTACCATTCTGTCCGGAATCATCCCGCTTCTCGACCGAGAACCTGTGGAGGGGTGGCTTTGGATCGTTGAGGAAGGGCGCGTCAGAATGCATGGCGGGCCCGGGCCGGGGGCTGGAGACTAGGGGTTCAGGGCGAGGCGGATGGGGCTCTTTTCTTGCCTATCCCCTTGACAATTCAATGAGATGGAGCAACAATACGCATTGGTTATTATAGTTGGAGGAGAGAATATGGCCTTCAAAGCAGCTACATGTCCTAGTTGCAACGGAAGCCTTCAAATACTTCCCTCCCGCGCGGCGCCAGCCTCGGACCATCTGGGTCGTTGGCCTGCGCAATAGATTAGATGATCATACTGACTTCGTCAGCACTGCGCTGCCCAGGGCTTGGCCGCCTACCATCTGGCCCAAGGCAGCGTTGCTTGAGCGGGGGCGAAATCCTGAGCGAGCGCCTCATACCCACGTCGGGTCCGAGCGTAGGGCGGACCGCTGCCGCCCCGGTCCGCTTCACCTTGCGGTCCGAATGGGCTAACGCTGTGACCATGCTAAAATATAATAGTGAGCGTGTTAAGCAAGAAACTCAGCAACGCATTCAATCAGGCCTTTGCTTTACTCCCATTTATTCTAGCATTTTCGTTGTTGGTACTGCCCTTCTTGTGCATAGGAATATTCGCCGGACGACGGTACTTTGCATCAACGATTATCCTAGATAAGCAGTGTTTTCAATATCTTATAGTCGCTTTCGCAGTCGCACTTGTAATCGGCTTATTTGGAAGCATTTATTATTTCAAGTTCCGAGAAAAGCCTATTTTGTATTTGCAAGTCGGGTTCGCGTTTTCTATCGCTGCCATTATGATGTTGGTGATTCTGCTTGCACTTTCTAACATGGATTTCTGCTCCATGGATAGGAGCAGAGCCAAACGAACGATGGCGGATACCAAGACGATTGCAGAAGTGATTGAGAATTACCGGTGCGCTAAGGGAGAATATCCTAAAATCCATTCGATGATGGAAGTTGTACGCTTAGAGCCCATGCTTGAGAAATGGAAAGACGGTCTAAAGGACGGATGGGGTGTTCCATTTGAGGTTTCTTCAAGCAGCAAGGGCTATTGGATCATCAGCAAGGGAGGGGATGCGCAATTCGATGTTGCACATTACGATCAATATCCAATCAACCATGTCATCTGGCCGGAATCGGATTTTGTTTTTCATAATGGGATGTGGATCCAAAACCCATTTCTCGATGTTTACATGAAGACGGATAGCTAATAGATATCGAGGAACTAAGAAGAAATGGTAATAAGCTCCGATCGCCGAACTCCGAACTCTGAACTGCACGCACGCAAAGCGTGCGTCCTGACCGTCGCCGGCTCCGACTCCTCCGGCGGGGCCGGGATCCAGGCGGACCTCAAGGCGTTCCGGGCGCATGGCGTGCCCGGACTGACTGTCATCACGGGGATGACGGCCCAGAACTCGCGGGGCATCACGCACATTCATCCCACGCCTTTGGAGAATTTGCGGGCTCAGCTGGAGGCCGTGGACGATGATTTCCACATCTCCGCCGCAAAGACGGGGATGCTTCCCACGGCGGAGGCCATTAGGGCCGTTGCGGTGTTCTTCCGCGCCCGGCCTCATGTCCGCCTTGTCGTGGACCCCGTCCTCATCGCCACCTCGGGGGCGTCGCTCCGGCTGGAGGACACGACGCAGGCACTCCTGACCGAGTCGATCCCGCTGGCCGCCGTCGTCACCCCCAATTTGGACGAAGCGGCCGTCCTGGCCGGTTGTACAATCAAGGACGCTGACGAGGGGGCTGAGATCCTCTGGGCGCAATTCCATGTTCCGTTCTTGCTTAAGGGCGGGCACGGCAACCAGCCGATCGTCAGGGATGTCCTAATCACCAGGGAGGGGAAGCGGACCTTCGAATATCCGCGCCTGGAAGGAGAGTTCCACGGCACCGGCTGCATCCTCTCGGCCTCCATTGCAGCGGGGCTGGCAAAAGACCTGGGCTTGCCCGAGGCAGTGGAGCGGGCCGATGCGTTTCTTCACCAGGAAATGGCCCGGGCCATCGTCCCGGGAAAGTCGGAGCTGCGCTATCTTTTGATGGACTGAAACAGGCAACAGGCTCCAGCCCACGGGCTACAGGCAGGGACCCGCTTAACTCGAAACTTTGAACTCGAAACTCGGAACTAAGCTTTGGAGGCCGGCTTCTCCAGGACGTGGTCCCCCCGCCGGTCGGCCCGCAGGAGCAGGAAGGCGAAGATCAGCCCTGCCACGCCCAGGCCGGCGAACATGTACTGGCTGGCGGCGTAGCCGCCGGTGGAGTCGATCAGGTAGCCGCTGGCCTTGGGGAAGGTCATGAGGCCGACGTTCTGGATGGCCGTCAGGAGACCGAAGGCCGTCCCCACTCGCTTGGGCTCCACCACCATCGGGACGCTGGGCCACAGCGCGGCGGGGACCAGGACGAAGGCCGCCCCCAGGACGATCATGGCCGGGATGGGGTTCCAGGAGGTGGCCCCCATGACGAAGTGGGCGGGAATGAGCAGGAGGGAACCGAAAAGCATCAGGGACGCCCGCCGGCCGATCTTGTCCACCAGGCCCCCGGCGAAGGGGGCGAAGACCATGGAGGCGAAGATGACGATGGAAGTGATGCCGGGGGCCGTGCTGAACATGTGGAGGAACGAGGAAAAGACCTGCCCGAGGAAGCCGCCGTCGCTCCCGATGGAGGTGGGGATGCCCCACTTGGTGTGGAACATGTCGGTGGAGAGGGCGGTGAAGGGGAAGATGGCGCTGTAGAAGGTGACGCAGAGGGCCACCACATACCAGTAGCGGGCCCCGAACTTGCCGATGTCGGAAAAGACGATCCGGTCGCCCGCGTCCACCCTCTCCAGCCCGAGGACGCGCTCGCCGCGCCGGTCCATCCAGTTGGCCAGGGCGTTGACGAGGAGGGAGACGCCGCAGAGGAGGGCCGCCGCCCACAGGGCGTAGCGGTAGTTCCCGAAGTAGTTGCTGATCAGCTCCTCGGTGTTGAAGGAGAAAAGGGTCCCCAGGCGGCTCACCGTCAGAGAGAGGCCGTAGGCCAGGGCCAGTTCCTTGCCCTTGAACCACCGGGCGATGAAGGCCATCTCGGCGACCACGAGCGATTCCGAACCCGCCCCGAAGATGAAGCGCCCGGCGAACAGCATGGTCTTGTTGGGGGCCAGGGCCACGATGACGGCCCCGAGGGTGACGAGAAAGGAAAAGAGGATCGAGGCCTTGCGCAGACCCAGGCGGTCCACCAGCATCCCGCCGAAGAAGACGATGAAGATGGCCGCCAGGGAGTAAGCCGAGTAAAGCGTCCCGATGAATTCCCGGTCCAGTCCCAGTTCCTGGATCAGGGTGGGGGCGATGGCCCCGATCGAATCATAGGCGAAATAGCTGCCGAAGAGCATGAAGGAGACGAAAAACAGGAAAATGAACCGGTAGAGCCGGGTGGATGGGTGGAAGGAAGAAACCGGCGCAGGATCGGGCATGGGGGCTCCTTGGCAAGAGGATGGCTTATCTTAATGGAAAATGGGGGATTTGGCAAGAACAAGCGGGAGGAGGAAAGGAGCGGGGAGAGGGAACCCGGAAGGGGGGGAATGGAGGCCTCGCCGTTCCCATGGAGCGGACAGATCGGATCGGTCAGACGCGCCGGACCGGCCATATAAAGGCGGATGGGGATCTGCTCGAACGTCATTTTGGCCATCCGGCGCGTCGAGAACAGGGGGGGGCATTCCCCCCGGACAGACAACGGTTGACGGCGGGGCTTCCCTGCCGTACAATGGGGTGAAGAGGTTCACAAGGAGGTCCCATGCCCAAGGTCTCCCAGCGGGGCGCCACCATCCAGGCCTCGCCCATCCGCAAACTCGTCCCCTTCGCCGATGAGGCCAAGAAGCGCGGCCTGAAGGTCTACCACCTCAATATCGGCCAGCCCGACATCCCCACTCCGGCGCCGGTCCTCGATGCCATCCGACACTTCGACGGGAAGATCATCAGCTACGGCCACTCCCAGGGCCTGCTGGAATTGCGGCAGGCGGTGGCGGGCTACTTCCAGCGCTATGGATACGGCATCGAGACGGAAAACGTCCTCATCTCCATCGCCGGGAGCGAGGCCATCCATTTCGCCTTCTCGGTCGTGGCCGACACCGGCGGCGAGATCCTCATCCCCGAGCCCTACTACACGAACTACAACGGCTACGCCTCCTTTGCCGACGTCCGGATCGTCCCCCTGGTGACCAGGGCCGAGGAGGGGTTCCACCTGCCTCCCGTCGAGGAGATCGAGAAAAAGATCACCCCCCGGACGCGCGCCATCCTCCTGTGCTCGCCCAACAACCCCACCGGCACCATCCTCACCCGCGAGGAGCTGGAGGGGGTGGCAAAGCTGGCCGTCAAGCACGACCTGTTTTTGATCGGCGACGAGGTCTACAAGGAGTTCGCCTACGACGGCTACAGGCACACCTCCCTGCTGGAACTGCCCGGCCTGGAGGACCGTGTCATCGTGGTGGATTCCGTGTCCAAGCGCTTCTCCTCGTGTGGCGCCCGCATCGGCTGCGTGGTGACGCGCAACGAGGCGGTGATGGAGGCGCTGGTGAAGTTCGCCCAGGCGCGTCTCTGCCCGCCCATGGTGGAGCAGTTGGCCGCCCTGGCGGCCTACCGGATGGACCCCGCTTATTTCGACCCCATCCGGGAGGAGTACCAGCGGCGCCGGGACACCATGTTCGACGCCCTTTCCCGCATCGACGGCGTCGTGCTGAAGAAGCCCCGGGGGGCGTTCTACATGATCGCCAAGATCCCCGTCACCGACTCGGACCACTTCGCCCAGTGGCTCCTCGACCGTTTCGACCACAGCGGGGAGACGGTGATGGTGGCCCCGGGCAACGGCTTCTACGGGACGCCGACGCTGGGGCACGACGAGGTGCGCCTGGCCTATGTCCTCTGCGAGGAGGACATCCGCAAGGCCATGGTGTGCTTCGAGGAGGGGCTCCGGCGCTACCGCGCCACCTGCTGAATGGATTGAATCATTCCGTTGCATGTGGCCCAGGCGCCCCGCCCGGGTCAATGCATGCACAGCCGAGGGGGGCTGTGCCACATGGAATCCTCCGTTACAGCAGCCACGCGGCCGTAGAGAAATAGATCAGCAAGGTGCACAGATCGGCCAGCGCCAGCGAGAGGGGGCCGGCCGCGATGCGGACATCCTGCCCCAGGGCGTGCAGAACGGTGGGGATGGTGAGCCCCAAAAGGCAGGCGGCCGTCATGGCCGCCAGAACGCTCAATCCGATGACGATCGCGGGCATCCCCGTCCCGAAGAACCCCGCCACGATGGCCGCGATCGCCAGGGCCGATGCCGTTCCCAGGAACGCGCCGGTGAGGACCTCGCGCCGCAGGGCCCCCAGGTACCAGCGCAGGGTGGGGCGTGATGCCCTCAGGGCTTGAAAGGTGATGGTCATGGACTGCGTCGTGACGCTCTCCCCCAGCCCCAGGACCAGGGTGAGGAAAAAGGCCAGGATGAGGCTCTTCGCCAGGGTCACCTGGAAGGCGCTGGTCAGCAGGGCGCAGAGGGTTCCCCCGGCGAGGGTGGCCACCAGCCAGGGGAACCGGACGCGGAAGGCCCCCCAGGGTCCGGCGCTCCGGACCTGGGAAAACCGGAACCCGATGGATTCGTACACCTCGTCCATCCGCTCCCGCTCCAGAATGTCGAAGGCCTCCTCGGTGAAGAGCCCCACATCCACCACGCCGAGGAGGCGGCGGTCCTCCGAGACGACGGGAAAGGCGTAGAACTTGTGGAGGATGAAGAATTCCAGCGCCTCCATCATCGAGGCGTTCTCGGGGATGGTCACCACCCGTTCGATCATCATTTCGCCCACGAGGCGCTCGGGGGGCGCGGTCAGGAGGCGGCGTGCGGGGAGGACCCCCTTGAGCCGGCCGTCGTCATCCACGACATAGAAATAGAGGATGGCGTCGCCCAGGTCCCGGCCCCGGATCTCCTCCACGGAGCGGGCGGCGGTCCAAGCCTCGCGCAGGGTGACGAATTCGCTTCGGGCATGGGCGAGGACCGGATCGTCCAGGACGGCGGTGCCGTTGTCGGCCCGACCGGGAAATGGGGGAGAGGTCATAACGCTATTATAGCGGGATTGCATTCGGTGCGCGAATGTGTTGAAGTAGGGATATGGACCTTGCCACGGCCTGCAGGCCTCTGATCGCCGCCCACCGCGGGGCATGGGGCCCGGAGCCCCGCAACTCCCTGGCCGCCTTCCGGCGGGCCATGGGCCTCGGGGTGGAGATGATCGAACTGGACGTGCGGACCATCTGCGACGGCCGGCCGGTGGTCGTCCATGACCCCGAGGTGTCGGGGTTTCCGGTGGACGGGCTGGATTGGGGGGACCTTGCCGCCCTGGATCCTTCCGTTCCTTTGCTGGAGGAGGTCCTGCGCCTCTGCGCCGGGCGGGTCCTCCTCGACATCGAGATCAAGGTGGAAGGGGCGGAGGAGGCGGTATTGGACCTGATCCGGCGCCATCCTCCGGGGGGATTCGTGGTGTCCTCGTTCCTGCCGGGCGCTTTGGCGGGCGTCCGGCGGCGCGATGCCCGATTCGTCACCGGACTCGTGGCGGATACGGGCGAAGCGGAAGCCCTCGCGGCCTTTTGCCGGTTCGAGGGGCACGCGGCGCTCTTCATGCACCATTCCATCCTTCCGTCCCCCGGGAGATGCGCGGGGGTGGACCTCTATGCGTGGACGGTCAACGGGGTGGAGAACCTGGGCGCGGCGCTCGGGCGGGGCGATCTCGCCGGCATCTTGACCGACGAACCGGGTCCGGCGATGGCGCTGAGGGCCTCGCTCCCTCAAACAAGGTATAATGAGGCGATCGTGATGAATATGAGCCCCGGGACGACCTGAAGTCATGACGCAGTTGCCCCCCCGCCCCTCCGACATCGAGCGGATCCTGGAGCTGGAAAAACTGCTCCGCCAGCGCGAACAGCGGGAGGAGCAGCTCCGCGAGGCGCTGGGGCACTATCACCAATTGCTCGAGACGGCCCCGGACGTCATCTACACCCTCGCGCGCGACGGCTCCATCACCTCGCTCAACCCGGCTTTCGAGGCCGTCACCGGCTGGACGGTGGACGCCTGGCTCGGGAAGCCCGCCGCAGGCCTGCTCCATCCGGACGACGCTTCCCGCATGCGGCGCCTCCTCGCGGGAGTCCTGCGGGGCGGGTCCCATCTGCACGTCCTGCGGGTGCGGTGCCGTAACGGGGAGCATCACACGGGGGAGTTCACCGTCCGTCCCCTGCGGGACGCCAAAGGCCTGGCGGGATGGTTCGGCATCGTCCGCGACATCACCAAGCGGATGCGGGCCGAGGAGGCCCTCCGCCTGCGGGAGGCCGAATACCGGCGCCTCTTCGAGGACGCGCCGGTGGGCGTATTCCGCAGTTCGGTGGAGGGGCGGCCGCTGATGGCCAACCCGGCGCTGGTGAGGATGCTGGGCTATTCCTCGCTCGAGGAGCTCCTGAACCGGGACATCGAAAAAGAGGGATATCATTCCGACACGCCGCGCCGCGCCTTCCGTGAGTGTCTGGAGGAGGAGGGGGAGGTGCGCGGTTTCGAGGCCAAGTGGCTGAAGAAGGACGGATCCGTCCTCCACGTGCGGGAGAGCGCGCGGGCCCTGCGGGATGGCGACGGGCGCGTGGTCGGCTACGAGGGAACCGTCGAGGACATTTCCGACTACAAGAACGCCATCGGAGCCCTGCTCGAGAGTGAGGAGCGGTTCCGTCAGGTCACGGAGGCGGCCCTCGTGGGCGTTTATCTGGTCCAGGGCGGGAAGTTCCGCTACGTCAACCCCGCCTTCGCCGAGATGTTCGGCTACCCCGCCGGGGAGATCGAGGACCGGCTGTCCTCGGTGGACCTGACCCATCCGGAGGACCGGAACCTGGTCGCCGGCAAGGTGGGGGCGCGGCTTTCGCGGAGCGAGGAGGTGGGGCGGTACACCTTCCGGGGCCTGCGCAGGGACGGAACGGCCATCCACTGCGAGGCCCTCTCCCGCTTCATCGAATTCAACGGCCGCCCCGCCATCATGGGGACGGTGATGGACATCACCGAGCGGAAGCGGGCCGAGGACGAGCTTCGCCGCACCTCCGAGCGGCTCCAGCTCCAGTTCGACCGGATGCCCATCGGGTGCATCCTGTGGGACGCCGAATTCCGGGTGGTTTCGTGGAACCCCGCCGCCGAGCGGATCTTCGGCTTCGCTTTCGAGGAGGTGCGCGGAACCCAACCCTACGACCGGATCATCCCGCGGGAGGTGAAACCGCAGATCGACGGCATCTGGGGCCGCCTCCTGCAGGGCGACGACACGGCCCACTCCGTCAACGAGAACCTCACCCGCGACGGGCGCACCATCCTGTGCCAGTGGACCAATACGCCGCTGAGGGAGCCCGACGGGCGCATCCTGGGGGTCCTTTCCATGGTGGAGGACATCACCGAGCGGCGCCGGGCCGAGGCCGCCCTCCAGGAGAGCGTGGGCACCCTCCGGAGGACCCTTTCCACCACCATCACCACGATGGCCAAGATCGTGGAGACCAAGGACCCCTACACCGCCGGGCACCAGATCCGGGTCGCCGAATTGGCGGAATTGATCGCCCGGGAGATGGCCCTCCCGCCGGACCGCGTCCAGGGGCTCCACATGGCCGCCATGATCCACGACATCGGCAAGATCTACATTCCCGCCGAGATCCTCTCCAAGCCGGGCCAGCTCACCCGCATCGAGATCGACATGATCCGCACCCACCCCAATTTCGGGGCCGAGGTGCTGAAGGCGGTCCCCTTCCCGTGGCCCATCTCGGAGATGATCCTCCAGCACCACGAGCGGATCGACGGCTCCGGGTATCCGCGGGGGTTGAAAGGGGAGGACATCCTCCTGGAGGCCCGCATCCTGATGGTCGCGGACGTGGTGGAGGCCATGGCCACCCACCGTCCCTACCGCGCCGCCCGGGGGCTGATCCAGGCCCTTCAGGAGATCCAGGATTTCCGGGGGCGCTACTACGATGCCGCCGTGGTGGACGCCTGCCTGCGCGTCATTCGACAGGGGCTGTTCTCGGTGGAATCGGCGGGAGCGCAGGCCTGATCTATCGGACCACCCGCGTCGAGACGTTTCCCGCGTTGTCCGTCACCCGCACCGTGACCCCCCCCTTCGCCGGGATGGTCCCCCAGGCCGAATTGTGGTCGGGGTCGTATTCCAGCCAGTGGTCCACCCCGTCCACCCGGGCCTGCACGCCGTTCCACGGGATCCCCGTCTCCTTGTCGGAACAGACCACCCGGACGCCCCCACCCCGCAGGGAGACCGAGCCGATGGAGGGGGGGCGGTCGTCCCGCAGGACGACGAAGTCCTCGGGGCCGAAAAGGATTTCGGAAAGGGTGTCTCCCTGCCAGCCGCCCCCCTGCCAGCGGGTTCCGGCCATTCGGTAGAACCCCACCTGCCGGGGAACGGCGGTTTTGGGGAGGGTCACCTGCACCCTGAATTTGCCGGTCATTCCCAGATCCTTGGGCTCCATATGGAGGACGGGGGCGAGGGAGGGGAGGGAGTCCGGCGCTTCGCCCCCCAGATACAGGGCCAGGGGGATGGGACGGCCCTCCTCGTGGGTGATGGTGTAGGGGCCGAGGATGATGGGGGTCCCCGCCGGGGCCATCCCCGCGTGGACGGTCGTCCCGCCGGTCGTGAACGACTGGAACTGCTCCGGCCACGGTTGCGGGGGCAGGCCGGGAAAGAGGAAGTGGGTGGGGAAGAAGTCCATCCTCGCCGCCGGCGGGGGAGGGGCTTTCGGAGGTTTGACGATGAGCGTCACCGTCTCGGAGGCGGAGCTGGAGAGGCCGTGCGCCCGGATCTGCAGCCGGTGGGTCCCGGGGGGCGGGTCGAGCGAGGAGGGGCCCTGCAGGAACCGCAGGGCGTTGCCGGGCTGGGGGAGGAGCCAGTAGGAGAACCAGGAGGGGGAGAACCGCGTGGCCCGTTTTTCGTAGAGAAAGCGGGCCCCCCGATACTCGGTGAAGTCGAAGGTGTCCATGGAGAGGCGTCCCACCGTCTCGCCGTCCAGCAGGAGGTCCACGCCGCTGAGCCCCCGATGGCGCCCCTCCCAGAAATCCATGCCCTGCAGGGTCAGGGTAAAGGGCCCGGTCACGGTGACCGGCTCGCGCCGGGGGAGTTGGACCACCACCCGGTCGTGTCGCCCGTTCACCGCCGTGCCGGGGGCGGCGGGGATGAAGGCCAGGCGGCGAAGGAGGGTCTTGCCGGGGGTGGGGTCCTTGAAAAAGGCGGCGGGGTTGACGGGAGCATTGTTTTTGCGCAACTCGTAGTGGAGGTGGGGAAGCCCATCGCCGGTCTCCCCCGCGTAGGCCACCACCTCGCCGGACTTCACTTTCACCGGCGGCTGGAGATCCACCGTGCCCGGGTAGGGCGAGCCGGCCAGCGCCGGGGCGATGGAACGCTCGACGGCGTCGTTGAAGCGCTGCAGATGGGCGTACACCGAGATGTACCCCTCCGCGTGGGTGAGATAGAGGGCCTTGCCGTAGCCGCGATGGGTGACCTTGACCATCCGCACCTCCCCGTCGGCCACGGCGAGGACGGGAAGGCCGTTCCGGCCGCCCGTGGAAAAGTCCATGCCGGCGTGCAGGTGGTTGGTGCGGTACTCCCCGAACGACGAGGAAATCGCCGTGACCGGTTCGATGGGAGGGCGGATTTCGAGGGAGGGGAGGGCCGCGGCCAGGCCGCTACTGAAAATAAAGGCCAGCCAGATCGGCCGCCTGGCCGAAATGGGCGAGGGCCTGATTGACCTGTTCATCGTCCCTGATGATGCTCTGATATCCCTGGGTCATCCCGAAGCGCGCGGAGAGGATCTCGCGGCGCAGGATGGTGCGCAGGACGCGCATTTCCGCCTCGTCCTTCCGCATCTCCGCGGCCCCCTTGGGAGTGAGCAGTTCGTCCTTGACGCACTGGGCGGAGAATGCCTCCACCACCTTGTCGTCGGGCTGGAAGTCGCGGGCCAGGTCGGGGTGGCGGCCGGCGAAGTCCACGGCGAAATTGAAATAGGCCCCCGCGAGCTGGAGGCGCCACTGGCGCACCGGTACCTCCGGGCTCTTGAGCACCTGGTCGGGGGTGATCCCGCCCCCCCCGAACACGGTCCGGCCGCGGTCGGTCTTGTACTCCTCGCCGCCGGCCGCGGCGCCGTTGGCCCCCCGGTAGTAGTCGGCCAGGTTGGAGTAGTCGCGCTGGATGCACCGGCCCGAGGGGGTGTGGTATCGGGCGGTGGTCAAGGCCAGGGCCGAGTTTCCCCCCAGTTCGTACACCGACTGGACCAACCCCTTGCCGAAGGTGGTCTCGCCCACGATCACCGCCCGCTCGTGGTCCTGCAGGGCTCCGGCGACGATCTCCGAGGCGGAGGCCGAGCCGCCGTTCACCAGCACGATGACGGGGAGGTCGCGGCGCTCCCTCTTGCTGGGGGTGCGGTACTCCTGGAACGAGGAGGCGTCCCGCCCCCGCGTATAGACCACCATGCTCCCCGCCTTGAGGAAGAGGTCGGTGGCCTCCACCGCCTGTTCCAGCACCCCGCCGGGGTTGTCGCGCAGGTCGAGCAGGAGCCGCTTCATCGCCTTCCCCTCCAGCCCCTTGAGGGCGTCCTCCAGCTCCTGGGCCGTGGTGCGGTTGAAATCGGTGATCCGGACGTACCCGGTCCCCTCGTCCAGCATGAAGGAATACCGGACCGAGGTCTCCGGGATCATCTCCCGGGTGATGGTGAAGGCCAGCGGGGCCTCCAGGCCCCGGCGCATGACGGCGATGCCCACCTTGCTCCCCTGGGGGCCGCGCAGTTTGTCCACCACGTCGTCGATGTTCTTCCCCTCGGTGGGGGCGCCGTCAATGGCGGTGATGATGTCTCCCGCGCGGATCCCGAGGCGGTGGGCGGGGGTCCCCTCGATGGGGGAGATCACCGTCACCTTCCCGTCCCGGATCCCCACGATGATACCGAGGCCCGAAAAGCGGCCCGCCTGCCGCTGGCGCATCGAGCGGTAGGCCTCGGGATCGAGGAAATTGGAGTGGGGGTCCAGCATCTCCAGCATCCCGTCGATGGAGGCGTACACCAGCCGGTCCCCCTTCGTCTCGCCGGGGTACCAGGTCTGCACCTTCTCCAGCATTTCGGTGTACTGCCGGAAGGAGTGGTGTTCCTGGGCCTGGGCGATGTCCCCCCCGAGGGCGAACCACACCCCCACGATCAGGGCCAGGAGGGCCAGTGAAGCGCAGACAGCTTTAAGCATCCAAACATTATAGCAAATCAGGAGGAAGGCGGAAGGAGGAAGAAGCCAAGCGGAAGGCGCCGGGCAACTGGCGCGCGGGGACAAGGGGGGCGAAAAACTCGAGACACGCCGCCTGGGACGCGTGGCCCATGTTCCGGATTGCCCCTCCCTATGGCTCCTGGAGGCGCCGGGCGAATTCGGCGGCGCGCGCCTCCAGGTCGCGGGTGACGGTGTCGAGGCGGCCGTAGAGCCCGTCGAGCAGGGGGGGGATTTCCCGCTGGCGCCTGGCGAGGGAGGCGATGGCCGGGGCGTCCCCGTCGGTGCTGGCGCGCACCAGCGCCTCGTCGTTGGCGGCCTGCTCCCCCTCCAGGGCGGTGATGGCGGCCTCCAGGCGGGCCGCCTCCTCCTCCAGCGGGCGGAGGGCGCGGGAGCGCTCCTGCAGGAGACGGGCCCGGGCCCGCTTGGCCTCCTGCCGCTCGCCGGGGGGCGTGGGGGAGGGGGGGGCCGGCGACCTGTCGAGCCCCTCGTCCCCCTCCCACCCCAACTCGTCCAGGAACCGCTGGTAGGTGCCGTGGTATTCGAACGCCCGGCCGCGGTCGAAGACGATGAGGCGCGTGGCCAGGGCGTGGAGGAACATCTCGTTGTGCGTCACCATGATCACCGACCCCTCGAAGGCGTCCACGGCGGCCAGGAGGGCGTCGCACGATTCCATGTCCAGGTGGTTGGTCGGCTCGTCGAGGAGAAGAAGGTGACAGGGGGTCAGGAGGATCTTGCCCATCAGGACGCGGCTCTTCTCCCCGCCGGAGAGGCGGGCGGTCTTGCGCAGGGCCATGTCCCCGGAGAACATCAGCGCCCCGGCCAGGTCGCGCGCCCGGTCCAGGGTGCATCCCGGGGCGGCGGCCATCAGCTCCTCGGCCACCGTCCGCTCGGGGTGGAGCTCGTGCTCGGGGGTCTGGCCGAGGTACCCCACGCGCAGGGAGGGGTGGTAGGCCACGCTCCCCTCGGAGGGGCGGAGGCGGCCGGCCAGGAGTTTGAGGAGGGTGGATTTGCCCCGGCCGTTCTTCCCGACGATGCAGAGGCGCTCGCGCGGGCCGAGGGCGAAGGAGAGGCCGGGGATGAGCCACGGGGCGCGGCGGTCGTAACTGAAGGCCAGGTCCCTGACCTCGCCCATCCGCTTGGCCTCGAACGGCGCGGCGCTGAAGGCGAACTCCAGGTCCTCCAGCGATTCCAGTTTTTCAAGTTTATCCCGGCGCGCCAGCATTTTGATGCGCGACTGCACCAGCCCGGCCAGGCGGGCCTTGGCCCGGAAGCGGCGGATGTAGAGTTCCTCCTGTTTCCGCTTTTTCTCGTCGTTCAGGCGCGTCTTCTCGTGGGTCTCCTCCTCCTGGGCGATCTGCTCGTACGCCTTGGCGGTCCCCCCGGTGAACTTGCGCACCTTGCGCCGGTGGATGGCCAGCGTGTGGGTGGTCACCCCGTCCATGAAGGAGCGGTCATGGGTGATGAGGAGCAGTTCCCCCTTCCACTCGCGCAGAAAGCGGGAGAGCCAGCGGATGGAGACGATGTCGAGGTAGTTGGTGGGCTCGTCGAGGAGGAGGCAGTCGGGCTCCGCCGCCAGGACTTTGGCCAGGTTCAGGCGCACCTGGTACCCCCCCGACAGTTCGCGCGGGTCGCGGTCCAGGTCCGCCGTGGAAAACCCCAGCCCCAGGAGGATCTTCTCGGCGCGCCACGCCTCGCCCTCGGCCCCCCCCTTGAGGGCCACGCATGCCTCCTGCCGCACCGTGGGGCGGGAAAAGTTCACCTCCTGCTCCACATGGCCCAGGGTGTAATGCTTCGGGACGGTCACCGTCCCCGCGTCGGGCTCCTCCAGCCCCAGGATGAGGCGGAAGAGGGTGGTCTTCCCGTGGCCGTTGCGCCCGACGAGGCCGATCCGCTCGCGGCGGTTGACGTTGAAACTGACCTCCCGGAAGAGGACCTGGCTTCCGTAGGCCTTGTCGAGGTTGGCGGCTTTGAGCACGAGCCGACCTTCAGGCGCGGACGCGGGCGAAGCGGAGGCGGACCATCTCCCCAAGCGTCCGGAGGACGGTGGAGGGGCGCACGGTGGTGGAGCCGCGGGCCCGCTCGCGGTGGGTCACCCCGACCTCGGCGACCAAAAGACCGCGCTGGCGGGCGCGGAGGAAGATCTCGGCGTTGATGACGAACGATTCGGCATGGAGGGGGATGCCGGTGATGAACTCGCGGCGGAACAATTTGAAGGCGCAGTTGATGTCGGTGGCGTGGATGCCCAGCAGGGTCCTCTGCATCCAATTATAAGTCCGCGAATAGATCTTCCGGTGCCACGGGTCCCGGCGGTCCTTCCGGAACCCCACGGCGAGGGCGCCGTCCCCGAGGGCCTCGAACAGGAGGGGCAGTTCGGCCACGTCGAATTGCAGGTCGGCGTCGGTGAAAAAGACGAACGGCTTGGAGGAGGCGGCGAAGCCGCGCCTCAGGGCCTCGGCGTATCCCCGATTGGGGGCATAGGACAGAACTTTGAGACGGGGGAAGCGGGGTTGGAGCCCCTCCAGGACGGCCGCGGTGCCGTCCCGGGAGCCGTCGTTGATGACGATCAGCTCGTAGTCGTCGAAGAGGCGGTCCAGGACCGGAGAGGTGGTTTCCACGGTGAAGGCGATCCCGGCCTCTTCGTTATAGGCCGGCATCAGGACGCTGACGGGGGGCAGGGGGGGCGCGGGGCGTTCAGCCATGGGGAATCATTATAACAAAGCGGACGGAGGGTGGAAGGATGCGGGGCCGACGCTCCGGTCGGCCATCCTCTGCGCGCCGCGCTTGACAACCCCCCCCGCCATGAGGTATTGGATAGCCATGCATCCATCCTGCTTTCGCCGCCGGGACCGGGCAACGGACCGGCGAACAGCGCGACAAGGCCTCCCGCCCGGCCGCGCGGGGTCCCCGGGGGTCGGAGGGTCGGGCGGCGCCCCCCGCCGGTCCGATCAGGGAGACGGCGGGGCCGCGCGATGAAGAGGGAAGCCAACGATTTCGGCAAGGGGCTCCTGATCGGGATCGCCAACATCATCCCGGGGATATCGGGGGGGACCTTCGCCCTGATCCTGGGCATCTACGACCGCCTCATCGCCTCCATCAGCGCCTTCACCCTCCGCCGGATCGGCGCCTTCGTCCCGGCCGCGTCCAGGCCGTGGAGGGCCGCCTCGCGGCGCCGGTTCATGGAACTGGCGGCCGAGACCGACCTGTGGTTCCTCGCCCGCGTCGTCCTGGGGGCCCTCTCGGCCATCGTCCTGACCTCGTCGCTGATGGAGTATCTCCTGATCCATCACCGCGAGGGGGTCTATGGATTCTTTCTCGGCCTCATCCTCTTTTCGGCGCCCATTCCGTACCGGATGATCCGGAAAAAAGGGGCGGTCCAGATTCTGGCCTTTTGCGCCGCCGCCGCCCTGACCGTGTGGATCTCCGCCGCCGTGGACCCCTCGCAGAAAGCCCTCGAGAAGTCCGCCCTGCTGGCCGGCGAGCTGGCGGACGGCGACCCGCTCGCGGAGGGTCTGGGGCCCGCGTCGGCCGGATACCTGGTCTTCTGCGGGGTGCTCTCCATCTCGGCGATGGTCCTGCCGGGGATCAGCGGCTCCTTCGTCCTCATCCTCCTGGGGGAGTATTTCACGGTGGTCGCGTCGGTCTCGGGGGTCCGGCGCGCCCTCACGGGCGGCGCGGCCGGCGGCCTGCCCCATGACCTGGGGGTCCTCTGTTGGTTCGTCCTCGGGAGCGTGGCGGGGCTGGCGGCGTTCGTCCGCCTCGTGCGGGTCCTCCTCCGGCGGTATCCGGACGGCACGCTGGCCTTCCTGACGGGGCTGATCTTCGGGTCGCTCTACACCCTCTGGCCGTTCAAGACCTTCATCGTCGCCGACCTCTACGAACGGGTCAACGGGGCGGTTGAACTCGTCAGGGGCGTCCGCCTGTACACCCAGCACAATTACTGGCCATCGGCCGGGGGCCCCGTCCCGGCGGGGACCATCGCGGCCACGGTCATCTGCTTTGCCGCCGGGTGCCTCATCATGGCCTTCTTCGACGCGGTGGACCGGAGGAGCGGGAGGAAGAAGGAAGGCTGAAGGCGGAAGGGGAAAATGGGGAACCGAACTGCCCTCTGATGCGAGCTTCCGGATGGGTGGCGGACTCTGAACTCCGAACTCTCAACGCTGAACTTCTGCGGGAGGCTAAACCGAGGGTACTGGACGGGGGCAATCCGCCCCGAATGCAAAAAAGATGCAATAGGCATGTAGGGGCGGGTTACCCGCGTCGTGGGCCCGCGTGCAGACCCGCCCGCGTACGATAAACACCGGGCGGAATGGGCGGGGGTACGGGTCACCGCCGGGAGGTTAGGAGAGTGTTGGCAACCTTTTCAGCCCAGGGAGCCATAGCACCATAGGATTTGGCGATGCGGCCTTCCATCACCCGGAACATCAGGCGCGGGTCGGCATCCGTCACGGAGTTGTCGTATAAATAGGCACGGTCGATCCAAGGCACAACCACCACGCAGTTGGCGAGGGAGCGATAGTAGCGGCTGATGATCTTGGCGATGGGAACGTCGTGGCCGCCTTCCATCACCCGGAGGGCGACGCGTTGGGCGTTGATGGTGGGATCATCGGTGCAGATAAAGAATAAGCGGACGAAAAAACCGGCCGTCCTGGCGCGGTGAAGAAAATCCACTTTGTCGGGTGCGGAAAAGACGGTTTCAAAGGCCAAGCTGGTCCCGCTCGACAGGCACGCTTCCCGCATCTCCTGGGCCCGCTGAACCGCTTTCAGCACGTTTTCCGGCCTGTTCCAATCCCCGAATTCAATCTGAGCGATCTGGTCCGGGTTGATGTAAACGCACCCCTCCATCCACTCATGGCGGAGCAATTTGTCGGTGATGGTGGTTTTTCCGGAGCCGTTTGGGCCGGCCACGACGATCAATCGGGGTTTCAACCCTTCCGTCATGACCGCGTCGGTTGGGCTTGGTCCGCGGCTTCGGCGATCGCGGAGCGGATCGCGGCTTGATGGCGTTCCATCGCCTCACGCCTGCGGCGCCGGGCCTCCTCCCCAGCTTCCGCGATCAACACTTGGAGGTGCTCTTCCCCCGCTTCCACGGTAAACGCATCGGCCACATGGTCCCGAGGGTCAGTCATAAAGATGCTCTCCGCATGGCAAAGGAGGTCATGATAGGCAAATCGTATCACCCAGGGGTTGTGAAGTCAAACCATGGAATACGTGCGGGCGGAACGGGCGCGAGTACGGGATGGGGGCAATGCGCCCCGACGAATGCAAAACGGATGAAATGCCGATCAATAGGCATGCAGGGACGGGTTACCCGCGTCTTGAGTCCGCGTGCAGACCCGCCCGCGTACGATAAGCACCGGGCGGAATGGGCGGGGGTATGGGACGAGGGCAATCCGCCCCTACGAACTTCTGCGGGAGGGGCTTACGGGGGGGCGAGACGAAGGGGATCCTCCCGGCACGATTCAAACACCGCGATACACCCTGATCTCCCTCCTCCCCGACGACTCGTCCACTGCAACCATGTCGATGCGCATGGGCTGGGCCGGCAGCCCTTTGGCCTTGCAGTAGAGGGCGGCGAGGGATTCGAGTTTGCGCCGTTTTTTCGGGGTGAAGGCCTCCTCAGGGCGGCCGGCGCCGAGGGTGAGGCGGCGCTTGACCTCCACGAAGCAGAGGGTGTCCCCCTCGCGGGCGACGATATCAATCTCGCCGGCGCGGCACCGCCAGTTCATTTCGATAAGGGTGTAGCCCTCCTCCCGAAGGCGGGCGGCCGCGGCGCGCTCCCCGACCCTACCCTTGCCGAAGCGCCTTGTGAGCCAGCTCCAGAATATCGTGAACCTGGAAGTCCTCTTTGCCTTTTTCCTTGGTGGCATTTTCCAGCATGATGTAGCAGAAGGGGCAGGAGAGGGCGACCCCCTTCGTCCCGGTGGCCAGGGCCTGGTCGAGGCGCAGGTGGTTGATGCGCGTCCCCAGTTTCTCCTCCAGCCACATGCGGCCGCCGCCGGCCCCGCAGCACATCCCTTTCTCCTTCGAGAGTTCCATCTCCTTGACCTTTACCCCGGGGAGGTGCTCCAGGACGAACCGCGGGGCGTCCATGATCCCGTTGTAGCGCCCCAGGTAGCAGGAGTCGTGATAGGTCAGTTCGAGGCCCAGCGTGGTGGTGAAGGCCAGTTTGCCCTCGGCGATGGCGCGGGCCAGCACCTCGGTGACATGGAAGACTTCGTATTTCCCGCCGAACTGGGGGTACTCGTGGGCGAGAGTATTGAAACAGTGGGGGCAGAAGGTGACGATCTTCCTGACGCCGTGGCCGTTGAGGACCTCGACATTGGCCTGGGCCATCATCTGGAAGAGGTACTCATTCCCCATGCGGCGGGCCGAGTCGCCGGTGCACGATTCTTCGGGGCCCAGGATGGCGAAGTCGAGCCCCGCCTTGCGCAGGAGGTCCACCGTCATCCGGGCCATCTTCTTGCCGTGGTCGTCGTAGGAGCCGGCGCATCCCACCCAGAAGAGCCATTCGGTCTTCTTCTCCGAGGCCAGTGGAATGTCCAGCCCCTCGCACCAGTCGGTGCGGGTGTCGCGCGGCATGTTCCAGGGGTTGCCGTTGACCTCCATGCCTTTGAACGCAACGGCGGCCTCGGGGGGGAACTCGGACTTTTCCATCACCAGGTGCTGGCGCATCCCGACGATCTTGTCCACATACGAGATGAACAGCGGGCACGCAGCCTCGCAATAGCGGCAGGTGGTGCAGGCCCAGAGGGTGTCCTCGGTGATGCTCTCGCCGATCAGTGCCGGGACCTCACCCTGCGGCAGGTCCACCTCGGCGGCCGCCAGGTTGCCGTTGCCGGCATAGACGAGGTCGCGGCAGGCGAGGCCGAACTCCATGGGGGAGAGGGGCTTGTCGGTGAGGCGCGTGGGGCAGAACTCGCGGCAGCGGCCGCACTCGGTGCAGGTGTAGAAGTCCAGCGTCTGCTTCCAAGTGAAATCGGTGGGGGCCGAGACGCCGAGGCGGCTGTTCTCGTCCAGGGCCTCCAAGTCCATGCCGGGCAGTTTCCCCGGCGGGTCGAGGGGGCGGAACCAGACGTTGAGGGCGGAGGTGTAGACGTGGAAGTGCTTGCTGAAGGGGAGTTCGTTCATGAACCCCAGCAGGACCAGGAGGTGGACCCACCACGACCACAGGTAGACCGTCGCGGCGCCCTGAGGGGGGATGAAGGAGGCGAAGAGGGACGAAACCGGGGCCCATCCCTTCCACGCCGGGTCCTGCAGGAGGATGGCGGCCCCGTCGGTGAGGCCGTCGGTGACCATCAGGGCCGCGATGAGGAAAAGGACGAGGAAGGCGTCGAACGAATTCTTCAGCCGTTCCGGGCGGAAGAAGAGGCGCCGCGCCACGGCGAGGAGGATGCCGGCCAGGGTAAGGACGATGAAAATATCCTTGCTTAATTGATAGGGGCCGAAATGCTGGACCCCGAGGTCCAGGCCGAACCCCTCCAACAGGAGCGAAAGCGACTTGAGGCCGAAGACGACGAACCCGTAGAAGATGAGGGCGTGGTAGAACCCGGCGAAGGGGTCGCGGAACATCCTCCGCTGGAGGAACACGTACTCGGCCAGCGATTTCCACCGGTCCCAGGCGGTGCCGGTCAACTCGACGGGGCGGGAGGTGCGCAGGGGGAGGTAGCGCCGGTAGAGCGACCACGCCAGGAGGAGCAGGCCGGCGGCGATGACGGCGGCGGAGAGGAACGGATGCACCGTGGGCATGGGCCCTTAGCCCTCCTTCTTGAGGTCCTTGAGGGCCCGGGTCACCTGCGGGACGATCTGGAACAGGTCGCCCAGGACGCCGTAGTCGGCCGCCTGGAAAATGGGGGCCTCCTTGTCCTTGTTGATGGCGACGATGATCTTGGAGGAGGACATCCCGGCCAGATGCTGGATGGCCCCGGAGATGCCGCAGGCGATATAGAGGTTGGGCGAGACGGTCTTGCCCGTCTGCCCCACCTGGTGCGGGTGGCCGATCCACCCGGAGTCCACCGCGGCGCGGGAGGCGCCCACGGCGGCCCCCAGCTCGGCGGCCAGTTCCTTGAGGATGGCGAAGTTCTCGGGGCCCTTCATGGCGCGGCCGCCGCTGACGATGACGTCGGCCTCGGCCACGTCGATCTCTGCCGACTCGGGCTTCTCCAGCCCCGCGCAGAGGGTTTTCGGAGCGAGAGAAGGGAGGGCCAGGGGCTTCACCTCGCCCTTGCCGGCGGTGGAGCCGACCGGGAAGATGTTGGGGCGGAGGGTGATCAGGGGCAGGAAGCCCGCGTTGACGGAGACGGTGGCCAGCGCTTTCCCGGCGTACATGGGGCGGACGACCTTGAACCCGCCGGCGAACTCCACCTTGACGGCGTCGCCGGCGACAGCGGTCTTGAGCTTGCCCGCGAGGTAGGCCGAGAGGTCGCGGCCCATCGCGGTGTGGCCCAGGAGGACGGCCTCGGGCTTCGACGCCTGGATGAGCCCGAGGAGAGCGGCGGCGTAGAGGTCGGGGGAGTAGAGGGCGAGGGCGGCGTCGGCGGCGTGGTGGATCGTGTCGGCGCCGGCGGCCTTGACCTTGTCGAGCTGGTCGGCCCCCGCCGGGCCGAGGACGGCGGCCTCGACGGACCAGCCGTTGGCGGTCGCCAAACCGCGGGCCACCGAGACGGCCTCCAGCGATGCCTTGCGGACCTGGGATTCGCGCACTTCGACGAAACAGAGAATGTGGGCCATGGCGTCCTCCTCAGATGACCTTGGCTTCTTCGCGGAGAAGCCGGACCAGTTCGCGGGCCGCCTTGGCGGGGTCCTCGTCCGAAATCAGTTTTCCCGCGGCCTTCTTCGGCGGGGGCTGGAGTCCTTCCAGGGTCAGGGCCGGGGCGGCGGCGCCCAGGTCGGCGGCGGCGAAGGTCTCGACGGGCTTCTTCTTGGCCGCCATGATCCCCTTGAGGTTGGCGATGCGCGGGCTGTTGAGCCCCTTTTCGGTCGTGACCACCGCGGGAAGGGCGATGGCATAGGTCTCGGCGGCCCCCTCGATCTCCCGCCGCCCCTTGAGGGTGGTCCCCTCCATCTCCAGTTTCGCGGCCATGGAGATGTGCGGACGGTCCAGCATGGCGGCCACCATCACCCCGGTGGCGCCGTGGTCGAACCCCACACCCAACTTGCCGAAGAGGGCCAGGTCGGGCGCTTCCTTGCCAAGGGCGGCGGCCAGGAGGGTGGCGACCTCCAGGGCGTCGTGGTATTCGTCGGTGAGGGTGATGTGGACGGCCCGGTCGGCCCCCAGGGCCAGCCCTTCGCGCAGGGCCTGGAGGGCGCGGTCGGGTCCCGCGGTGATGAGGACCACCTCGCCCCCGGCTTGTTCCTTCAACTGCAGGGCCGCCTCGATGGCGTACTCGTCGTAGGGGCTGATGACGAACTTGACCTCCTTCGTTTCGACCCCCCTCGCGTCGGGCCGGATCACGATCCTGGCGTCCGTGGCCGGAACCTGGACGATGCAAACAGCGATCTTCATGCGCACCTCCTTGAATGATTGCGAGCTATTTTCCCTTGAAACGGATAAAAAATCAAGAAGGGTGTTTCCCGGTCGGGGAGGAGGAAAATCAGTCCTCTTCCGTCCGGCTCAGTTCGGCCCCGCCCGTCGCGGGGGCCAGCGATAGACGGCCGGCGGCCGCTTCCTCCTTCCTCCCGGCCTCTTCCAGGAGGCGGCGGATCTCCTCCTTCCGGGGGCCCGAGGCCTGAGCCCGGGCGTCGTCCAACAGGCGGGGCCCGTTTTGGCCGGGGGCCAGTCCCACTTCCAGAAGGATCCGGACCGCCTCCGGGTCCCCCTTGGAAGCGGCGAAGGGGAGGGGATGGAGGTCTCCATAG
This sequence comes from Holophagales bacterium UBA2201, assembly GCA_002327305.1. Classification (GTDB taxonomy): domain Bacteria; phylum Acidobacteriota; class Thermoanaerobaculia; order UBA2201; family UBA2201; genus UBA2201. Next base: position 28,463 of record DCUZ01000065.1, on the reverse strand, counting down.
GGCAGTCCCCACGGGGAGGGCCTAAAGCCGCCCTGGAACAGGGCGCGCAAGGCGTGGTTCTTCCCGTTTTCCAGCGCGATCCACAGGATGTAGTTGGGGTTGACCGTCGTATCGGCCCCGCGTTCCATAAGGAGCGACACCATGGGCGCGTCGTCGTTCATGACGGCGGCCAGGAGGGGCCGGTCATGGAACCGGTAGCGCCCGGAGGCCGAGCGGGCGTACTCCCTCAACTCCGGCCCGAACTCGTCCGGGTCGGCCCCCGCGTCCAGGAGGGAGCGGACGGCATCGCGGCCGCCCGCCTTGGCCGCCTTCAGCAGGGGCGGCTCCTCCCGGGCCAGGAGCCGGTCCGTGACGCGGACGGCGAGGGCGATGCTTTGATGGAGGAGGGGAGCCCCCGCTCCGGCGAACTTCAGGCTCAGCCCCTTGAACGAGACCCCCAACCGCTCGAAGGCGGGATGCGCCTCCAAAAGGGCCTCCAGTTCCCTTTGCGGCGCCATCCGCCCCCCCGGGTCCCCTGTATCGGCGTGGCGGACGACCTTCCCTTCCGACCATACCACCGTCCGGTTCCACCACGCGTCGAAGGGCCCCACCATCACCTCGCCCGTGAACTTCTCTCCCCACGCTCCCCAGAAGGTGACGACTCGCCCTGCGGCCACGCCCTCCAGCCAGTCCTTGGGAATGTTGTAGCAGGAGGCATAGGGGGGGGTGCGGTCCGATCTGGTTTTCCAGGTTGTGGATCGCAGACCGTACCTTTCTTCGCACTCCGCCTTAATGGCGCTGGTGACGCGGATCTTCCGAAGCCATTTCAAGCCGATCACGGGACCGCCGGCAACCCCTCTTCGGCAAGGGCACAGGCCAGGGCCGCCATGGCCGCGGCCCCCAACTCGATCTGCCGCTCGTCCACCTTGTCCAGAGTGTCGAGGGCCCCGTGCTGGTAGACGAAATAGCGCTGGGCGTCGGTGGCGAGGCCGATGGTGACGGTCCCGGACTCCCTCAGCGGGTCGATGTCCACCCCGCCGTAACCGCGCCGGATGAAGAACATGCCGAAGGTCTCGACGAGGGGGAGATGCTTCTGGAACGCCTGCACCACGGCCTCGTCCGCCCGGATGCCGAAGCCCAGCGGCATCTCCACGCCGGCGTCCGATTCGATGGCCGCCAGGTGCTTCTCGCCCCTGCGGGCCTCCGCCTGCGCGTACTGCCGCCCCCCCTGCCCCCCGAACTCCTCGCACATGAAGAGGACGCCCCGGATGGTCCGCTTGGGTTTCAGGTCCAGGGCCTTGATCAGCCGCAGGGCCTCGAGCACCTGGGCGCAGCCGCCGCCGTCGTCGTGCGCCCCGGGGCTGAGGTCCCAGGCGTCGAGGTGGGCGCCCAGCAGGATGACCTCCTCCGGCTTCTCCGTCCCCGTGATCTGGCCGATGACATTGTGCGATGGGGCGTCGGGCAGGGGGGAGCAGTCGGTGCGGTAGAAGACCTTCAAATCCGGCTCTTCCTTCAGCCGCAGGCTGAGGAGGTCGGCGTCGAGGGTGCTGACGGCGAGGGCCGGGATCCTCTCACCCGTTTCCGGGTAAGCCATCATGCCGGTGCGGGGATGGGGGTCGAGCCGGTCGGTAAGCGAGCGCACCAGGACCGCCACAGCCCCGTGCACGGCCGCCCGCCCGGCCCCGGCGTAGCGCTGGTCGCCCGCCTCGCCGTAGGCGCGGAAAGGGTTGAGATAGGTCCGGTTCATGGGGCGGTTGAAGAAGACGATTTTTCCTTTGACCTTCTCCCCCAGGGCGTCCAGTTCGTCGAAGGAGTTGACCTCAACCACGCGGGCCGTGATCCCCGCGGCCGGGGTCCCCACGCTGTTCCCCAGGCCCGCCGCGGCCAGCGGGACGGCGGCGCCCCCCTTGGGGCTTTTCAGGATGCGGGCTTCGGCCGTTCCGCGCCTCCAGGCCTTTACCGTGACCGCCTCCAGGCGCGTCTCCAGCCCCAGCTCTTCCATGGTCTTCCGGCCCCACTCCACGGCGGCAGCCGCGCCCGGGGAGCCGGACATCCGGCTGGGGGCCGCCTTCAGCAGTGATCCCAGAATGTCATAGGCCCTCCGCTCCTCCAGTCCACGGACGAGGAGGCGTTCCGCCACGGTGGGCGCCGGGGAAGGGGAGCGATCAGCCGCCGTCAGAGCAGGGCCCGACGGCAGGACGAGGGAGACCAGGAGCAACGGAAGACAGGGGCGCATGGATCCTCCTTGGAAGAACAATACGACGGGGGGCCCGAAAAGATATTCCCAAAACCGCGGGCCCGGTATCCCGTATAATAAACGATTCCCCAAAGACGGAAAGGAGTACCCATGCGTAAAATGCTGCCCGTCATCATGATCCTCGTTGCCGTTGCGGCCTTCGGTGCCGAGAAACGCGCCTTCGTCCTCGACGACCTCTACCGCATCAAGTCGCTCGGCGACCTGGCCCTCTCGCCCGACGGCAGGACGGCCGCCTTCACGGTCGCCACCAACGATCTTCAAAATGCCAAGAAGACCCAGGCCATCTGGCTCGTGAACGCCGACGGTTCCAACCTGCGGCAGGCCACCGGCGGGGAGACCATGGATTCCGCCCCCTTCTTCTCTCCGGACGGCAAAACGCTCGCTTTTCTATCCGACCGCTCCGGCTCCGACCAGCTCTACCTCCTCCCCCTCTCCGGCGGCGAGGCGAAGAAATTGACCGACATCAGCACCGGCATCAGCGGTCCGATGTGGTCGCCGGACGGGAAGTTCATCGTTTTCGCCTCCACCGTCTATCCCGAGTGCGGGGCCGATGACGCCTGCAACAAGGAGATCGCCGAAACCTGGGACAAGGGGCCCCTCAAGGTCCATGTGGCCGACGAGCTCCTCTACCGCCACTGGAACGCCTGGAAGGACGGCAAGACGGACCATATCCTGGCCGTGGACCTCGATGGTAAGTCCCGCGACCTCACCCCCGGCCCCCACGAGTCGCCCGTGTTCTCCCTGGGCGGAGACCGCAACTATGATATTTCCCCGGACGGCAAGTGGCTCGTCTTCGCCTCCAAGCGGGTCGCCGACCCGGCCGAGTCCACCAACGCCGACCTTTTCCTCCAGAAACTCGACGGGGACATCACCCCCGATTCCGCCCGCAACCTGACGGCCGCCAACGAGGCCTGGGACGGCTCGCCGCGCTTCTCGCCCGACGGGAAGAAGATCGCCTACCTCACCCAGCGCATCCCGCGGTTCGAGGCCGACCTCTTCCGCATCGGATTGGTGGACCCTGCCACCGGCGCGGTGACGCTCCTGACCGACCGCGGCACCTTCAATAACTGGGCCAACGAGGTGCGCTGGGCCGCCGACGGCAAGGCGGTCTATTTCACGGCCCAGGAGCGGGGCGAGACGCCGCTGTACCGTTACAACCGGGTCTCGCGCCTGTTCGATCGCCTCGCCGCCCACGCCACCTTCGATGCCTGGGTGTTGGATCCCAAAGGGAATTTTGCCCTTGCGGTTCGACGCTCCGTGGGTGACCCCGCCGAGGTGTGGCGCTACGACCCGACCGGCAAGGCGGCCCCGAAGCGCCTGACCTTCTTCAACAAGGCGGTGGCGGACGAGGTGGACATCCGCCCGGCCGAGCGCCTGAGCGTCGCCGGCGCCGAGGGCAAGCCGGTGGAAGTGTTCCTCGTCAAGCCCCACGGCTTCGACCCGTCGAAAAAATATCCCCTCATCCTCAACGTCCACGGCGGACCGCAGCAGCAGTGGATGGACTCCTTCCGGGGCGACTGGCAGGTCTATCCCGGTTCGGGCTACATCGTGGCCTTCCCCAACCCCCACGGCTCCAACGGCTACGGGCAGGACTACTGCGACGCCATCTCCGGCGACTGGGGCGGAAAGGTCTATGAAGACGTCATGAAGGTGGCCGACCAGCTCTCCAAACTTCCCTATGTCGACAAGGACCGCATGGGGGCCATGGGCTGGTCCTACGGCGGTTACATGATGAACTGGATCGAAGGGCACGACAACCCCTTCAAGTGCCTCGCCTCCATGATGGGGGCCTTCGACCTCCGCTCCAAGTACGGCACCACCGAGGAACTGTGGTTCCCCGAATGGGACCTCAAAGGGACGCCGTGGGATTCGGAGGACTACACGAAGTGGAACCCCGCCAACCATGTCAAGAACTTCAAAACCCCCATGCTGGTCGTCTCCGGCGAGAAAGACTACCGCATCGCCTACACCGAGTCCCTGCAGATGTTCACCGCCCTGCAGAAGATGGGTGTCCCCAGCCGCCTCGTCATCTTCCCCAAGGCGGGGCACTGGCCCTCCTGGGTCGAGATGTCGTTCTACTATCTGGCCCATCTCGACTGGTTCCAACGGTATCTCGGCGGGGCCCCGCCCCCCTACGACCTGCAGGAATACCAGCGGAACAGGGTGTTCAAATAGCGCGGGGACGGGCCGGAGGGCGGGCGCAGGAAGGGCCCGCCCGCCGGCCGAGGCGCGAGGGGGGGAGTCCCCCGGCCCTCCCGCGTTATAATGGGCCATCATGAAAAAATACGTCATCCACCGGCGGGACGGGGAAGGGCCCGCCTATCAGATCCCCTACGAGTCCGACCTCAACGAGGAGCAGTTGAAGGTGGTGATGGAGCCCGGCGGCCCCATGCTGGTCATCGCCGGGGCGGGCTCGGGGAAGACCCGGACGCTGACCTACCGGGTGGCGCGTCTTTTGGAGGACGGGGTGGACCCCGCCCGCATCCTCCTTCTGACCTTCACCAACAAGGCGGCGAGGGAGATGCTCAACCGGGTGCAGTCGCTCACCCGCATCGACGGCCTCCGCCTCTGGGGCGGGACCTTCCATCACGTGGGCAACCTGGTCCTGCGGCGCCACGGGCGGGCCATCGGGGTGGAGCCCGGGTTCACCATCCTGGACGCCGAGGACAGCCGCGACCTCATGGGGGCGTGCATCGTGGAGCTGGGGTTCGCCGAGCGGGCGGTGCGGTTCCCCAAGGCGGACGTCCTGCAGGACATCCATTCCCTGGCGGTGGACATGCAGATCACGCCGGACCAGCTGATCCGGGAGCGCCACCAGCAGTTCGTCGAGATGGCCGGGGACATCCTCCTGGTGTTCGAGCGCTACCGCGAGCGGAAGCTCAAGGACGCCCTGGTGGACTTCGACGACCTCCTTCTCCTGTGGAAGCGGCTCCTGGAGGAACACGCGGAGGTGCGTGATTTCTACCGCCAGCGGTTCCAGCACGTCCTGGTGGACGAGTACCAGGACACCAACGCCCTGCAGGCCGACCTCCTGTATCTCATGGCCCCCCAGGGCGGGAACCTGATGGTGGTGGGGGACGACGCGCAGTCCATCTACTCGTTCCGCGGCGCCAATTTCGCCAACATCATGGATTTCCCCCAGCGGTTCGAGGGGGCCCGGGTGTTCTATCTGGAGACCAACTACCGGTCCTTCCCCCCCGTCCTGGCCCTGGCCAACGCCTCCATCAAGCATAATTACCGGCAATACCCCAAATCCCTCCATCCCGTGCGGGAGGGTGGGCAGAGCCCCAGCGTGGTCCCGTGCCGCGACGTCTACCAGCAGGCCGACTTCGTCGCCCACCGGGTGCTGGACCTGCGCGACGAGGGGGTGCCCCTCAACGACATCGCCGTCCTCTACCGGAGCCATTTTCAGAGTTTGGAGATCCAGTTGAAACTCACCGAGATGGGGATCCCCTACGAGATCCGGTCGGGGGTGCGGTTCTTCGAGCAGAGGCACATCAAGGATGTCGTGGCCTTTCTCCGCATCACCGTCAATCCCCGCGACGAACTGGCCTGGCGCCGGTGCCTCAAGCTCTATCCCACGGTGGGGGAGAAACTGGCGTCGAAGATCTACGCCGCCATCGCCGCATCGCGCGACCCTCTGGGGTTCGCGGTTTCGGAGGCCGTCCTGCCGGCCGTCCCGCCCCGCAGCCGGGGGGTCTACGGGGAGTTCCAGAAGGTCCTGCGCCTCCTGGTGACCCCCGAGATGCAGACCGGTCCCTCGGAAGCCATCCGCACCGTGGTGGAGACCACCTACCGGGAATACGCCCTGGCCACCTTCCCCAACGGCTCGGTCCGCCTGGACGACCTGGAGGAACTGGCGCAGTTCGCCTCCCGCTACGCCTCCATCACCGCCTTTCTCGAGGAACTCTCCCTGCTCTCCGAGCTCTCCGGGCAGGATGTGGCCGCCGGGGAGGACGAGCGGGAGATGCTGGTCCTCTCCACGGTCCACCAGGCCAAGGGGCTGGAGTGGTCGGCGGTCTTCGTCATCTCCCTGGCCGACGGCCTCTTCCCCAGCTTCCGCTCCACCGGGACCGAGGAGGGGGTGGAGGAGGAGCGGCGTCTCTTCTATGTCGCCTGCACCCGCGCCCGGGATGAGCTCCATCTGTGCTACCCCCAGTGGAGCAAAGAGGGTTCCTGGCGCAATACCGTCCAGCGCACCTCCCGGTTCCTCGCCGAGCTGGACCCCGACCTCTACGAGGTGTGGACGGTGGAATGACCCCCAACACCATCTGCCCATCCAACCGTATGAATAAAAGCGGCACGGGCCGTGTTAGAATATAGTCGTAGCAATCATAAAACCCTAAGGAGATTTCCCATGAAGAAGACCCTCATCCTCGCCATGATCCTCCTCTTCCCCCTCGCGGCCCTGGCGGCCGGGAACCCCAAGGTGGTCTTCGAGACCTCCAAGGGCAAGATGGTCATCGAGCTCTACCCGGACAAGGCCCCCCTCACGGTCCGGAATTTCCTCACCTACGTGGACGAGAAGTTCTACGACGGCACCATTTTCCACCGCATCATCCCCGGTTTCGTCATCCAGGGAGGGGGCATGATCAAGGACATGACCGAGAAGAAGACCCACGACCCCATCAAGAACGAGGCCGACAACGGCCTGTCCAATCTCCGCGGGACCCTCTCCATGGCGCGGACGATGGAGGTGGACTCCGCCTCGAGCCAGTTCTTCGTCAATCTGGTGGACAACGACCGTCTCGACCACAAGGGGAAGCAGAGCGGCTCCACCTGGGGCTACGCCGTTTTCGGCAAAGTCGTCGAGGGGATGGAGGTGGTGGACGCCATCGCCGAGGTCCCCACCGGCAAAGTGGGGAATTTTGAGAACGTTCCCAAGGAGACCATTTCCGTCGTGAAGGCCTATCGGGCCAAGTGAGAGCGGGAATAATCGTCTCCGCACCTGTGTTCGCATTTGGGTAATATAATCTAATCGCTATGAGGTCAACCATGAACTATTCCGAAGAGCTTATCGATCGTATCGCCGAGATTTTCAAGGTCCTTTCCGAGCCGATGCGCCTCAAGATCCTCGACAGTTTGAGGCACGGGGAGAAGAACGTCTCCGAGCTGATCAAGCTGACCGGGAGCCAGCAGGCCAACGTCTCGAAACACCTGGGGATCATGAAGAAGGCCGGCGTGGTCACCGCCAGGCGCAAGGGCCTCAACATCTTCTATGCCCTCAAGGAAAAGCGGTTCTTCAACATCTGCGATTCCGTGTGCGAGTACCTGGCCAAGCGGCACGAGGAGGAGGACGGCCTCTTCACCAAGGAGTAGCCGATGGGGGATGTCCTCCTGCTACTCGGCTTTCTGGCCGCGTGGCTGCTGCTTCAGGCCGTCATCCTGCCCCGTCTCGGGGTGGGGACTTGAATGAGGCCGAAGGCCACGCCTCCCGGTCGGGAGGACCCGCGCAATACCAACGAAGGAGAAGGGAAATGGAAAAAGTGCTGACTGTATGTGAAGCCTGCGGAACCCCCAACCAGGTGGAGCCCGAACGCAAGGGGGACGCCCTTTGCGGTTCCTGCAAGGCCCCGCTGAAGTTCTACGGGGACGTCCTGGAGGGGAGCGACGCCACCTTCCAGAAGGAGGTGCTCCAGAGCAAGCGGCCCGTCCTGGTGGACTTTTGGGCCCCCTGGTGCATGCCCTGCAAGATGCTCACCCCCATCCTCCACGAGGTGGCCAAGGAAGCCGACGGGCGGGTGAAGGTGGTCAAGATCAACACCGACGACAACGGCGGGGTCCCCTCCCAATTCGGCATCATGAGCATCCCCACCCTCATCCTGTTCAAGGACGGGGAGGTGGTGGAACGGCTGGTGGGGGCCGTCCCCAAGAAGAAGATCCTGGAGATGCTGGGATAGGGCCCATGCCGGTCTACGAATATCGTTGCCTCGGCTGCGGGGAGGAGTTCGAACTGTTCCTCCTGGGGGTCTCCGAGGAGCCCCGCTGTCCGGCGTGCGGGAGCACCGACCTTCGGAAAATGGTATCGGTTCCCGGACAGGCCGCTTCGGGGTGCGGGTCCTCCACTTCAGGGTTCTCCTGAGGGGTCTGACCCCGCGGGCCGGTCCGGTCCGTCGGCATTCCTAAGCGGGAGAGGGCGGCTTCCTCTCCCGTTTTGTTTGCGATCGTCTGGAACCCGGCCCCCTTGCGGAGGGGGGCCTCTGGAAATGGATAAACTGACGAAATCCCGGAAATCTGGTATGATTATCGCGTGAAGCGGAAGGGTCTCGCGCTAATGTTGGGATTATGCTGCTTCGGCGACATCCGCGTCACCAAGGACGCCGACGGCAACTGGGTGGTGTCCAACGCCCGGAGCGGGCAGAGCGTGTCCCGCGCCCTTGCCCGGACGGAGGCGCCGCCGCCGCCGCAACCGGTCCGGAGAGGGGATACCTGGGACCACATCCAGGACGCTTCTCTCCGGTACGGACTCGACCCCGATCTGGTGGCGGCCGTGGTCAAGGCCGAATCGGGTTTCCGGACGCGGGCCGTTTCCCGCAAGGGGGCCATGGGCCTGATGCAGTTGATGCCCGCCACGGCGCGGCTTCTCGGGGTGGAGGACGCTTTCGACGGGCGGGATAACATTTTCGGCGGATGCCGCTACCTCCGCTCCCTCATCGACCGCTTCGACGGCGACCTCAAGCTGGCCCTGGCCGCCTACAACGCCGGGCCCGAGGCCGTGGTCCGGCACGGCGGGGTCCCCCCCTACCCCGAGACGCAGAACTATGTCCGCCAGGTCCTCCGGGCCTACAACGGCGGCACCTCCGATTTCGCCGGACCCCGCCGGGTCCGCATCATCCGTGACGGGAGCGGCAGCGTCCTCGTCACCAATCAACGCCGATGATGGGGCCGCGCGACAGCGCCAAGATCCCCCCGTTCGACCAGGGGGTCTTTCTGGTCCACCTGAACAAGGGCAGGGAGGCCTACCGCTCCAACGACCTGGAGGGGGCGCGGCTGGAGATGGAGATCGCCCTCAAGTACCGGCCCGACGACGACGATCTGCTCAACCTGCTCGGCATGGTCTATTTCAAGCTCCGCCTTTTCTCCGAGGCCGAGGCGATCTACGGGAAATTGCTGGTCAAGAACCCCGATGCCTTCATCCTCCGGTCCAATATGGGGCTGGTCCTCTTCAAGCAGGGGCGCCCAGACGAAGCCCTGCCCCATTTCAAGAGGGCCGTGGAATTGAAGCCCAATTACCTGAAGGCGCACCTCTACCTGGGGCTTATTTACCGGAAGAACGGGAAATACGGCATGGCCCTGGAGCACTTTTCCTTCGCCCAGGCGACCCAGTACACGAAGGAGATGGAGGAGGCCCTGAAGCGGCAGCGTGAGAGCGCGCCGCCGCAGGAAACCGGGCCGGTCCCCGCGGCCGTTCCCGCCCCTGCCACCCCCGCCCCGCCGCCTCCCGGCCCCGCCCACACCACGGCGGAGATCGGCCGCCCGGTCCCCGCCGAGACCACGCAGCCCATCCCGGTGGTGAAGGGGGAGGGGAGGCCGTACCGGGCGGTGGTGGAGTCCCTCAACAAGGAGGCCTCCGAAGCGCCGGAGACCATCGACCTCTCGACCCGCCCCGTCCTCCAGGCCACGGAAAAGAGGTTCATCCTGCACCACAACGGGTTTCTGGAGATCCACGCGCTGGGCCGCGTGTTCATCAAGAAGTCGTCCCTGAGGTCCTACACCGGGAACTTCCGGTTCGCGGCGGTCCCGGCGCTGCACGGCACCACCGCCCAGCAGATCCAGGAGGCCTCCGGGACGGGCAAGCTGTTCCTGTACGAAAAGAACTACCAGACCTACCTGTTCGAACTGAACCAGGAGTTCGTCTATGTCGAGGGGTCCCACATCCTGGCCCTCGAGGACGACCTGGCGTTCCGCCCCGAGCCGGTCCACGATTACCGCCACAGCCGGCGGTTGGAGTCCTTCAAGGTCTACGGCAAGGGGGCGCTGGCGCTCCTGACCCACCTGGAGCCCCTCACCCTCCGCGTCACCCAGGAATACCCCCTCACCATCCTTTCCAGTTCCCTCGTGGCCTGGACCGGCCACCTTTACCCCGTGGTGGCGGAGGAGGAGTTGGGCGGGGAGGGGGACGCGTTCAACGTGCGCTTCGAGGGCGAGGGCATCATCATCGCGGACGAAACCCTGTAGGAGGGCGACATGATCCTGGCCTGCGCCAAATGCGGCACCAAGTACAAAATCGACGAGGCCCGCTTCCGGGGGAAGAAGGTGAAGTGCCCCAAGTGCGCCGAGGTCTTCACCGTTCCGGCCGAGGAGCCCCTCGAGGCGACGGTGGACCGCCCCTCGGGCGCCGCGCCCCTCCCCTCGCTCAAGGACACCACCAAGGTCGTGAATGTCCAGGCCATGGCGGATGAGGCGCAAGCCCAGGCCATCAGCCTGAGGGGGAAGCGGTTCTCCATCGGTGTCCTTTCCGGACCCATGAGCGGCCAGGTAATCAAGGTCGCCAAAAGCGTCTTCGTCATCGGCCGGGCTTACGGGGATCTGGTCCTGCCGGACACCGAGGCCTCGCGCAAGCACTGCCAGATCGAGGTGGGGGAGGACGGCAAGGTGATGCTGAGGGACGCCGGGAGCACCAACGGAACCTTCCTGGGCGGTCGCCGGATTTCGGAAGCCCAGTTGGAGGACAAGTCGGAGTTTTCGGTCGGAAAAACCTCGCTCATGTTCATCGTGGCCGCGGACGAGTGAGCGCCCGCCGGGGCGGGCGCGCCGTGCTTGAAAATTGTCGTAAAATGGAGTACATTTCCCTGCGTCAACGTCAGAGGAGGTATACCGAATGAAACGAGACATCTGTGTGGGGTTCGTGGGAGCGGGGGGGGCCGGAGTGGTGTCCTGCGGTGAGATGCTGATCCAGGCCGCCGCCAACGAGGGGCTCTCCGCCATGGCGACGATGAGCTTCGGACCCCAGATCCGGGGGGGTGAAAGCTCATCCAAGCTGCGGATCGCCGACCATACCATCTATACCCCGGGGGATTTTCTCGATGTCCTGGTCGCCTTCCACCTGGGAGAGTACCCCAAGTTCAAGGCCGAACTGGAGCTGAAGGACGACGCCGTCGTCATCCTGGAACAGAACGACGCCCTCTCCGAGAACCCGCCCATTCCGTTGAAGCCGGGGATGCGGGTGGTGCGCGTTCCCTTCCAGAAACTGGCCAAGGAGGAGGCCAAGAACCCTCTGGCGGTCAATATCGTCGCCCTGGGGCTGGTCTGCGAGTTGTTCGGCCTCCCGTACGAAGGGCTGGTCAAGATCATCACCCGGAAGTTCACCAAAAAGGGCGACGCGGTGGTCCAGGCCAACCTCAAGGCGCTGGAGATCGGCCGGGCCTACGGCCGGGACACCCTCACGGACAAGACGGGCATCGGGGCCTTAGCCTATACGCGGAAGGACCCCTGCCTCGTCATGACCGGCAACGACGCGGTGGCTTTGGGGACCATCTACGGGGGGTGCGACTTCTTCGCCGGCTATCCCATCACCCCCTCCTCCGAGGTGATGCACCAGCTTTCCGAATTCCTGCCCCTGTTCGGGGCGCGGATGCTCCAGGTGGAGGACGAGATCAGCGCCATCTGCCACTGCATCGGCGCCTCCTTCGCCGGGGCCAAGGCCCTCACCGTCACGTCGGGGCCCGGCCTTTCCCTCATGCAGGAGGGGATCGGCCTGGCCTCCATCAGCGAGATCCCCCTCGTCATCGTGGACGTCCAGCGGGGGGGGCCCTCCACCGGCCTTCCCACCAAGTCGGAGCAGGGCGACCTCCTTCCGGCCGTCTTCGGGACCCACGGAGACGCCCCCAAGATCGTCATCGCCCCGGCCGACGTCCAGGATTGCTTCGACACGACCATCGAGGCCATCTACGCCGCCGAACACTACCAGATGCCCGTCATCGTGTTGTCGGACCAGTACCTGGGGCACCGGTTCGAGAGCATCCCGCGGAAGGTCTTCCACAAGGTGGAGCATACCGCCACGGCCCGCCTCCTCCCCGCCCCCGAGGACCTGATCGACTACATCCGGTACAAGGACACCCCCTCCGGGATTTCCCCCATGGCCATCCCGGGAACGCCCGGCGGGATGCATCTGGCCTCGGGCATCACCCACGATGAGAGGGGAGACCCCTCCTCCAACTTCGAGGTGCACGAGCGGACCATCGTCAAGCGCTTCCGCAAGTTCAACGAGGTGCGCAAGGAACTGCAGTACATCCGCCACTACGGCCCCGAGGACGCCAAGGTGGGCGCCGTGGCCTGGGGTTCCACCAAAGGGGCGGTGCGCGAGGCGGTGGAGCGGCTCAACGCCGAGGGGGCCAAGGTCAAGGCGGTGGTGCCCCAGATCATCTATCCCCCCAACTACGGCCAGTTCGACGCCTATGTCCAGCCGATGGAGAAGTTCGTCGTTTTCGAATCGAGTTGGAACCAGCAGTTCTCCAAATTCATCAAAACCTACTACCAGCCCGGGAAACAGCAGATCCATTCCTACGCCCATGCGGGGGGGAGGGCCCTCAGGGCCCAGGAGATCTACGATTCCCTCAAGGAGGTGTGCAAATGAGCGAGGCCGTCCGCTGGCAGGACTACAAGAGCCACCTGAACCCCATCTGGTGCCCCGGATGCGGCCATTTCGGCGTCCTGAACGGCATCTACCAGGCCCTGGCCAAGCTCCGGAAGGAACCCCACCGGACCTGCTTCATCTCCGGCATCGGGTGCAGCAGCCGCATCCCCGGGTACACCAAGACCTACGGGTTCAACAGCATCCACGGGCGCGCCCTCCCCATCGCGGAGGGGGTCAAGTCGGCCAATCCCGACCTGTCGGTCATCGTGGCCACCGGGGACGGCGACTGCGCGGCCATCGGCGCCGGCCACTTCGCCCACACCGCCAAGCGCAACTCGGACCTCACGGTCCTGATGATGGACAACGGCATCTACGGGCTCACCAAGGGGCAGACCAGCCCCACCACCCCCCACGAGTTCAAGACCAAGTCGTCCTACTTCGGCAATCCCGAGAACCCCGCCAATCCGCTGGCCCTGGCCCTGGCCTACAACGCCACCTTCGTCGCGCGGTGCTTCTCGGGCAACATCCAGCACCTCACCGAGACCATCGTCGCCGGCATCCAGCACCGGGGGTTTTCATTCCTGCAGATCCTCTCGCCATGCGTCACCTACCGTGGACGCGAGCAGTTCTCCATCCTGCGGGAGATCACCCCGCCGCTCCCGGAGGGGTACGACCCCAAGGACAAGTTGGCGGCCTACAAGTACGCCGAGGACCCGGAGAAACTGTGGCTGGGGATCTTCTACGAATCGCAGGAGCCCACGCTCGGGGACAAGTTCGACGCCATCGCGGGCAAGGCCGCGGCCAAAGGGAAGGCCACCCTCGACGGCCTCCTCGACCGCTTCCAGATGTAGGGGACGCGGCCGCTTCCATGGGCCTCTCCCCCTTCACGCTCCCCAACGGCCTGCGGGTGGTGCTCGCCCCGCGCAAAGGGGTCCCGCTCGCGGCCGTGAACCTCTGGTACGCGGTGGGGAGCAAGGACGAGCGGCCCGGCCACACCGGGTTCGCCCACCTGTTCGAGCATCTGATGTTCGAGGGGAGCCGTGACGTCCGGGACAACGAGCACTTCCTCATGCTGGAACGGGTGGGGGGGGTGGCCAACGGCTCCACCTGGCTGGACCACACCAACTATTACGAGACCCTCGATCCCAAGCACCTGGAGCTGGCGCTGTTTTTGGAGAGCAACCGGATGGGGTATCTCCTGGACACCCTGGAGCAGAAAAAGCTGGACGGCCAGCGCGAGGTGGTCAAAAACGAGCGGCGGTGGCGGGTGGACAACCGCCCCTACGGCGCCTGGGACGAAAAGCTCTATGAAATGGCCTTTCCGGCGGGGCACCCCTACCACCATCCCGTCATCGGCTATATGGAGGACCTGGACAACGCCACCCTGGCCGACGTGGAGGCCTTTTTCCGGTCCCACTACACCCCCTCCAACGCCGTCCTCACCATCGCGGGCGGGTTTGAGCCCCGGAGGGCGCGCGCCCTCGTGGAGCGCTATTTCGGGCCCATTCCAGGCGGAAAGCGGCCGAAGCCGCGGCCCGTTCCCGGGGCGCGTCCCGCGAGCGGGGCCGAAGCGGTGGTCCGGGACAGCGTGGCCCTGCCGCGCCTCTATCTCCTCATCCACGCGCCGGCCCCCGGCGAGGCCGCCTACCACGACGCCGAGGCCGCGGCCTATTTCCTCGGGGACGGCAGGGGATCGCTCCTCTACCGGGAACTGGTGATGGAGGGGCGGACGGCCTCGGCCGCCTCGGCCTGGTTCCTCCCCGCGGAGGGGGTCTCCTCCCTCGTCCTCTGCGTCACGGGCCAGCCCGGCGTCTCCCTCAAGGTCCTGCGAACCGCCTTCCTGCGGACCCTGGAAGGGGCCGGGAGGCGGCCGCTGGAGGCGCCGGAGACCAGGAGGGCCCGCCACCTCAACCTGGCCGCCGCCGTTCTGCAGGAGGAAAGCCTGACCCAGCGGGCCGATCTCCTCTCCGAGGCCTCCATCCGCTTCGACGATCCGGGGGCGGCGCTGGAGCAAAGGGAAGGGCGGGAGCGGGTGAGCCGGGACAGCCTCCAGGCCTATCTGCGCCGCGCCCTCGAACAGCCCCGTTTCCTCCTGGGGTTCGTGCCGCGGCCATGAGGCCGTCTCTCCCCGCCGAGCGCCGGGAAACCGTCAAGCGGGGCGTCGCCCTCAGGACGGTGGAGATGCCCTTCGCCCGGGCCCTCCATCTGGCCCTTATTTTCCGGGATGGGGCCCAGGGCGATCCCGAGGGGCGGGCCGGGATCACCAATCTGGCGGCCCGGATGCTTCTCGAGGGGACCCGGGGCCGCGACGCCCTGGCCCTTGCCACGGCCCTGGAGGGGCTGGGGGCGCACTATTCGGCCGAGGTGCGCCACGAGGTCTCCATCCTGCGGTTCTCCCTGCCCCGTGAACTGTTCGTCCGGGCCCTCCCCCTGATCGGCGAACTGGTTTTCGAGGCCGGGTTCCGCGCCGTCGATTTCGAACGGCTGAGGGACCAGACCGCCGCATTTCTGGAAAAGGAGCTCAAGGACCCCAGGGAGACCGCCGCCAAGCATCTCAACGCCCTCCTGCTGCGCGGCACCCCCCAGGCCCGTCCGACCAAGGGCACGCCGGAGTCCGTCCGTTCGGCCGAACTCGGCGAGGTGAAATCGCGGGGGAATGCGCTCCTTCGCGCCGGGGTCGAAGCGGTCGTCTGCGGCAGGCTGGGCCGGAGCGAGAAGGAGGCTCTTGGGGTCCTCATGGGGCGGTTTCCCGCCGCCCGGTCCCCCCGGTCCCCGCTGGCGGCCGTCACCCCCGCCGAGCCGGGCCTCTATTTCCATCCCTGGCCCGGGGCCGTCCAATCGGAACTCCGGCTGGGAACGCCGGGGCCCGCGCCCGGGGGCGCCGAGTGGTTCCCGTTCCTCCTGCTGAACACCATCCTCGGGGGCAAATTCACCTCCCGGCTCAATCTCAACCTGCGCGAGACCCACGGGTACACCTACGCCGCGCGTTCGTTTTTGCAGGAGAGGCGCGCCATCTCCTGCTTCTGCGTCTCCGCCGCCGTGGCCACGGGGGTCACGGTCCCGGCCCTGCGGGAGATGTTCGGCGAACTCGACGGCATGACCGCCGCCGCCTTCGATCCCAAAGAGGTGACCGACGCCGCCGGATACCTGTCCGGCAGCTTCCATTACGCGCTCGACAGCCCCTCCCTGTATCTCCACCGCGTCGTCGAGCGTGAGGCCCTGTGGCTGGGGCCGGACTACTTCCGGCGGTATCTCGACTTTCTGGACCGCGCCCCCGGTTTCGACTTCCGGCGCGTCCCCCGGACCCCCTTCGACCGCTCCCGCGCCGTCCTGGTCGTGGTGGGGGCCCCGGCGGTCAGGGGCCGCCTGAAGGCTCTGGGGATGCCCCTTCGGGAGATCTGATCCCCCCGTATGTTTTTTCTTCCAACCTTCCACGCCCCGGCGTGTCAATCTTTGCGAAATAGGTGCATCGCGGCGCGGGCGGGCAGGCACCGTTGCGGGGTGAGGGTGGGGCCGGGCGGGCCCACTTCCCGCTTCCAATGGGTCGCGGCGGGAGCTGCGGAATGATCCCCCTGCGCGACAACAACCCGTCGAGCACCGTCCCGTTCGTCAATTACGCCCTCATCGCGATAAACCTGGCCGTTTTCGTCTATCAACTCCTCCTGGGGCACCGGCTGGAGGGGTTCTTTTACGCCTTCGGGGTCGTTCCGCGCCAATTCTTCTCCGATTTGCCCTCCCATTTCTACGACCCCGGCCTCTACCTGCCCTTCCTCACCTCCCAATTCCTCCACGGCGGGTTCCTCCACCTCGGGGGGAACATGCTTTCGCTCTGGATCTTCGGGGACAACGTGGAGGACCGGCTGGGGCATTTCCGCTACCTCTTCTTCTATCTCGGCGCCGGGCTCGCGGCGGGGGCGGCGCATGCCCTCCTCAATCCCGGGTCGCCCCTGCCGTCCATCGGGGCCTCGGGAGCCATCGCGGGGGTGATGGGGGCCTATGTCGTCTGGTTCCCCCACGCCCGGGTGCTCACGCTCATCCCCCTCTTCATCTTCATCCAGTTCGTGGAGATCCCCGCCCTCTTTTACCTGGGATTCTGGTTCCTCCTCCAGTTCTTCTCGGGGACCCTCAGTCTGGCCGACACCCAAACCTACCAGCAGGGGGGCGTGGCGTGGTGGGCCCACATCGGGGGGTTCGCCGCGGGGCTGGCGGCGGGGTTCCTCGTGGGTCGGCGCCGGCGGCGCCCCTTCTCGTGGCGCTGACCGTTCCCCCGCCGGCCATGCCGTTTGCCGACGCCCACTGCCACCTGTACGACCGGCCCCGCCTGGAGGAGGAGATCGCGCGGTGGAGGGACGCCGGGCTCGCCTGGGCCCTGTGCGTCTCCGAGGACCGGGCCACCATGGAGAAGACCCTCCGGCTGAAGGAGCGTCACCCGGACTTCATCCGCGCCGGCCTGGGGCTGCATCCGGCCGAGGTGACCCTGCGGCCGGAGGGGGTGGGTGGGGCGCTCGCTTTCATGTCGGCCCACCTGGCGGAAGCCGACATGGTGGGGGAGGCGGGGCTGGACTTCAAGTACGCGGCAACGGAGGAGGCGCGGGAGGCCCAGAGGGCGGTCCTGCGGGAGCAGTTGGCCATGGCCGCCGGAACGGGGCTGGGGGTCAACCTCCATTCCCGGCGGGCCCAGAGGGAGGTGCTGGAGGCGGCCCAGAGGTTCCGGACCGACGCGGGCCTTCCCGCATTGCTCCATTGGTTCACCCATTCGAGCAAACTGATCGCCCGCGCCGCAGGGGCGGGGGTGTCCGTATCCGCCGGTCCCGCCGTCCTTTACTCCGATGAGACCCTCCGCGTGGCGTGCTCGATCCCCCTTCAACGCCTCGTCCTGGAGAGCGACGCCCCCGTTCCCTTCTCCGGCGTCCCCGCCGAGCCGGGGCAGGTCCCCGCGGTGGCCGAGGCGCTGGCGCGGGGGCACGGGCTCTCCGTGGAGGCGCTCGCCGGGAAGATATACGCGAATGCGTGCGGGCTCCTTCCGCGGGAACGCTAAGCGCTGGAAGGCGGGAAGGTACTTCCGACCGCCCGGTCTATCAGGTCTATTGGGTCTGTCGGGTCTATAGAGTCTATCGGGTCAATCGAGGATTTGACTCAACGACCCAACGACCCAATGACCCAACGACCCAATGACCCAACGACCCAATGACCCAACGACCCAACGACCCAACGACTCAATGACTCTATAGACGCCCTCTTGGCTCTGGTCTTTCTTATGCCTTCAGCCTGATGCCTTCCGCCTTCCGCCTGTTGCCTTATTTGTCCGGGTCCCTGGGTTTCCGGTTCTCCCTGAGCCAATTGACGAAGATCCCCGCCACCCGGGGGTCGAACTGCCGGCCCTTCTCCTCCTCCAGGCGCTGGATGGCCTTGTCGTAGCCGAGGCGCTTGCGGTAGGGGCGGTCGCTGACCATGGCGTCGAAGGCGTCCACCACGGTGATGATGCGCGCCTCCAGGGGGATATCCTCCCCCTGCAATCCCCGGGGGTAGCCGTGGAAGGGCCCCTCGGTGACCCCGTCCCACCGCTCCTGGTGGGCCATGACGATGGGGACGATCTCGTGGAGGCGGCGGATGCGCTGGAGGATCTGCGCCCCGATCTCCACGTGCTTCTCGATCTCGATGCGCTCCTCGGGCGTCAGTTTTCCGGGCTTGAGGAGGATCGCCTCGGGGACGCCGATCTTCCCCACGTCGTGCAGGATGCTGGCCAGGCGCACGTTCTCCGTCCGCCGCTCGTCCAGGTTGAGGAGGCGGGCCAGGGTGATGCCCCAGTAGGCGGAGCGCTGGATGTGGCCGTGGGTGAAGGCGTCCTTGGCCTCCACCGCCTCGGCGAGGGCCTCGACGCTCTGGAAGAAGGAATCGGCCAGGTCGGCGTGGGTCTCCTTCAGTTCCGTGTAGAGGCGGGCGTTCTCCACCGCGATGGCGACGATGGCCGCGAGGGGTTCCAGGATGCGCAGGTCGGCCTTCTTGAAAAAATTGGGGACGCCGGACTCCACGTCCAGGACCCCGATCACCTGCGTCCCCGCCTTCAGGGGGATGGCCAACTCGCTCCGGATGTCGTGGGCGCCGGGGATGTACCGGGGGTCGGCGTGGGTGTCGGGGACGAAGACCACCTCGTCATGCAGGACGGCCCACCCGGTGATCCCCTTGCCCAGGGGGATGCGGATGTCGCGGACCACGTCGTCGAGGTAGTTGATGGCGGCGAGGATGCGGAGGGCCTTGCGCTCGGAATCGAGGAGGAGGATGGCGCAATTGGAGTACCCCAGTTTGTCCTTGACGTACTCCAGGACGCGAAGGAGCAGTTCGCGGATGTTGAACTTGCCGAGGAAGAGGCGATGGAGGTTGAGGACCGTGTCGTTGACGAGGCGGTGCTCCTCGAAGGAGGTCCGGAGGGTCTGGTGCTCCTCCATCGCGGCGAAGTAGTCCTTGACGGCACGGAGGTGGCCCCGCGGGAGGGGCGCGGGGGAGAAGAAAACGAGGTAGCGTGAGCCGAGGGAGGCCACCTCGGCGCCGCATTCTTTGGGGAGGAAATGGGCATGGTTGGAGAAGCAGGAGGTGCGGAGGGCCTCCGGTTCGAGGAACTGTCCCTCCCGGATGGAGGCGTAGAAGGGTTCCCACTCGATCTTGAGAACCGGGTTGGTGGGGTGGACGCGGCACAGCTGGGCGTTGCGCGGCTCCAGGAGCCAGACGGCGGGGATCTCCAGGGCCAGAAGGAGACTTTCAAGAAGCTGGTCGTGGGCCATGCTGTTATATTATAATGCATTCGGCCATGCGCATGAAATTTCTTCCGCAGACCGCTGCTCCGCCCTGCGGCGACGCCGGCCTCTACGTGGACATCGTGGGGGAGGGGAGGGGGCTTCTCTTCGACCTCGGGTACGCCCCGCGCCTCCCCACGCGCCTCCTGCGGCGGGCCCAGGCGGTCTTCGTCACCCACACCCACCTGGACCACTTCGTCAGCGCCGCGCAGTTCATCCGCCTCTCCATCACCCGCGGGGAGCCCCTCCACCTGTGGGGTCCGCCGGGCTTCATCGGCAACGTGGACGGCCTCTTCCGCGCCTTCACCTGGAACGTCAGCGAGGACTACCCCCTGGCGGTGACGGCCCATGAATACGACGGCGCCTGGGTCCGGAGCGCCGATTTCTCCGCGCGCGACAGGTTCGTCCTCTCCAACCGCCGCCGGCGCAAGGCGGGGCGGGCCCTCATCGAGGACCCCTCCCTGACCCTGCGGGCGGCGGTCCTGGACCACGGCACCCCCGTCCTGGCCTACCGCCTCGACGAGAAGACCCACATCAACATCAACAAGGACGCCCTCCAGCGGCTGGGCTATTCCCCCGGCGGATGGATCCAGAACCTGAAGGAAGCCGTCCTTTCCGGCGTCCGCTCCTCCACTCCCGTCGAAACGCCCCTGGGGCCCCGCCCCTTCGGGCGCCTGCGCGAGGAGCTGGTCATCCTCACCGAGGGGCAGTCCATCGGCTATGTGGTGGACTTCGCCGCCACCCGCGAAAACCTGTCGCGGGCCGCGGCCCTGCTCAAGGGCGTCCATCTTCTCTATATCGAGACCTCCTTCGAGGCCTCGGAGGCCAGGCGGGCCCGGGAGCGCAACCACCTCACCACCACCCAGGCCGGACGCCTGGCCCGCCGGTGCGGGGCCAAAAAGGTCATCCCCCTCCACCTCTCCCCCAAGTACCTGGGGCAGGAGAAGCGGCTGTACGAGGAGGTCCAGGCGGCGTTCGAAGGTAAAAAAGACAATGAGACGAATATTAGATAAAGCTCGTTCATTTGCGTTGATATTCCTGATCGCGCAGACTTTCTTTTCTTTGTCGCTGCTATGGTTCATGTATACTTGGCGAGCAGAATCTCCAGAATTTTTCAAAGCGATTCTTGGCTTTTGCTTTATTCTCCCATGGTCGGCAACGGCTTTTCTATTCCTTGTATCCGAGTTGGGCAACTATGCCGCAGCTAAAATTAAATCAAAATCAGAAAAAGTAATTGAGAACAACCTGCCTTTGGGCACTGAAAATAATAAGGACCAGAATGGTTAGCCAGGGAGACAAGCCGATAAAGCATACCCGATTAAGGAGCATTGAGAGATTGCGCGACGAGATCCGCCGGCACGAGCGCCTCTATTATGTCCGGAACGCCCCGGAGATCACCGATGCCGAATTCGACGCCCTGATGCGGGAACTGAAAGCGCTGGAGGATGAGCACCCGGACCTGGTGGTCCCCGACAGCCCCACGCAACGGGTGGGGGGCGAGCCGGTGGACGAGTTCGGGAAGGTGGTCCACGCGGTGCCCCTCCTGTCCCTGGAGAACTGCTACGCCTTCGGGGAGCTCGACGAGTGGGAGGAACGGTTCCGCAAGCTCATCCCCGGCGAGGCATTTTCCTACGAGGCGGAACTCAAGATCGACGGCCTCTCCATCACCGTCCTGTATGAGAAGGGGCGCCTGGCCCTGGCGGCCACCCGGGGCGACGGCGCGACGGGGGAGGATGTCACCGCCAACGCCCGGACCATCCGCGCCCTCCCCCTGGTCCTAACCGAGCCCCTGCCCCTGCTGGAGGTGCGGGGGGAGGTGTATATGCCATGGGAGGTCTTCAAGGCCCTCAACGCCGCCAGGGAGGAGGCCGGGGAGGCGGTCTTCGCCAACCCCCGCAACGCCGCCTCGGGGTCGCTGCGCCTCCTGGACCCCCAACTCACCGCGGCGCGCAAACTGCGGACCTACTTCTACCACATCGCCCGGGTCGAGGGGGCGGAGAGCCGGAGCCAGACGGAGGACATCGCCCTTTTGGAGCGGCTGGGGTTCCCCGTCAACCCCCTTCGGCGCCACCTCTCCGATCTCGGGTCGGTCAAGGCCTTCATCCAGGAGGCGAAGGACCGGCGCGAGGGGCTGGACTGCGAAAGCGACGGCATTGTCGTGAAGGTGGACGAAAAGCCGTTGCAGGAGCGTCTCGGCGCCACGGCCAAGTTCCCCCGGTGGGCCATCGCCTACAAATACCCCCCCGAGGGGGCCGAGGCCCGCGTCCTGGCCATCCGGGTGCAGGTGGGGCGCACCGGCGTCCTCACCCCGGTGGCCGACCTCACCCCCGTCGCGCTGAAGGGCTCCACGGTCCAGCGGGCCACCCTCCACAACTACGAGGACCTGGCCCGCAAGGACATCCGCGTCGGCGACGCCGTGATGGTGGAGAAGGGGGGCGACGTCATCCCCAAGGTGACGCGGGTGGTGCTTGAGAAGCGCCCCGAAGGCGCCGAACCCTTCCGGATGCCCGACCATTGCCCCGAGTGCGGAGCCCCGGTGACGCGGTTCCCCGGCGAGGTGGCCGTCCGGTGCATCAATCCCTCCTGTCCGGCCCTGGCCCTGGAGGCGCTCTACCATTACGCCTCGCGCCACGCCCTCGACATCGAGGGGCTGGGGTGGAAAAGCGTGGAGCAGTTGTTCAAGGCGGAGTTGCTTCAGGACATCGTCTCCATCTACCGCCTCAGGGCCGCCGATCTCGCGGTCCTCCCCGGTTGGGCCGCGAAAAAGGCGGAGAACCTCGTGCAGGCCGTCGAAGCGGCCAAGCGGCCGTCCCTGAACCGCTTTCTCTTCGGCCTCGGCATCCGGTTCGTGGGGGAGAAGGCGGCCAGGACCCTCGCCGCCCACTACCGGAGCCCCGAGGCCCTCCAAAAAGCCACGGAGGAGGAGTTGCTGGCCCTGCCCGACATCGGGGAGCGGATCGCCGGCAGCGTCCTGGCCTTTGTCCGCAACCCCGGCACCCTCGACCTCCTCCGGCGGTTGAAGCAAGCGGGGGTGGAGCCGGTCTTCCAGGAGGACGCCTCGGGGCCGAAGCCCCTCTCCGGCCTCTCCTTCGTCATCACGGGGACCCTGCCGGGGATCTCCCGTGACGAGGCCAAGGCCCGGATCGAAGCCGCCGGGGGAAAGGTGGTGGGCTCGGTCTCCGGAAAACTGGCGTACCTCGTGGTGGGGGAGGAGCCGGGGTCGCAACTGGAAAAGGCGAAGAAACTCGGGATAAAAACGGCCGATTGGGATACAATAATGACGATGATGCGCGAAACCGCAGAATAAGGAGCGAGCCATGGAATTTCCCAGCAAGGTCTACATCACCTGCCCCGTCATGGACTTCAAGAACGTCGAAGGGTCGCTGATCGCCATTTCCGACGACGGCTACTACGAACTGCAGATCAAGGTCAGGGAAAAGCGCCACACCTACATGCTCCCCATCACCCAGACCGCCCTCATCTGCGTGGACCCCCTCCTGGAGCCCAGCGCCGACTTCGAAGTGGAGCGGTAGGCGCGGCGAAGCCGCGACTTCGCGAAGGTGGCTGTCCCTGAATATTGGTGGCTGTCCCAAGATTTTCCCTTTCGCCCTGCCGATGCTGTCATGCCGGACTTGATCCGGCATCTCGGGAAGGGTGGAAGGCGGGCAAATGGTTGAATGGCCAGCCCTGGGCCCTTTCCCCAGGCATGGGGATTAAAGGAAGGCAATAATAGGTGACTGTCCCTAAATCACTGTCCCTAAATCGCTTAATGAGAGGCATGAATATGACTGGGCGCAAATTGCTCATTGGAGCACTGCTCTTGGAAGTTGCGTTGCTCTCCTGTGCTCGACGGATGCCTGATTCGGTGAGAGAGCAGGCTCATCGGAAGCTTCAGCAAAATATGGAAATGGTAGAACGCTCCTTGACTTTCGAATTCGAACAAGAATTGGAGATATGGCATCCAGACCAGGCGAATGCTCCTCAACCGGACCCGAAATTGATTTACCCGCAAATGGAAATCGCAGACGAGTGGAAATTTGCGACGGGATTTTTCGGCACGAAGCTCTCGATATCTACAATTGACGATGGCTACAGAGCCCGCTTTCATATGTGGGGCTGCGTCGGCACCGCCGATTTCGAGAGAAAAGCAACCTTCTCGAATGGCATTATCTCCCTTGACAGACCGGTGATGGACTTCTGGCCGAACAAATATCAACAACTATATTCTCTTCGGGTTCAAGGGACTGATTTTCTCGTGCCAAGCCCTGTTCTTTCGCAGTTTGAGGACATGATTGCCAGCGGAGAAGTCCTGGACTGCAACTCTCTCCCACAAGTCCTGCATCGGATTTCCAAACCGTTAGGCCCTAATTGCTGGTGATAGTAACTTAGGAATCTAGGGAAAATAGGGACAGTCCCTATTTTATGAAGGATCAACATAGACTATGAAGAGCGCCGCGCGTCAGATTCTTGTAGTCCTGATCGTTTTGGCCGCCGGGACCCTGCTCGGGAACTATCAGAAATTAGGGACAGTTACCTATTTAGGAAAATAGACACAGTCCCTACGAGGTTTTAAATGTTCGAAAGGAATTTAATGCTTGAAGGAAGGAAATTCCAATGCACTTGAAACATCATGTGCAAAGTGCTGTTAGCGTCCGTAAAGCAATATTTTGGGTCTTATTTATTTCTTTATCTTTTGCAGGATGTGCACATCCTTCCGATGAAGATAAAAGAAAAATTCGTGAGCTTGAAAGTCTTTATGGAGATCGTTATACATTTAGATTTGAGGATGAGTTCTATATTCATGCGATCTTAAAAAAGGGTGCTGTTGCTCTTGATCAGGATTGCGAGGAAATGTACATATTATTCCGATTTAGCGATTACTCAAAGAGGGCGGTGCGAAAAACAAACTATATCTATATGAATATTTTCAACCAAAATGGAGCATTTATTTATCAATTGTATTTTGATCCACAATCACAAAAACTAATACGAAGCAGTACTCCGCATTATTAATGTAATTAGTGTAATTAGGGACAGTCACCTATTTCCGAGTAATATGTTGCTCAAGGCCACCCCACCGCTGATTTGAAAAGCGAAGAGCACGAGAAAGAAGGGACACGATGCCCTTTTTTTTTGTGCCCGCCGCCCGCCGCCTTGGGGCGGCTCAAACGCGCCGCCGCGAGCCGTTCCTGCTCCTGTTTCTTTCTTCATCGCTTTTGGGGGCAAGGCCTCGGGGCGGACCGGCGGCGCGCCCCTCCGCCCCTGTGGGAGCGCGCGAGGCATGCGACGGGGCGCCGATGCCGTCCTCGGCGGCCAGAGGACGCTACATGATTCCTGGCGAGCAGAATAGTGATTGGATTCCCGATATGGCGGGCGGGGGGACCTGAAACCTGAAACCTGGAACTTGGAACCGGCTGTTCAGCCGATCTCTTTCGAATAAATCCGGTACGTCTTGTACTTCCGCCCGTCGATCAGCCGGATGGCTTTCTGCATGATGGTGTTGTCCTCGAGGATCCAGGAGACCTCCACGCGGTCGTACTTCATCGTCAGGCCCCGTTTCAAACTCTCATAATACAGGCAGGCGTCGAGCCCCATGACGCGGTACTTGGCCTTGACGCCCAGGGTGACGAGGCGCAGGCCGCGGATGCGCTTCGACCAGTAGAGGAGCTTGACGAGCGACCAGGGGTCCAGCCGGCCGCGGATCTTGATCAGGGCCTCGTTGGCGTCGGGGAGGGTCATGATGAAGGCCGCCGGGTCGCCGTCCACAAACGCCACCTGAACGAGCTCGGGGACGATGATGGGCTTGAGCCGCTTGGCCAGGTCGCGGATCTCCTCCTCCGTCAGGGGGACGAACCCCCAGTTCTTCTCCCAGGCCTCGTTGTAGATGCTCATGACGGGGACCAGTTCCTCTTCCAGTATTTTCAGGTTCACCGGCCTGACGGTGATGGGGGCCTTGGCGTAGGCGATCCGGGCGATGCGCTCCAGGCGGCCCAGGGACTTGCCGGTCATGGGGGTGGTGTAGGCGTAGAGGTCCTTGGCCTTGGCGTGGCCGTTGGCCTCGACCAGCGCTTCGTAGCGGGGGGGATTGTAGGGCATCATCACCACGGGGGGGGAGTCGAACCCTTCCACGAGGAGGCCGCAGGAGTCGTTGGTGGAGGGGTTCATGGGCCCCAGGAGCCGCTCCATCCCGGCCGCCCGCGCCTCCTCCTCCACGCTGGCGAAGAGGGCCGCGGCGGCCTCCGGGTCGTCGGCGCATTCGAAGAAGCCCCAGAAGCCGGCCTTTTCCTCGTGGAAGCGGATGTGGTTCTCATCCTGGACATAGGCGATGGTGCCGACCGGGCGGCCGTCGCGCCAGGCGATGAAGGGCTTGACCGCCGCGTGCTTGAGGAACGGATTCGAGGGGGAAAAGAGGTGCGCGTAATCGCCCCGGAGGGGCGCCACCCAGTTCCGGTCGTTCTGATAAAGGGCGAATGGGACGCGCCAGAAACGCCTGAGGCCGCCCGGTCCCTCCGCCGGCAGGACCGCGACGCTCACGGGACGAGCCCGAACTCCCTGCCGGCGGTGCGGAAGGCCTCGAGGGCCCGCTCCAGGTGGACGGGCTCGTGGGTGGCCATCAGCGAATTGCGGATCAGCGCCCGGCCCGGCGGGGTGGCGGGGGAGATGACGGGGTTGGCGAAGACCCCCAGTTCCTGGAGGCGCACGACCATCTTGAACGCCAGCATGTCCTCGCCCACGATGACGGGGATGATGGGGGTGGCGGTTTCGCCCAGGTCGTAGCCCATGCCGCGCAGGCCCTCCATGAGGGCCCGGGTGTTGTCCCACAGCCGCTGGAGCCGCTCGGGTTCGTTTTCGATGACCTCGAGCGCCGCGGTGACGGCCGCCACCGAGGCCGGGGGGGGCGCGGCGGAGAAGATGAGGGGGCGGGCCTTGTGCTTGACCCAGTTGATCACCTCGGCGGGGCCGGCCAGGAATCCGCCGACGCTGGCGAGGGATTTCGAGAAGGTCCCCATGACCAGATCCACCCGGTCGTTGACGCCGAAGTGGATCGCCGTGCCGCGCCCCGACTCGCCCAGGACGCCGAGGCCGTGGGCGTCGTCCACCATCACCTTGAGGCCGTATTTCGGGGCCAGTTCCACCAGCCGGTCCACGGGGAAGATGTCCCCCTCCATGGAGAAGACGCCGTCCACCACGACCAGTTTGCCCGGGGCGTCTCCTTCCGCGGCCAGGAGCTGTTCCAGGTGCCCCAGGTCCAGGTGGTTGAACTTGCGCACCTTGGCGAAGGAGAGGCGGCACCCGTCGATGATGGAGGCGTGGTCGGCCTTGTCAATGTAGATCACGTCGTCCTTCCCGGCGAGGGTGGAGATGGCGCCGAGGTTGGTCTGGAAACCGGTGGAGAAGACGAGGGCGGCCTCCTTGCGGACGAAGGCGGCCAGTTTCTCCTCCAGTTCCACGTGGATGTCGAGGGTGCCGTTGAGGAAGCGGCTCCCGGCGCACCCGGAGCCGTACTTCATGGCGGCGGCGGCGGCGCGCTCCTTGACCAGGGGATGGCTGGTGAGGCCCAGGTAGTTGTTGGAGCCCAGCATGATGACCGGCCGGCCGCCGATGATGACCTCGGGATCCTGCTGGGAGGAGATCTCCCGGAAATAGGCGTAGAGGCCGGCGGCCTGGATGCGCTCGACGTCCTTGAATTCCCTGCACTTCTGGAAAAGATCCACAACGGCTCCTTCTAAAGCCAGCGATTTTGACGGTACCACCGGACGGTCCGCAGGGCGCCCTCGGGGAAGTCCGTCCGGGCCACAAAGTTTAGCACATCCCGGGCCTTCTCCGTGGAACAAATCCAGGCGGGGGCGAGCATCTCACGGGCCTTGCCCAGGTTGAACATGGCCGGGCGGCGGACGAGGGCCGACAGCCCCTGGTTGACGGACGCCAGGAGGAGGACCAGGAAGCCGGGGAGGGGGAGAATGGCCCCCTTGCGCTCCGCGGCCTGCCCCAGGGCCAGGGCCAGGTCGGCGTAGGTGAGGACGCGGGGGTGGGCGATGAAGAAGGTCCCGGCCGTCTCCGCGGCGAGGGCGGCGCGGACGGCCTCCACGGCGTCCTCCACGAATAGCATCTGGAGGCGCCGTTCCGCCCCCCCGGGCATGAAGAAGGCGCCGCGGGAGGCCATGCGGAAGAGCGCCAGGGTCTCCCGGTCCCCGGGGCCGTAGACGGCGGTGAGGCGGAGGTGCGTCACGGCGATCCCCCCGGCCTCCGCGTCCAGGGCCCGCTCGGCCTCCAATTTGCTCCGCCCGTAGGAGGAGACGGGGGCGGGGGGGGCCGATTCGTCCGGGAGGCGGTCCCCGGCGGCCGGGCCGAAGGCGGAGAGGGAGGAGAGATGGACCAGGCGCCGCACCGTGCCGGCTTCGCGGCAGACCCCGGCGAGCCGGGCGGCGGCGATCGCGTTTCCCCGCATGAAGTCCCCCTCCCGGTTGCCCCGGATGGTCCCCGCCGCGTGGACCACGGCCTCCATGTCTTTCACCGCCCCGGCCAGGCGGGCCCGATCGTCCAGGTCGCCCTGGAACGGCTCCCCGAAGTCGGAAAGGGGGTCCGCCTGACGGGGGGAGCGGTGGAGAAGGCGCAGGGCGTGGCCGTCGGCGGCCAGGGCCGGGAGAAGGTGCCGGCCGATGAAGCCGGTGCAGCCGGTGACTAAGATTCGCATGGGAAAAACCATTTTAGCATGGGGGGAGGAAGTTGGGAGTTGGGAGTTCGGCGTTCGGAGACCGCCTGATGCAGGGCCGGTTCTCCAACCGGCCGTCTTAAAAAGCCGCAGGTCGGAGGACCTGCGCTACATCCCGTTTTGTGCAATCTTCCGCCTTCGGGCTTC
>DCUZ01000014.1 GCA_002327305.1 Holophagales bacterium UBA2201 | reverse complement strand
TCGGCCTGGCCGACCCCCAGGCCCTTCCGCTGGCGCTGGCGGCCAAGGAGGCGGTCCATTTCATCGGGATGCCCGAAGGGGCGCTGGCCCTGGCCGAAGCGGCAGTCTATCTGTCGCTGGCCCCCAAGTCCAACGCCCTCTACACCGGCTACGGAAAGGCCCTGAAGATGGCCGAGGAGACCCACTCCCTCCCGGTGCCCATGCAGATCCGGAACGCCCCCACCGGGCTCATGAAGGACCTGGGATACGGCGAGGGGTACGAATACGCCCACAGCCGGCCCGAGGGGACCACGGGGATGGAATGCCTGCCCGATCAGCTCAAGGGGATGAAATTCTACCGGCCGGCGGGCCGGGGGGCGGAGAAGCGGTTCGGGGAGATCCTGGAGAAGATCGAGGAGATCCGCCGGCGCCTGCGCCCGGACGAACCCCCTCCATAGGGTCCGTCAATCCACCAGATCGGTCATCATCGACAGGAGGATGAGGTCCCCCTTGGTCCTCACCTCGGCGTGCGAACATCCCACCCGGTTGCAGATGCCGATGCAGTTCTCCTCGTCGGGCGGGGAGCTGGTGTGGAGGATGATGAGGTCGGCGCCGCAGGGGCAGGCCGCCATGCGGGGGAACACCGTGCCGCAGAAGGGGCAGTGGACGATCAGGATCTCCCCCTCCGTGAGGTCGATCTCCAGGGAGATGCGGCTTTTTTCGCCGTAGATGGGGCTGAGGACGATGTGGCCCGTCCCCTTCTCTCCGGTCACCTTGAGGAGGATCCCCGCATACCCGCTGAAATTGGCCCGGGCATAGATGAGCGAATGGCCGTTGGGGCAGAAGCATTCCGACACCACCAGCGTCTCGCGCTTGCCGCCGGCCTCGCGCTGGAAGGGGTGGACGATGCGCTTCATGCCCTGCGGGTCGTCGGGTGCCATGGCTTCATTGTAGATAAAATCGCCAAGGGGCGCAAGTCCGGCCGGGTCGCCCCCCCTCCGCCCGTGATAGAATGGCCCTCCCGGANNNNCCCCCCCCCCCCCCGCCTCCTCCACGCGCGCCCTCATGCGCCACGGCTGGGGCGTCGCCTGGCCCATGACGCTCATCATGCTCTTCGAGTTCGCCATCGCCTTCACCGATGTCTTCATCGCCGGGCGCATCGGCAAGGAGGTGCAGGCCGGCTACGGCCTCGTCACCCAGATCTATTTCATCTTCACCATCCTGGGAAACGCCTTCACGGCCGGAACGGTGGCCGTGGTCAGCCGCCTCGCCGCCGACAAGGACTCGCACGACTATCGCCGGGCCCTGGCCACCGCCCTGGCCGGAACCCTCGGCGCGGGGCTGGCCCTGGGGCTGGCGGGCATCCTCCTGTCGCCCTTCATCATCCGCCTCCTCGATGTCCCCGCGGAGATCAAGCCCACCGCCTCCCCTCTGGTGGTCATCTACGCGGCCGGCCTCATCTTCCACTATGTCCTCATCAACACCAACGGCCTCCTGCGCGCCTCCGGCCGCGTCCGGGAATCGCTGGCCACCATGGCCGTGGTGTGCCTGGTCAACATCGGCCTCAACATCCTCCTCTCCTTCCACACCCCCCTGGGGTTCAGGGGGATCGCCCTCTCCACGGCCCTCGCCGTCGCCCTGGGCGCCGCTCTCAATCTGGCCCGTTTCCGCGCCTCGCTCGCCGGCGGTCTGCGCATCGCGCGCGATTTGCTGAAGAAGATGGTCTCCATCGGCTGGCCCGTGGGGCTCCTCCAGGTGCTGTGGCAGTTGGCCTCCATGGCCCTGTTCCTCATCCTCAGCCAGCTCCCCGAGCGCAGGGTGGAGATCCTCGCCGCCTTCACCAACGGCCTCCGCATCGAGGCGCTCGTCTTCCTCCCCGCTTTCGCCTTCAACATGGCCAATGCCGTCATCGTGGGGGCCTTCCTGGGGAAGAAGGAGGGCGACCACGCCTACCGCGGCGGGATGGCCACCGCCGCCCTGGGCGTGGGGGTGGTGACGGTCCTGACCGGCCTGGTCCTCCTCAACGCGCGCGCCATCGCCGCCCTGGTGACGCCCAACCCGATCGTGGCCGAGGAGACGGTGCGCTACCTCTACATCGCCTTCCTCAGCGAGCCGGTGATGGCCTGGGGCGTCATCCTCTCCGGCGGCCTCTCCGGGGCGGGCGACACCCGCGCCACCATGGTCCGCATCGCCGCCTCGGTGTGGCTGGTCCGCATCCCCTGCGCCTGGTTCTTCGGCATCGTCCTGGGCTTCGGCGCCCCCGCCGTGTGGTGGGCCATGAACGCCTCCCTCCTCGTCCAGGCGGCGCTCATCACCCACCGGTACATAGGACGGCGGTGGATCGAGGATAGAGCATAGGGCACATTTCGTGCCTGATTCTGAAACCGAATAAATGTCTTGCTTGACAATATAATGGACTGCGGCGATAATGCCAAGATTAATTAAAAATAGTGACATTTTTATCGATATTTATTTAAAAAGTATCACCATATAGTACTTGTGATCTAAAGGAGATGATCGAATGCGGCCAATTTTCGTGCTGTTGATCCTGTTATCGGCGTCGTTGCTCCGGCCTCAATCGAGCACGAATTTCATTCTCGATGAATCCACGCTCAATAACGGCGGCAACCCCAGCCCCGTCCTATCGTCCACGAGTTATAAAATGACCCTGGACGCCATCGGGGACGGGCTGTCAGCCCGCGGCCTGGCCGGCGCCTCCTATGTCATGGACGGCGGCTTCGGCGGTGCCTATCCCCCGCCCGGCGAGGTGCAAAATCTCCGCTGGACGAGCAAGACCCAGTTCAACTGGGACCCGGAACCCTCGGCGGGAAGGTACAACACCTACCGGGGCGATCTGGGGGCCTTCGCCGGCTATGGGGCGTGCTTTCATTACGGGCTGACGGCCAGCTCGGACTCCGATACCCAGGTCCCCGGCGCCGGCGCCGGCTATTTCTACCTTGTCACCGCCGAGAACCGGCTCAACGAAGAGGGCGTCAAGGGTTACGACAGCGGGGGCACGCCCACCCCGAACTCCAGCCCGTGCCCATAAGACCGGCTGAAAGGATTCGGTGAATAATGATGAATCGCCTAATGCCCAAAAGGGAGGTCCCCATGAATGGAAAATCGCTCGGTCTGCTTGTGCTTATGCTATCGGCCATGGTCATCGCCGCGACGCCGCCGGGGCTGATCAATTACCAGGGCGTCGTCAGGAATGCCTCGGGAGTCCCCTTGAGCGGCAACCAGGACATGGTCTTCAAGTTCCACAGCGCTTCATCTGGCGGCGACGAGATCCTGATCGATGCCCACACGGCGGCGAACGGGAACCCCGTGGCCGTATCCAACGGGTTGTTCACGGCCCAATTCGGGGGAGGCACGGTCTCGGACGGGTCAGGTCCCGGATCGTACACCGACTTGGGCAGCGTATTCAGGGACTACGGGACCGTCTATGTTGCCATCACCGTGGCGGGTGAGATCCTGAATCCGCGTGTGCAGGTCATTTCCTCGGCCTATGCGCTGAACGCCGACCACCTGGACGGCCTCAATTCCGCGGCCTTCGCCGCGGCCTCCCACGCCCACTCCGGGACCGACATTACATCGGGAACGGTGGCGGAGGCACGCATCGATGCGGCGATCGCCAGGGACACCGAGATCATGCCGACCGTTCTCGCGGCCGACGGGCCGGGAAGCACGCTGAACGCGGACCTGCTCGACGGCGCCGACTCCACGGCCTTCGCCGCGGCGTCGCACAACCACGCCGCGTCTAACATTACATCAGGCACTCTCGGGGTGGCGCGCGGCGGCACCGGTGTCTCCTCCGCCGGCGCACTCGGTAACGTCCTGACATCGAACGGGACCGCCTGGGTCAGCGCGACTCCTTCGGCCGCCGGCCTCGGCGCCGTCGTTGACGCGGCGGACGCGACGCTGACACGCTCCGGAAGCGGCACGACAGGCGCCCCCTACAAGCTGGCGCTGAACCTCGGCAACGCCAACGCCTGGACCGCCAAGCAGACTTTTTTTACGGGGAGCGATTACGGCATCGAGGCTAAAGGCAGTAGCGGCGGCGGCCTGTTCTATTCCAACGTGCTTGGAACATGGACCGCCGTAGCCTACGGAAACAGCGGGATACAAGCGCAGGGCTACACCACGGGTGGCGTCTTCACTAACGGACTTTACAGCGGCGAGGCATCGCTCGCCGATGGCCATCAGGGAATCCGCGCCTATGGAGACAGTTTCGGTGGGTATTTCGAAGACTCCGACAGCGGAAGCTATGCCTATGTTGCCTACGGAAACCAGGGCATCGAGGCTTACGGGAGCGG
Source organism: Holophagales bacterium UBA2201 (assembly GCA_002327305.1). Taxonomy (GTDB): domain Bacteria; phylum Acidobacteriota; class Thermoanaerobaculia; order UBA2201; family UBA2201; genus UBA2201. The sequence goes on along the minus strand of DCUZ01000014.1, from coordinate 54,052 downwards.
GATGGGCGGGTGGTTCGAGGACACCAACGGCAGTGGCTATGCCTTTGTCGGCTTCGGAGATTGGGGGATCGACGCGCGGGGGAACACCGGCGGAGGCTACTTCAAAGACAGAGACGGCAGTGGATTTGCGCGCGCCGGATACCATAACACGGGAATTGACGCCGAGGCCAACGATGTGGGCGGCTACTTTGCGGATCTCAATTCCAGTATTTACTCCCGCGTGGCCTATGACACTTACAAAATCAGCGGCACCGGCACGGTCTCTTTCGTTCAAAACCACCCCGAAGAGAGCGGCCGGGTGATCGTTTACGCCGCCCCCGAGGGCGACGAAGTGGCCACCTACACCCGCGGTAGCGCCCGCCTCGCGGACGGTGAAGCGCGCGTGCAGCTCGGCGAGACCTTCCGGTGGGTGACGAACCCGGACCTCGGCCTCACGGTCCACCTCACCCCCGTCGGGGAGTGGGCGGACCTCTACGTCGCCGAGAAGTCCACTACCGAACTGGTCGTCCGAAGCCGGGACGGCGCCTCCGGCGCCGCCTTCGACTACATCGTCTACGGCCTCCGGATCGGCTTCGAGGAGATCGCCATCGTCCAGGAGAAGATCGAGGAGTCCTACATCCCCTCCTTCAAGGAGCACCGGGAACGGTACGTCAAATATCCGGAGCTCCAAGCCTACAGCCCGATCGAGCGCTTCACCGCCATGGAGTGCTCGCTCCGGGGAGTTGATCGCGCCTCCCTCGACCTGAGCGCCGCCGCCGCCCTCAGGGACGCCGTCCACGAGTACGACCCCGCCACCGACCCCCCGGTCCACGAGCTCTTCGGCCGCCCCCCCGGCCCGGAGGCCTCGCCCGAAAGACCGGAAGTGGGGAGGCCCGAGGCGGAGACGCTGCCCCACGCCCGGGAATGGTTCGCGTCCGCGGAACGCCGTCCCTCGCCGTTCCGGTCAGCCGCGCCGGCCAGCGATCCCCCGTCCGCGGCGGCCACGCCGCCCCCGGCGGAAACGGACGCCATTCCCGCCCCCGGGGCTCTGTCGCTCTTCACTGTCAAGGACGCCGTGGAGCGCGGCGATATTCTGGTCCTCAACCCCGCCAATGGCGATGAGCTCTTCCGGTGCTTCCTTACGGCGGACCCGATGGTGGTGGGGATCGCGGCGGAGGAGGCCCCGGCGCTGGGGCAGTTGCGGGTGGTCCAATACGGGACCACATGGGTCAAGGCGGACGCCACCACGGCCTCCATCTCCCGGGGCGATCTCCTGGTCGCCTCCCCCACCCTGGGGCATGCTATGAAAGCGCCCAAGCCCGCCGAACAAGGCACCGTCATCGGCAAGGCCCTGGAGCCACTGCAGGTGGGCACGGGGATGATCAAGGTATTGGTGATGCTGCGATAGGGCGGCAGCGCCCGTCGATGGACATGCGAGCGCAGGGCGGGCCCCAGGGCCCGCCCTGCCTCTTTATTGGCGTCAGCCCACGGTGTACAATGACCCCATGAGCCTCCAGACGATCCAGACACTCGTTCAACGCTTCACCGACCATCACGCCGTGTATCAGCTGTACGGCCTGTCCGACGAGGAGATCAAGATCGGGGAGGGGCAATGACGCGGGGCTTTTGTAGGGACGGCCTGACGGCTCGCCCTCGATTGGATCGGGCGACCCACCGGGTCGCCCCTACGACGCCCCATCGACGCCACCGACCGGCAGATCGACCCATCGGTGTGTCAATTGTATGGCCTGACGAACGACGAGATCAGGATCGGGGAGGGGCGATGACGGGGGCTTTTGCAGGGGCGGCCTGCCGGCTCACCCGCGATTGGATCGGGCTGGTGGCCGCGGCGGCCGCCAAGGTCCACGCGCCATGAGCATGGGCGGAATGCGCGGCATGGGGTGGCGGGAGGTGATCCGCTCCCCCGACGAGAAGCCGGTGCTGACCTGGCCCCTCATCCGCCGGGTCCTCGGATACGCCCGCCCCTACCGGGCGCCGCTGACCGGGATGTTCCTGCTGATCGTGGCCACCACCGCCCTGGGGCTGGCCACGCCCCTGTTCGTCCGCCGCCTCATCGACCGCACCATCCCCGCGGGCGACCTGAACGAGCTTCTCCTCCTGGCCCTGGGCCTCCTCCTCATCCCCCTCCTGGGCGGGGCGCTGCGCGTGTGGCAGAGGAAGCTGAACGCCCGGGTGGGCGAAGGGGTGACCTACGACCTGCGCGCGGCCGTCTACACCCACCTCCAGCGCATGTCCCTGCGGTTCTTCACCCACACCAGGAGCGGGGAGCTGATCAGCCGCCTCAACAACGACGTGCAGGGGGCGCAGACGGCCATCTCCAGCACCATCGTGGACATCGCCACCAACGCCATACAGTGCGCCGCGGTCCTGGCGGTGATGGTCTCCCTGGACTGGCGTCTCACCCTCGTCAGCATCGTCATCCTCCCCCTGTTCATCCTGGCCTCCTGGCGCCTGGCCCGCCGCCTGCGCGACCTCTCGCGCCGGCAGATGGAGGCCAACGCCGCCATGAACGCCACGATGCAGGAGACGCTCGGGATCGGAGGCGCCCTCCTGGTGAAGCTGTTCGGCCGGATGGGCGAGGAGGCGGACCGGTTCGGCCGCCGGGCCGCCACCTTGCGCGATGTGGCCGTGGAACGGGCCGTCATGGGGGCCTCGTTCATGGTCGTCATCGGCCTGGTGAGCGCGGTGGGCACCTCCCTGGTGTACGGCATCGGGGGGTGGCTGGTCATCCGGGGGACCTTCACCATCGGCACCATCGTCGCCTTCGGGGCCTACCTCGCCTCCCTCTACTCGGCCCTGCAGGGGCTGGCGAACAACCCCGTGGCGTTCGCCTCGTCGGTGGTCTCCTTCGAGCGGGTCTTCGAGGTGATCGACCTCCCGCCGGACATCGTCGAGCGCCCGGACGCGGTCCGGCTCCATCGGGTGCGCGGCGACCTGGCCTTCGAAGGGGTCTCCTTCCGGTACGACGCCGATTCGTCAAGCCCGCTGAGCGCGGTCCTCCGCTACGGCCAGCCCCTTTCGGTGATGACGGCCCTTTCGAACGCCGCCTCGGACGCGGCGCCGGGGCCGGAAGCGGGGGAAGACCGGGACGGCGGCCCGCCTTCCCCGGAGGGCGGACCCCACAGCCAGGCGCGCCCGCTGGCCCTGGAAGGCGTCACCTTCCGCGCCCGGCCGGGCGAGCTGGTGGCCCTGGTGGGCCCCAGCGGGGCCGGCAAGACGACGGCCACCTATCTCATCCCCCGCCTCTACGATCCCCAGGAGGGGAGGATCCTCCTCGACGGCCACGACCTGCGCGAGGTGTCCCTGGCCTCGCTGACGGCGCAGATCGGGATGGTGACGCAGGAGACCCACCTGTTCCACGACACCATCCGGACCAACCTCCTCTACGCCAAATTAGACGCCACCCAGGCGGAGATCGAGGCGGCCGCCCGGGCCGCCAACATCCACGATTTCATCACGGGCCTGCCCCAGCGGTACGAGACGGTGGTCGGCGAGCGGGGGTACCGGTTGAGCGGCGGGGAGAAACAGCGGCTGGCCCTGGCGCGGGTCCTCCTGAAAGACCCCCGCATCCTGGTGCTGGACGAGGCGACCAGCAGTTTGGACAGCGAATCGGAGGCCCTCATCCAGGAGGCGCTCGGGCGCCTGATGGCCGGGCGCACCAGCATCGTCATCGCCCACCGCCTCAGCACCATCCTCGCGGCCGACCAGATCCTGGTCCTGGACCGCGGGCGCATCGTCGAGCGCGGGACCCACCCCGAGCTTCTTGCCCGGGACGGCCTCTACGCCCAGTTGTACGAGACGCAGTTCAGGGGGGAGAACAACCCATGAAAGAACACGGACCCATCGAGGATCTTTTCCGGGCGGTCAAAGCCGGGAAGGCCGGCAGGGTTCGGAAGATGATCGAGGCCGGGGCCGACATCCACGCGACGGACGAGCACGGCGCCTCGCTGCTCCACTACGCCGCGTGCGGCATGCCGGAGATGGTCCGGCTCCTCTGCGAACAGGGGGCGGAGTTCCACGTCCGCGACGCCCGGGGCTATGCGCCCCTCCATGTCGCCTTTCTCCGAAAGGACGTCGCTATCGTCCGCCTGCTGACTGGAATGGGGGCCGACGCCCACGCCCCCATCCCGGGGATGCGGTCGCCGGTGGAGGAGGCCCGCGCCGCGGGCGACACCGACATGCTGGAAGCCCTGGGGGTGCAGGCGGCCTTCGTCGGCTGAGCGGGATGGGCCCCGCTCCGCCATGGATCATTCTCAGACCGCGCCGTCCTCCTTGCGCGGGGCCTCGGCGAGGGCGTCCAATTCCCTCAGATTGACGGCTTTTTCCACGGCGCTCCGGTAACGCTCCATGTGGGTGCCGGCGGTGCCGTAGGCCTTCACGGCCTTCTCCAGCGCCTCCCCCACCGAGTCGTACTGTGTTTTGAAGGCCTCGAAGTGGGTCCCCAGCTTCGCCAGCGACTCCTTCAATTTCTGCGCGCTCTTGACGATCTCCAGGTTCTGGAGGCCCATCAGGAGCAGGTGCAGGAAGGGGTAGAAGGTGGCCGGGCTGACGGGGATGACCCCGGCCTCCAGGGCGGCTTCGTAGATGCCGTTGGCCTCGCCGAAGGCGTTCTTCTCCGCCACCGTCTCGTAATAGACCGACTCCGAGGGGACGAACATGAGGGCGAAATCGGTGGTCCCCTTCTGCGGCTTGACGTACTTGGTCTTGATGCTCCTGATGTGGACCTTGACCGCGGCCTCGTGCTCCTTCCAGAACCGCCTCCGGTCCTCCGTCGTCTGGGCGGCGAGGTAGCGGTTGTAGGCCTCCCGGGGGAACTTGGCGTCCACCGGGATGGCGATGTTGTTGAACAGGAGGGCCGCGTCCACCCGCTCCCCCCCCTCGACGGCGTACTGCCGCTCCCATACCCCCTCGGGGACGGCGGCCTCCAGATACTCCTCCAGCATCCGTTCCCCGAAGTTGCCCCGCAGTTTGGGGGCCTGGAGGACGTCCTTGAGCGACTGCCCGAGTTTCCGGGCCTCCTCCTGCTGCTGGATCAGTTGCTGGAGGGTGGCCTGCATCTCCTTCAGGTTCTCGAGGGTCCTCAGGCCGTGGTCGGCCACGACGGTGTTGGCCCGCGCCACCGCCTCCCGGTTCTGCCCCAGCTGGCCGGTGAGGGCGGACTGGAAGTCGAGGAACCGGTCCTTGAGCGACGATTCCATCCTCAGCAGGGGCCCCTCGGGCGGACGGCGCAGGAGGAGATACAGCATCCCCCCGGAGATGAACAGGAGCAGGACGACGATGACGGCCAGCAGGACGGTGGGCATGAGGGACCTCCGGTGCGATGATGACAGGCGCATTGAAACGCTTCCCAATCCGGAACTTGAAACTTGGAACCTGAAACCTGCAACCGGGTGGCGGATGGAGGCTACGGCTACAGCGCCTTCCCCATCACCTCGAGCAACTCGCTCAAGATGCGGGCCGTGACGCCCCACACCCTCCGCCCATCGAGGTGGTACTCCACGCCCCATTCCCCTTGCACGATCCGCAATTCCAACAGGGGGAGGGTGAAGGCGTTCTCCACCTCGCCGGCGTCGCGCGTGGAAAAGACCGTCTGGTGCGGAATGGCGGCCACGAAGGGGCGGATCCAAAACCCGGTGGGGGTGATCTGGTCTGAAAGCACTCCGATGGAGAGGGCCAGCCGCCCCGGGACCCCGATCTCCTCCTCCATCTCCCTCAGCGCCGCGGCGTAAAGGTCGGCGTCCCGCTTCTCGATCTGCCCCCCGGGGAAGGAGATCTGCCCGGGATGGTGCACCTTCACCGTCCGCTGGATGAACGCGGCGTGAAGGGCCCCATCGCTCACGGACAGCGGAACCACGACGGCGGCCGGGGTCCGGCCTTCGACGGGGAGGCGGGTGGGCTCATGCCCGGCCAGGATCTCTCTCAGTTGGGCGATCCACATACCGCAGCGCCCTCCGCAAACCATCGAAAGCGGGAGAGGGCGCGCTCCCCCTCCCGCCCTCTCCCCAGGGCGGCGCTTCCCCGCGCCCTCCTGGGGGCCATTCCGGATGAAGCCTGGCGCGCGGAGGCGTGAATGTCGGTCAGGAATTGCATAAGGCCTCCCGGAGGGCCGCGGCCCAGGCGCGGGGCGCGTGCCGTTGTTCGACCCACGCCCGGGCCGCCGCCTCCATGGCCTGGCGGCGGGCGGGGTCCGCCAGCAGGCCGGCCACGGGGCCGGTCCAGGGCGCGTCCGGCGGCACCTTCACCACCGCGGCGTCCGGCAGTTCGGCGTAACTGCCAAGCTCGCTCACCACGGCGACCGTCCCCAGGGCCAGGGCCTGAAGCGTGGAAAGGGAGGTTTCCCCCATGACGGGATACCGCAGGTTGAGGAATAGGGTGGTCGCGGCCATCTCCTTGAAAAATCCCTCATCCGGCAATCCCCGCCGGACCACCACGCCGGGTTCCCCGTCCAGCGCCTCCGGCACGCTCGCGCCGACGGCTTTGAGGATCAGATCGGGGTACCTCGCGCGGAGGGAGCGGACGCCGTCGAGGATCTCTCCCACCTTCCGGTTGGTCCCGATGTGACCGAAGAGGCCGATGGAACAGCCCTCTTTTTCCGCCGTCGCCCGGGGCACGACCACCCCCATCGGGATGACCGCCGCGGGAACGCCGATACCCCGCATCCGCAGGACCTCCCGGGCGTATTCCGAATGGACCAGGATGAGTTTCTGCCTTCGCAGGACGGGGACAAGGGCCCCTTCGAGGGCTTCATAGGGCTCCAGCCAGACGCCGCGACGGCGCAGGCGCAGGGCCCGGTCGTCCCCGAAGGCCTCCGACGGGTCGTCGAGCCCCAGGGCCGCGTGGTGGAGGTTGGCGTCGTGCAGGAGGACGATGTCGGGCTCGGCCAGCGCCCGGGCCAGGACGGCGGCGTTGTCGCGGTGATTGCCCAGGTTGTAGACGCGCCGGGCGCCCGGCGGGACAACAGCCCCGGCCCGGACCCATTCGACCTCCCCGTGCTCCTTGAGAAAAGGGAGAAGGTCGCGGGCGTAGACGGCGAGACCGGACTTCGAATCGGCGGGCGGGGCGAACCAATAAATCACCGCACCCTCCAAGTTTCGAGTTGCGAGTTTAAAGTTTCGAGTTGATAAACTTTAGCGTCATTCAATAACCGTATCGGGGAGGGCGGAACTCGAAACTCGAAACTCGAAACTTGAAACTGCTTCATTTCAGATGTTCGAGGTACGCCTCGATGAACGGCTGGATCCTGCCGTCGAGGACCGCGTCGGGGTCGCCCGTCTCGAGGCCGAAGCGGAGGTCCTTGACCTGCCGGTACGGGTGGAGGACATAGTTGCGGATCTGCGAACCGAAGGCGATGTCCATCTTGGCCGCGTCCATCTTCTCCCTGTCGGCCAGCCGCTTCTTCATCTCCAGGTCGTAGAGCCGGGCCTTGAGGACGCGCATCGCCACGGCGCGGTTCTTGATCTGCGACCGCTCGTTCTGGCAGGTGACCACGATGCCGGTGGGATTGTGGACGATCCGGACGGCGGAATCGGTGACGTTGACGTGCTGACCTCCGGCCCCGGAGGAGCGGTAGGTGTCGATGCGCAGGTCGGATTCCCTGATCTCGACGTCGATGTCATCGTCCACCTCGGGATAGACGTCCACGGCGGCGAAGGAGGTGTGGCGGCGCTTGGCGGCGTCGAAGGGGGAGAGGCGCACCAGGCGGTGCACGCCCGCCTCCCCTTTCAGGTAGCCGTAGGCGTAGGTCCCCTTGGCGAGGATGAGGACGTTTTTGATGCCCGCCTCGTCGCCGGGGCTGTGCTCCAGCACCTCGGCCTCCCATCCCTCCCGCTCGAAGTAGCGGAGGTACATGCGCATCATCATCTGCGCCCAGTCCTGGGATTCGGTCCCTCCCGCCCCCGGATGGATCCCCAGGTAGGCGTTGTTGCGGTCGGTGGGGCCCGTCAACTTGAGTTGAAGGAAGATCTCCCGCAGGCGGACCTCCCAGGAGGCGATGAACACTTCGATGTCGCTCTCCACCCCCTCCCCCTCGTTCTGCAGTTCCAGCAGGGTGGAAAGTTCGTCTTCGGCCCCTTTCAGGCGCCGGTGAAGGGCCTTTTTATCGTCCAATTGGGCCTTCTGGCGCGTCAATTGGGCCGCCCGGGCCTTGTCGTTCCAGAGGTTAGGGTCGGACAGTTGTCCGTCGAGTTTCTTCAGTTGCGCTTCGACGGCCTCCGGCTCAAAGCCAGCTCCGGAGTTTGCGGAAATTGTCCAGGACTTCATCTACGGGCATGGGAAGCTCCTCGCGTGGATTCAGCGGTTATTCTACCGCTTCAGCCCCTCTTTTTCAACGCAAGCCGCCGGATCCCCCGCGCCGCGGCGCATGCGGCGAACCCGGCCGCAAGCGCCAGGGGGACGGCGTCGCCGGTGCGGGCGTAGGGCGTGAGGCGGTCCGACGGGGTCACATCGCCCGTCAGGGCCCCTTTGAGGCCGGGGGGGAGGATTTCGATGACCCGGCCGTGGGCGTCGGCGAAGCCGGAGATGCCGGTCAGCGCGGCCCGCGCCAGGGGGCGATGGAACTCCACGGCGCGCAGGAGGGCCTGGCGGAAGTGCTGTTCGGGCGCCCCGGAGAAACCGTACCAGGCGTCGTTGGTGAGGACCGCGAGGAACCGCGCCCCGCCCCGCACCTCGGGCCGGATGAGATGGGGAAAGACGATCTCGTAGCAGAGGGAGATCCCCATCGGGACGGGCCCCTCCATCACGCCGGGGGCGACGCCCCGCGAGAAGTCGCCGATCGAACGGGCGATCACCTTCAATCCCAGCGCCTCCACGAGAGGCCGGAACGGCAGGTACTCGCCGAACGGGACCAAATGGCGCTTGGCGTAGCGCGCTTGGATGGTCCCGTTCCTGAGGAGCAGGGCGGAATTGTAGATCTTCCCCCCTTCGATCCAGTTGGCGTTGATCACCAGCGGCGCCGCCCGGGACATCCGGATCGCCTCCCCCGTCCCCTCCCTCCCCTCCTCCCACCCGTGGATGAAGACCGACTCGGGCCACATCACCAGGGCCGGTTTCCCGCGCAGGGCGGCCTCGGTGAACCGGACCGCCTGCCTCAGCCCCTCCATGTCGTCCCCCTCGAAGAACCGGCGTCGTTCGTCCAGGTCCAATTGAACGACGGTGATCTTCACCGGGTCCCCCGCCTCCCCATGTCCAAGCCACAGGGCCGACCAACCCGCCGCCACGGCCATCACCGCGATCCAGGCGAGGTCCGGGCGCCGCGCCCTGATCTGCACGACCCCCCCCAGGACCGTCAGGACCACCAGGGCCGAGAGGCCGTGCATCCCGACCAGCGCGGCGGGCTGGAGGAGAACGGGATGCGCGGTGAGCGGGAGGCAGAGCGGGTTCCATGGAAATCCCCCGATGAGGCGGGCCCGCAGGGCCTCCGCGGCCCAGAAGGCGGCCGGGAAGGCCCAGAGGAACCAGCGCTCCGGAAGGAGGCGCGCGCCGAGGAAAGCCATGGCATGAAAGGCCCCAAGGTAGAGGCACAGGCCCAGCAGGAGGAGAGCCGCCGGAGCGCCGTGCAGGCCGCCGAACGCTTTCAGGAACGGGTGGATCCAGAACAGGGAGACATAGTAGAACGCGGTGCCGAAAGCCACCGCGACCAGCGCCCCGCGCGCAGTTTTCTCCCGGTCGGCGTGCAGGAGGGCGAGGTAGCCCGCCAGCGCCGGCCACAGAAGCCATCCGTGGTCGTGGGGCGGAAGGGCCAGGGCCGCAAGGGCCCCCAGCGGGAGGCCGAGCAGGAGGGCGCGCCAGGGCATCGGCGAATGGTAGCACAATCCCGCGGGCGGCCGGAGGGATCGTGGAGCGAAGCCCCATGAACCGTCATGGTACACTGGGGCATGCCCACCCCGTTCGTCCCCGTTTTCACCCCGGCGCAAGCGCGTGAAAACCATGACCGCCTCCTCCAGCGGCGCGAGGTCTTCAGGCGCAAGGGAATTGACCTCGCCGCGTCCCGCCACCGCCTGCTCACCGCCGCGCCTCCATACGAACCCCCCATCCTGGAGATCGGCACCGGGAACGGCCATCTCGCCATCGCCCTCGCCGCCGCGGGCCACGCCTTCGTTTCGGTGGACCCCGACGCGGAGGCCCTGACCCGGGCCGCCATGAACCTGGCCGCCGAAGGGTTCGCGGCGAACGCCACGCTCTACTGCATGGATGCCTCCGTCATGCCGTTCCCCAAGGAATCCTTCGGCACCCTTTTCTGCGTGGACGCGTTCCATCACATGCCCGATCCCGCTCCCATCCTGGCCTCCATGGACCGCGTCCTGTGCCCCGGCGGCAGGCTGGTGCTTTCGGATTTCAACGCCGATGGGCTGGCCATCGTGGCCGGCATCCACCGCGAGGAGGGGCGCGTCCACGAAAACCACGGCATGCGCTCGGAATGGGTGGCGGACCGCCTCCGGCGGCTGGGTTACGCGGTGACCGATCATCCCGCCCCGCACCATTGGATCCTTGTCGGGGTAAAACCTATGGGACCCCTTTTCCCTCCTTTTCCCTTTAACTGAGATCGAACACCACCCGCGCCTCGCCCGGCTGGACGTTGCCGATGACGAAGAATTTCTGGTCGTGGGCCTTGAGGTACTTGCCCACCTCGGAGAGGATGACGGGCGAGACGAAGACGCACATCCCGATGCCGAGGTTGAAGACCTTGAGCATCTCCTCCCCCGGGATCTTCCCCTTGTCCTGGAGGAACCGGAAGATGGGGGGGGTGTCCCAGGAGCCGAGGCGGATGAAGGCGTTGACGTCCGGCGGGAGGACGCGGGGGATGTTGTCGAGAAAGCCGCCGCCGGTGATGTGGGCCAGGGCCTTGACCTTTCCCTCCTCGATGAGGGGCTTGAGGATTTTGAGATAGGAGAGATGGGGCTTGAGGAGGGCCTCGCCCACCGTCATCCCCGCGCCCGGGAGGGGCGAATCCACGGCCATCTTCTCCTGCTCGAAACAGATCTTGCGGGCCAGGGTGAAGCCGTTGGTGTGGAGCCCCGTGGAGGGGAGCCCCAGGATGACGTCGCCGGGCTGGAGGTCGCGCCCGGTGAGGAGGCGGTCCTTCTCGCACACGGCCACGATGAACCCCACCAGGTCGAAGACCCCCTGGGGGAAGAACCCGCCCATCTCCGCGGTTTCGCCGCCGACGAGGGAGAGGCCGTTCTCCTCGCATCCACGCGCCACCCCCTTGATGACGGCCTGGAACTGCTCGGGGTCCAGGGTGTCGCAGCCGAAGTAGTCGAGGAAGAAGAGGGGGTGCGTGGCCCCCTGCACCAGGCAGTCGTTGACGCAGTGGTTGACGAGGTCGTACCCCACCCCCTCCAGTTCCTGCGCCTGGAGGGCCACGAGGATCTTGGTGCCCACCCCGTCGCAGGAGGAGACCAGGACGGGCTTCTCGAACTGCTCGACGGGGAAGCGGAAGCAGGCCCCGAAGCCGCCGATGCCCCCCAGCACGTTCTCCGAGTGGGTCCGGCCGACGGTCTTCTTGATCTTCTTGAGGACGCGGTTCTGGACCTCGATGTCCACCCCGGCCTGTTTGTATTTCTTACTCATGGCGTCCCTCCGATTTCAACGCGAACAGTTGCTGCTGGCGGGTGTCCTCCAGGGGCACGGGATAGTCGCCGTCCCAGCAGGCGGTGCAGAACCACGATCCGCCGTCCACGGCGTCGATCATCCCCCGCTTGCTCAGATAGCCCAGGGAGTCGGCGCCGATGAAGTCGCGGATCCGGTCAATGGTCATGTTGTTGGCGATGAGCTCCTTCGGATCCGGCGTGTCGATGCCGTAGTAGCACGAATGCTTGGTGGGGGGGCAGGAGATGCGCACGTGGACGGTGCGCGCCCCGGCGTGCTTGAGAAGCCCGACGATCTGCTGCATCGTGGTGCCCCGGACGATGGAGTCGTCCACCAGCACCACGTCCTTCCCCTCCAGAAGCGACCGCACCGGGGCGAGCTTGAGGCGCACCGACGAGGAGCGCTTGTGCTGGGAGGGCTGGATGAAGGTGCGCCCCACGTAGTGGCTCCGGATGAGGGCCGGCATGTAGGGGATGCCGGAGGCGTGGGAGTACCCCATGGCGGCGAAGATGCCCGAGTCGGGGACCGGGACGACGAGGTCGGCCGCCGCCGGCCACTCGCGGGCGAGGGTTTCCCCCATCCGGTGGCACGCCTGCGCCACGGAGATGCCCCCGAAAACGCTGTCGGGGCGGGCGAAGTAGACGAACTCGAAGATGCAGAACCGCTTCGGCTCCCCCGGCCTCCATTGGATGGACTCCACCGAGCCCGGCGTGGCGATGACCACTTCGCCCGGCTCCATTTCCTGGATGCCGGTGGCGCCGACCAGGTCGAGGGCGGCCGATTCGGAGGCGAAGCACGCCTTCCCGTCCACGCTTCCGAAGAACAGCGGCCTGAACCCCTGCGGATCGCGCACGGCGAGGATGCCCTTGTCGTAGAGGAAGAGGAGGCAGTAGGCCCCCCGGGCCTGGGCCAGGGCGTCCAGGATGGCGTCCCCCATGGTGAGGCAGGGGGAGCGCGCCAGGAGGTGGAGGATCATCTCGGTGTCGGAGTTGCCCTGGAGGATGGCCCCGGCGTCCACGAGGCGCCGCCTCAGTTCGGCGGCGTTGACCAGGTTGCCGTTGTGAACCACCCCCACGCTCCCCTTTCCGGTGGTGACGGTGATGGGCTGGGCGTTGCGCAGGAGGGAGGAACCGGCGGTGGAGTAGCGCACGTGCCCGATGGCGGTGTCCCCCTCCAGGAGGGCCAGGCGCTCGGAGGTGAAGACCTCCGCGGCGTGCCCCATCCCCAGTTCGGCGCGGATCTGGCCGTCGCGCAGGACGGCGATGCCGGCGCTTTCCTGCCCCCGGTGCTGGAGGCCGTGGATCCCCATGAAGGTGATCTGCGCCGCCCGGGGATGGCCGATGATGCCGAATACGCCGCACATGGCCCTACGCCCGCATCGCCTTCTTGAACCCGCCCTCGAACCGGCGCTGGAGGGCGTCGAGGGTGGTCTCCAGGGGGGCCCCGCCGGTGGAAAGGCGGAAGGCCTCGCCGCCGAGGACCCCCAGGGGCCGCAGGGGCAGGTCCAGGGCCCGGGCCAGGGCGGCGAGCGCCTCCTCCTCCCCCACCACCAGCGCCCGCCCCCCCCCCTCCCCGAAGCACTGGAGGACCGGGTCACCGCCCGGGACGCTCCCGTCGAACCCCATGCCGGCGAAGAGGGCCACCTCGGCCAGGGCCGCGGCCAGGCCGCCCTCTGAAACATCGTGGGCGAACCTCAGGGCCCTCTTCGCGTACCCCTTGAGGAGGAACTTCTGCAGTTTCCTCTCCATCTTGAGGTCCAGTTTCGGCAGGCGCCCCACGAGGGTCCCCTTGTGGTAAAGGTACTGGCTGCCGGCCAGGCGCACCTCGCCGTCGCCGGCCAACAACACCCGCGCCCCCTCCGGCAGTTCGCGTTCGGGGACGCGGCGCATGTCCTTGACGAGCCCCACCATGGCCACCGTGGGGGTGGGCCAGATGGAGCGCCCCTCGGTGTCGTTGTAGAGGGAGACGTTGCCCGAGACGACGGGGATCTTGAACGCCTTCAGGGCCGAGGCCATCCCCTCCACCGCCTCCTTGAACTGCCACATCACCTCGGGCTTCTCCGGGTTGCCGAAGTTGAGGCAATCGGTGACGCCGATGCCCTGGGCCCCGACGCAGGCCAGGTTGCGCGCCGCCTCCGCCACGGCGAACCGCGTCCCCTCGCGGGGGTCGAGGTAGCAGTAGAGGGGGTTGACGTCGCTCGTCATGGCCACCCCCATCCGGGTCCCCTTGACGCGCAGGAGGGCGGCGTCCAGACCCGGCCCGATCACGGTGTTGGTGCGCACCTGGTGGTCGTACTGGCGCCACACCCACCGCTTGGAGGCGAAATTGGGGTGCTCGAGGAGGTCGAGGAGGTCGCCGCCGAGATCGGCGGAGTCGGCCTTCGCGTCGGCCTCCACGGTCACCTTGCGCAGGTAGGAGGGGCGGCGGCGGGGACGGTCGTAGAGGGGGGCGTCCTGGGCCAGGGGGGCGATGGGCAGATCAACCACCGTCTTGCCCTTCCAGGTGCATACCATCCGGCCGTCGCCCGTCACCTCGCCGATGAGGCTCGCGTCGAGCCCCCACTTGTGAAAGATCCTGGCGATGGTTGCATCGTGCCCGTGCCGCGCCACCAGGAGCATCCGCTCCTGCGATTCGGAGAGCATGATCTCGTAGGGCGTCATCCCCGTTTCGCGCAGGGGGACCTGGTCCAGGTCCAGACGCATCCCGGTGCCGGCCCGGCCCGCCATCTCGAAGGAGGAGGAGGTGAGCCCCGCGGCCCCCATGTCCTGGATCCCCTCGATGGCGTCGGTTTTCATGAGTTCGAGGAGGGCCTCGAGCAGCAGCTTCTCGGTGAAGGGGTCGCCCACCTGCACGGTGGGGCGCTTCTCCTCGGTCGCGTCGGAGAACTCCTCGGAGGCCATGGTGGCGCCGTGGATGCCGTCCTTCCCGGTCTTGGAGCCCACATAGTAGACGGGGTTGCCCGCGCCGGAGGCACGGCCGAAGAAGAGGTCCTCGTGGCGGGCGAGGCCCAGGGTGAAGGCGTTGACCAGGATGTTCTCGTTGTAGGCCTCGAAGAAGGTGGTTTCGCCCCCGACGGTGGGGACGCCGAAACAGTTGCCGTAAAAGCCGATGCCGGCCACCACGCCGTCCACGAGATACTGCATCCGCGGCGCGTCGGGGGCCCCGAACCGGAGGGAGTCGAGGCAGGCGATGGGGCGGGCCCCCATGGTGAAGACGTCGCGCAGGATGCCGCCCACGCCGGTGGCCGCCCCCTGGAAGGGCTCGATGAAGGAGGGGTGGTTGTGCGACTCCATCTTGAAGACCACGCACAGACCCTGCCCGATGTCCACGACGCCGGCGTTCTCTCCGGGGCCCTGGAGGACCCGCTTCCCCTTCGTGGGGAGCTTTTTCAGGTGGATCCGGCTGCTTTTGTAGGAGCAGTGCTCCGACCATAGGACGGCGAAGATGCCCAGTTCGGTCAGGTTGGGGGTGCGCCCGAGGCGCGCGACGATGCGGTCGAACTCCTCCTCCTTGAGGCCGAAGGAGCGGGCGTCCGGCAGGGTTCCGGGACGGAGGGCGTCGGTCATAAGCCACCCCCGTGCCGACCGCAAAAGGCCAGAACGCCGGAACGCCAGAAGGCCGGAAGGCCGTTCAGCGTATTGCGTACAGCAGGCCGCGTCCCACCCTTCCTATCGCAGAACGCGGAACGAGGAACGAAGAACGCGCTGCTCATGCCCGTCCCTCCAGAAATTTCTTGAGCGCCTGAAAGAGGCGCCTGCCGTCGGTCCCCCCCAGCGCGGCCTCGGAAACGCGCTCCGGGTGGGGCATCATCCCCAGGACGTTCCCCTCTTTGTTCATGATCCCCGCGATGGAGGCAAGGGCGCCGTTGGGGTTGGCCGTGCCGTCGCCGTCCTCCCGTGTGCCGTCGGGACGGACATAGCGGAACACCACCCGTTTCCCCTCTTCCAGTTCGCGCAGGGTGTCGGGATCGCAAAAATAGTTGCCGTCCATGTGGGCGATGGGGATCCGAAGCACCTCGCCCTTGCGGTACTTCGCGGCGTAGAGGGAGGCCGAGGGCTCCACCCGCAGGTGGACGTCCTGGCAGAGAAATTTCAACTTGCGGTTGCGCAGGAGCGCCCCCGGGAGGAGGTGGCATTCGGTGAGGACCTGGAAGCCGTTGCAGATCCCCAGGACCGGCCTCCCCTCCCGGGCCAGGCGCTCCACCTCGGGCATGATGGGGGAGAACCGGGCGATGGCGCCGCACCGGAGGTAGTCCCCGTAGGAGAACCCTCCGGGGAGGACCGCGGCGTCGTAGCCGGCCAGCGACGATTCGCCGTGCCAGACATATTCGGCGGGGACCCCCGCCACCTCGTTGAGGACGTGGTGGATGTCGTGGTCGCAGTTGGATCCGGGAAAGACGACGACCGCGGCCTTCATGGAAGGATGGCGAACTCTTCGATGACCGGGTTGCAGAGCAGTTTGGCCGCCATCTGCTCCACCCGGAGCTTCACCGTCTCCGGGTCGCCGTCGGGGACCTGGATGGAGAACACCTTCCCCACCCGCACGTCCCCCACCTCGGTAAACCCCATGGAATGGAGGGATCCGAGGACCGCTTTCCCCTGCGGATCCAACACCGCGGCCTTCAGAAACACCTGGACTTTGAGCTGCATTTATACCTCCCCGAATGGCAGGACCTCGTGCTGGCTCGTCATAACGCACTGGATGTCCGACCCCGATTGGCGGCGCAGAGCTTCCGTGACACTGTATTTTACCAGAATCGGGTCGTTGTTGACCTCGGAGCGGTGGATCGGGACGATGGCGCGCAGGGCGCCGTGGACCAGGTCGGCCAGGGCGCGGCAGGCCTGGGCGTTGGAGAGGTGTCCGTGGTTGCTCCGGATGCGGCGCTGGAGATCGAAGGGGTAGGGCCCCGTGCGCAATTTCTCCTCGTCATGATTCGCCTCCAACGCCAGGCAGTGGCATCCTTGAAGCCGCTGAAGGACCAGCGTCGTGACGGTCCCCAGATCGGAAACCAGCCCCAGGCGGCGCCCCTCCTGGCTTTCGAAGACGAACCCCACCGGCTCGACGGCGTCATGGGAGACGGCGAAGGCGGTGACACGCAAGTCCCCCATTTCCAATGCCTTGCCGTCCAGGGGGACGATGCGGCCGTTGCCCGACAGCCCGGTCTGCTCCAGGGTTCCCGGGGTGGCCAGGACGGGAAAACGCTCCCTCTTGACGAGCTGGGGGACGGCCGAGCAGTGGTCGCCGTGCTCGTGGGTGAGGAGGAGGGCCGTCACCTCCTCCAGCGACCGCCCCGCCGCCGCCATGCGCCTCTGCAATTCGCGGCGCGAGAACCCGGCGTCCACCAGGAGAAGGGTCGCCCCCGCCGCGACCAGATAGGCGTTCCCCCGGCTCCCCGATCCCAGGACGGTGAAGTTCATCCCTCAGGATGGGACCGCGGTCAAGCGGTATCCCCTCCCCGGCGCACCAGCCGGTCGTAGATCCAGATGCCACCCATGGAGAGGACCCCCATGAGGGCGACGAGCGACCACATCAGGACCGCCCGGACCGGTTCCCCGGCGCCCGAGGGATCCTGCACCAGCCGCTCGAACAGGTATCCCCCCGCCGGCGCCCCGACGATGGTTCCGATGGCCAGCGGCAGGTTGGCGTATCCCAGATAGAGCCCCTCCTGCCCCTTGGGGGCGATCCCCCCGATGTACTGATAGACGCGCGGCGAGGTGAACATCTCCCCCAGCGCCATGGCCCCCAGGGATCCCAGCATGAAGAGCCCCGCCACGGGGAGGGCCAGCCCCAGGACCGGCACCCGGGCGGCCGGGTCCAATCCCATCAGCCAGGGGATGATGTTGAGGAGCATCCCCACCACCGTCACGCCGATCCCCACCATGATGGAGGCCAGGGCCGTCCAGTGCTTGGAAAGTTTGGTGATGAGCAGTTGGAAGGCCACGATCATCACGGGATTGATGAGGGTGTAGAGTTCCACGGCGGCGTCGGGGTCCACGAACCGGAGGAAGAGGGGGACCAGGTTGTAGATCTGGACATAGATGATCCAGAACAGCCCGATGACGATGAGGAAAAAGACGAACTTGAGGTCGCCCAGGACGACGAACATCCCCTTCAAGGCCGCCCCCAGCGTCTTGGGCTTGGCCGAGATCTGCGTCGGCGCGTCGCCCTGGTATTGCGGCTCCTTGTAGACGAAGAGGGTCACCAGGAGCCCCGCGACGGCAAAGGCGGTGGCCACCCAGGTGAAGATGGCCGGGATGCCGTACTCGACCCGGACATTGTAGGAGACGATGCGCCCCAGCATGGAGCCGATGTTGATGGTCATGTAGAAGATGCCGAACCCCAGCACCGTATGGGCGCCGGAGGTCTTCTGCACCGTCCCGGAGATGCAGGGCTTGACGAACGAGCCCCCGATCCCGATGCAGAGGATGGCGGCCACCACCGGGACCGTGAAGTCGGGGCCGGACCAGATCTTCTGGACGGTCCCCATGATGAGGTACCCCAGGACCAGGAGGACGAAGGAGAGGGAGAGCGACCGCTTGAACCCGTACCGGTCGGCCAGCGTCCCGGAAAGGATGGGCATGAAGTAGATGATCCCCCAGAGGAGGGTGCCGTTGAGGAAAGTGGCGAAGGTGGGGCTCATCCCCAGGGTCTCGTTGAGATAGATGACGACGAAGGAGGCGATGGCGTAATAGGCCCCCCGCTCGAACAATTCGACGGTGTTGGCGGCCCAGAAGGTGGCCGGGAATCGGTGCTTCGTATCCATGGGACCTCCTAAGTGGATGGGGAGTCCCGCCATCTTAAATCAAAACGGGCGATGTGGCAAGGGCAGATTTTGACCCGTGTAGCGCAGGTCCTCCGACCTGCGGCTTTGTTTTGTTCAAAAAATCAGGGGGATGCCATCGCCCCCCTTGCAACCATTTCGAGCGGGAAGAACCTACGGCCTCCCCGGCAGATCATTCTCCTGCAGGTAGGCCCGGTATAAAGCCACACTCTCATTCGTATTCACGGTCGCATCCGTGATCCATCGTGGCGCGTTGCGCCGGAAGTTGTCAAGTGATCAGATATCGCCGGAATCACCATCCAACAGTCATTCTAAATTGCTCAATAAATAGGTGACTGTCCCCTTTTATAATGCCGCCCACCCGCCCGGTAGCGCGTAGACCGTAGACCGCAGCGCGGTCCCCCACCCGCCCGGCGAGAAGTTTGATTGGGAATGTAGGGCCGACTCTCCAGTCGGCCGGCTTCGATGATCCAAAACCGCAGGTCGGAGGACCTGCGCTACATCCCGACCGCCCTCAAAGCCGCAGGTTAGAGAACCTGCGCTACATCCCGACCGCCCTCAAAGCCGCAGATTGGAAATGTGGGGCCGACTCTCCAGTCGGCCGGCTTCAATAATACAAAACCGCAGGTTGGATGGAGCTACCTTGCGCTGCGACTCGCATGCGAGCGATTGAGCGGGGGCGAAATCCCAAGCCGCCATCTCGAATCCACACAGGGCCAGAGGCTTGAGACATCCCTCATGCCGATTCAGCCACGGCCTGTGGCCGTGGCTCTCTCGGCTGAGGGAGAACCTGCGCGTTCCCCCGCCCGCCCGGCGTGAAGTTTGATGGGGAATGTGGGGCCGACTCTCCAGTCGGCCGGCTTCAATAATCCAAAACCGCGGGGCGGAGGACCGGCGCACCATCGCGGGAAGGCATCAGGCGGGAATGCGGCAACGCCCCCCGCCCGGCTGCCCCGCTGATTATCTTCCGCCTTCCTCCTTCCGCCTTCCGCCTTCCTCCTTCCGCCTTCTGCCTTCCTCCTTCCGCCTTCTGCCTTCCTCCTTCCCGCTATCCCCTACTTAGAGCCAGGCCCGCTTCGCCATGAGATAGGCCTCGGCTTCAACGGCGCCGACCGGACGGGAGAACAAAAATCCCTGGGCGTAGTTGCATTCCAGGGACTTCAGGCGGGCGCACTGGAGGCCGGTCTCCACCCCCTCCGCCAACACCTTCATCCCCATGGTGTGCGCCATCGTGATGATGGTCTGGACGATGGGGACGGGGTCTCCGGCCGAGGTCATCTGGGCGACGAAGGAGCGGTCGATCTTCAGAAGGTCGATGGGGAAGTGGTGGAGATAACTCAGCGAGGAGTATCCGGTCCCGAAATCGTCGATGTAGAGGCCGACGCCCATGGACCGCAGGCGGGTCAGGACCTCCTGGGTCCGCTGGATGTTCTCCATGAGGGCGCCTTCGGTGATCTCGATGCAGAGGTTGCGGGGCCGGAGGCCGGAGACCTCCAGCGTCCGGCCGATGAAATCCGTCAGGTCCGGCTCGGAGAACTGCCGGCTGCAGAAGTTGACGCTGACGCTGATGCCGTCCAGGGAGGGGTCCTTGTCGATCCACCGGCGCAATTGGGAGCACGCCGCCCCCATCACCAGGCGGTCGATGGCCACCAGGTAGGCGGCCTCCTCGGCGACCTTCAGAAAGTCATGGGGGAGGAGCACCCCCCGCTCCGGATGATCCCACCGGACGAGGGCCTCCAGCCCCGTCAGCCGCGCCGTCTGGAGGTCCACGACGGGTTGGTAATAGACCTGGAACTGGCGGTCTTCGACGGCCCTCCGGAGCGCCGACTCCAACTTCAGCCGCTCCATGGCCGCGGCGTGCAGATTGGCGTCGAACGCCTCCACGCTGGCCCGCCCCCGTGCTTTGGCCTTGTGCATGGCCAGGTGGGCGTCCCGCAGGTAATCTTCCGGGCGCTCGTACGCGGCCTTGGCCATGACGATCCCCATGGACGCCGTGACCAGGGTCTCGTGGTCGCCGAGGCGCAGCGGCCGGGCCAACTCCGCCTTGATGGCCTCGATGATGCGGCCGGCCTGGGCGAAGTCCCCGACGCCGTCCAGGAGGACGAGGAACTCGTCGCCGCCGAAGCGGGCCAGGGTGTCGCCGGGGCGGAGGCAGGCCCGGATCCGCTCCGCCGCCGCCTTCAGGACGGCGTCCCCGGTCGCGTGGCCCAGGCTTTCGTTGATCACCTGGAGGCGGTCGAGGTCGGCGTGGAGCACCGCGAAGGCATACTCCCCCGACCGCTTCGCGCGGGCGTGCGCCTGGCTGAGGCGGTCGGTGAAGAGGGCGCGGTTGGGCAGGCCCGTGAGGGCGTCGTGGAAGGCGTCGTGCAGCAACTGCTCCTCGGCCCGCTTCCGCTCGGTGATGTCGGTCATCGACCCCGCAATGCGCGACGGGGAGAGGCGCGGGTCCCGGACCACCAGGCCGCGGGTCAGGACCCACCGGTAGGTGCCGTCCTTGTGCCGGATCTGGTGCTCCGCCTCGAAATGGGGGGTGACCCCGTCCATGTGGGAGCGGAGGAGGGCCTTGAGCCGGTCCGCGTCGTCGGGGTGGACCCGCCCGAACCAGTCATCGGCCGTCCGGCATTCATCCCCCTCTTCGCAGCCCAGCATCGCTTTCCACCGCGGGGAGAAATAGATGGTGTCGGTCTTCAGGTTCCAATCCCACAGGCCGTCGTTGGACCCCCGGGCGGCGAGGGCGTAGCGCTCCTCGCTCTCCCGCAGGGCGTCCTGGGCCCTCTGGCGCTCCGAGACGTCGCGCGCGATGCACTGCACCCGCCCGTCCTTGAGCACCTTCGCGCTGATCTCCAGGGGGACCACCGTGCCGTCGAGGCGCCTCACCTTCCGCTCGAACAGGACCGTCCTGCCCCGCAGGATGTCCTGGATCTGAAGCGGCACCGCGTCCAGATCCTCCTGGGGGATGAGTTCCGTGAACGCCATGCCGACCAGTTCGCTCTCCTTGCGGCCCAGGATGGAGCACGCGGCGGGGTTGACGTCGAGGATCCGGGTGTCCGCGCTGAGAATGATGATGGCGTCGGAGGCCTGCTCGACCAGGGTGCGGTATTTCTCCTCGCTCCGCTTCAATTCCCCCTCCGCCCGTTTCCTATCGGCGGCCTCGCGCTCCAGGTCCAGCATCTTTTTCTCGAGCTTCCGGATCAGCCGTTCGTTGTAGAGGACCAGGATCTCGCGCTCGTCCGCCTGGACCGTCCGGGGCGGCCTGCCGTGGTTGGCCGCCACTTCGGCCATGAGCCCCTGGATCTGGGCCAAAAACGCCTTCGGGTCCATGGGCTTGCGCAGGAACCGGTCGGCGCCCAGCTTCAGGGCGAACTCCTCGTCGCGGGCGTCCACGTAGGTGGCGGTGTAGAAGATGAAGGGGATGTGGCGGAGACGCTCGTCCGCATGCAGGTTCCGGCACAATTGATAGCCGTCCATCACCGGCATCAGGATGTCGGAGATGACCAGGTCCCATTGGGCGGTGCGCAGCTTCTCCAGGGCCTCGCGGCCGTCGGCCGCCTCCTCCACGTGGTGCCCCAGGCCGCCCAGCATGCTGCGCAGGAGGTAGCGGTTCTCCGCCTGGTCGTCCACCACCAGGATGCGGATGGGCTTCACAGCGGTCGGCTTAGACATACTTGCTCAACTCCTTGATGAAGGATTCGGGTTCGATCGGCTTCTCCACGTAGGCGGTGCACCCCGCTTCCAGGGCCTTTTCCCGGTCCCCCGGCATGGCGTAGGAGGTGACGGCGATGATGGGCGTGTTCCGGAGGGCCGGGTCCTCCCGGATCTTGCGCGTGGCCGCGTAGCCGTCCAGGACGGGCAGTTGGATGTCCATCAGGACGAGGTCGGGCCGCTCCCGACCGGCCGCCTCGACGCCGGAAGCGCCGTCGCGGGCCTCGACGACGCGGTGCCCCAGCTTGGCGACGATGAAGCGCATCATGTAGAGGTTGTGCTCGTTGTCCTCGATGATCAGAACCGTCTTCATTCACTTGTCCTTCCAGGCCAGCGGCAGGGTGAAGGTGAACATGCTCCCGTGGCCGTATTCGCTGCGGACGGCGATTCCGCCGCCCAGGATCCCGAGGATCTTCCTGCACAGGTAAAGCCCCAGCCCCGTCCCCTCGTAGGCCTTGGTGGAGGACATGTCGATCTGCTGGAAGGGGTGGAACAGTTTCGCCTGGTCCTCCAGCCGGATCCCGATGCCCCGGTCGGAGACGCTGACGGTCAGGGAGTCGCCCAGCGCGCCCGCCTCCACCCGCACGGCGCCCCCGTCGCTGAACTTGACGGCGTTGCCGACGAGGTTCATCAGCACCTGCTTGACCCTCCGGCGGTCGCTCTGCACCTTCAGGTCCGGCGGGACGGCCGCCGACAGGACCAGCCCCTTGGCCTTCGCCAGCGGCCCGACCGTCCCGAGGACCTCCTCGACCAGTTCCGCCACGGGGATGGATTCTATGCTCAGGTCCACCCGGCCCGACTCGATCTTGGAGATGTCGAGGATGTCGTTGATCAGGTTCAGCAGGTGGTTGGCGCTGGACTGGACCATCGCGAGCTGTTTGGACTGCTCCGCGTTCAGTTCCCCCGACAGGCCCATCAGGAGAAGCCCCGTGAACCCCAGGATGGAGTTGAGGGGGGTGCGCAGTTCGTGGCTCATGCTGGCCAGGAACATGCTCTTCATCCGGTCGAGTTCGATGAGGCGGGCGTTGGCCTCCGCCAGTTCGCGGGTGCGCTCCAGGACGCGCCGTTCAAGGGACTCGTTGAGCCGGCGGATCTCCTCCTCGGCCTTCTTGCGCTCGTTGATGTTGCGGATGATGACCAGGTCGGCGGGCCGCCCCCGGAACGGGATGAGGGCGGCGTTCACCTCCGCGTGGATGGGCCGGGCCTCGCGGGTGCGGAAGACCGTCTCGTACATGGAGGCGGTCGGCACCCCCGTCATGCGGTCCTGATAGTACCGCCTCAATTTGGGGACCTCCTCCGCCATGACGTGCTGGATGAAGAGGGTGCCGATGAGCTCCTCCCGCGTGTGGCCGGACATGGCCACCAGCGCGGGGTTGGCGTAGACGAACCGGCCGTCCTGAATGATGACGATGCCGTCCTCCGCGCGTTCCACGAGGGTGCGGTACTTTTCCTCGCTCTCCCGCAGGGCCGCGACGGCCTCGTCGCGCTCCTGCTCCCGGCGATAGATCTCGTCCAGCATCTGATTGAATCCCAGGTAGAGGACGCCCAACTCGTCCCGCCGGTCCTCGGCGATCCGGATGGACAGGTCTTTGGTCTCCGTCACGCGTTCGATGGTCCCGACGAGGCGGAACAGGGGCGCCGTGAGGGCCCGGTGGGTCAGGAGGGCCAGTCCGAGGGCCACGACCATCCCCCCGGCCAGGGCCGCCAGCGCCAGCAGACCCTTGCGCACCAGGAGCCGCCGGTAGGGCCCCAGATCGTACCGCAGGACCACGGAGCCGATCGCTTCGCCGTCCTGGCGGATGCTCCGCGAAAAAACCAGGAACCGGCCGCGCTTCACTTCGTAGTCCCCTCCTCCCGCGTCGAACCGTTCCCCCTCCGGGCCCGGTTTCCGGTGCTCAGCGAAAACGCGGCCCTCGGCGTCCAGGATCCAGGCGTGGGTCACCAGCGGTTCGCCCTCCAGCGACGCGAGGGTGTTGGCGGCGTCGGCGGGATCCAGGAAATTGAGGGCCGAGACGCAGTTGTACCCGAGCAGGTTCGCCATCGAGGCCAGCTTCACGCTGACGGCCTTCCGGTGGACCCGGGCGTCCTGCACGATGAGGAAGGCGCTGAACAGCAGCAGGACGATGAGGACCACCGCCAGCTGGAGGACGATCAGCTTGCTCTTGATGGAGAGGTCCCTGAATTTCATCGTCCCCGCTCCGGCGGCTCACCGCCCACCCGGATCGCCAGTTTCATCAACTGGGAGCCGGCGAGGATGCCCGCCTCCCGCAGGGCCCGCTCGTTGATCTCGAACTTGACGGCGCCTTCCCTCAGGACGAAGTTGACCGCCGCCCCCTTCACGGCCATCCCCTCCCCCTCGGTGACGGTCAGCACCCCTCGCCCGCGCGTTCTCTCCAGCACCTCCGGCAGCCGGCGGGCGGCCGCTCCGGCGACGAAGAGGATGCGCGGGCTCCCCACCTCCCCCACCGTGGCGCAGGGGTGGACGACGATCGGAAGGGGACCCACCGACCGCTTCCGTTCGATCTCCCGCAGGGGCCCGAGGATCGGGCTCTCCCCCAGCACCGCGATCTCGAACGCGCGGTCGTCCCCTCCCTCGGGCCACTGCATGTAGCGCGTGAAATGGTAGAGGAAGACCGCCTTGACCTGGTACTCGAGCGCCTGGTCGGCGGGCGGGGGGGCGGCCCGGAGGACCGGGCCCGGACGGCCCCATCCCATGAGGCAGGCGATCGTCAGCGCGGCCGCCAGGGCGGCCCTCCTCGGCGGCCCGCCGGGTTTAAAAGGCATAGGACACCTGAAGGCGGAGGGCGCGCTGGGGCTGGCGGTAGCGGCTGGGGGGAAGGTTGGAGGGGTGGTAATAGACGGCGTCCAGCAGGTTGTCCGCCACCACCTGGAGATCAAAGCCGCGCGGCAGGCGGAGGGTCAGGGCGGCGTGGAGGATGAAGGCGTCGCCGATCCGGTCGTCCCCCGTCGAGGGGATGGTTTTGGGATTGTCCCGGGCCCCCAGGTAGCGTCCGCGCACGGCCACCCGGACGGCATGTGAGAAAGCGTATTGGAATCCCGCGTTCGCCCCCCAGCGGGCGATCTCCGGTTCCTGGCCGCCCCCGGCGTTGATCGAGTCGGTGTAGGTGGCGTTGAGGTGGCCCGTCCAGGGGCCGCGCCGGAACTCCAGGGCGGCCTCGGCCCCGTCGGTGTCCAGACGGCCGGCATTGGTCCATCGCCAGCCCTCGTCCCCCTCCGCCCGCGTCAGGAGATTATCGAGGCGGTTCCGGTAGGCCGCCACCTCCAGCCGCCAGTTCGCGGAAAAGGACCACGCGCCCGCGGCCTCGAAGGAGCGCATCTCCTCGGGCCGCAGGCCGGGATTGCCCAGACCGTCGGTGTAGTCCCAGGGTTTGGGCGCCCGGAAGGCCTCCATCACCAGGACTTTCGCCGTCAACCGCCCCCGGTTCAGGACGAGGCCCGCGCGCGGCGTGTCCACCGTCCCGTAATAACTGCTGTCGTCGTGGCGCACCCCCAGGAAGAGATCGAGGCCCCGGGCCAGGGCGACCCGGCCCTGCGCGTAGGCGCTGACCAGGGTGTCGGTCGTCATCTCCGGATCGGGCGGGCGCGGGGGCCGCTGCGAGGCCGAATCGCTGACGGTGATGGAGTAGCCGTCGGCGAGGCGCTCCCGTTCGAGAACCAGCCCGAAGGTGAAGTGGCTGCCCGGGGCGGGGGCCCAGGAGATCTGCGTCTCGCTCCCCGACAGCTGGCCGGGGCGGAAATACCGGATCTGTCGTCCCGCCGAACCCTCTTCCGGCAGTTCGATGACGGGGATGGTGTCGTCGAGGACCGTGGAATCCCGGTGGTAGGCCGTGGCGCGGACCCCCCACCGGGGGTCCCGCTCATAGGCGTAGGTCGCCCAGGCGTTGAGGAAACGGATGTGCCAGTTGACCCCGTGGTCGCTCAGCGGCGCGTCGGCCGTCTTCTGGACGGTGGCCCGCGACGCGTCCTTCTCCTGGACGAGAAGGCCCGCGCTGAAATCCCGGTATCGGAATTTCCCGTCAAGGGAAAGGTCCTCCTCGAAATTGTCCATGGCCCCGGTCCAGTTGAAGTCGCCCTCCGCCCCCCGCAGGTCCCCCTTGTCGGTGGTTTTGAACAGGCCCGACAGCGTGAACCCCAGGTCCCGGCCGGGGTCGTGGGCCGCCACCCGGAAATCGGCCGTCCGGGTGTCGAAATTGCCCCCCCCGGCCGAGACGCGGCCCCCGCTTCCATCCCGGGGGTCTTGCGTGACGATGTTGATGATGCCGGAGACCGCGTTGGTCCCGTAAAGGGCGGAGGCGGGACCGTACACCACTTCGATCCGCTCCACGTTCGCCAGGTTGACCTGGCCGCCGCCGTAAAAGCCGCCGGAATTGAGTTCGTTGATCTGGATCCCGTCCACCAGGAGGAGGATCTTATTGTTCTGGCCCGGCACGCCCCGCATGAAGGTGTAGCTGTTGAACCCCAGGATGTTCCGGAATTGAAGCCCGGGGAGGTCGGCGAGGGCCTCTTCCAGGGTGAAGTAGCCGCGGTCCCGGATCTGATCCGCCGTGATCACCCGCACCGTGGCGGGGACCCGGTTGATCGTTTGAGGCGCTTTCAGGGCGGAGACGACTTTCAGGTTGAGCAGGTCGTCCAGGTTGAGATCCAGGAGGTCGTCCAGTCCCTGCCCCTCGGCCCTCAACCCAGGGGACGCTCCGAGGGCCAGGCAACACAGGAGGAGGACAAGACCGCTGCTCTTCATCTTCGGGCTCCGTGCGAAAAAGCGTTCGCCGTTCCGATCGTTCGTGCCTGTCTTCATTGTAGCACTCGGCGGCCCCCCGCGCAAAGCCGCCGCGGGGGCCGGCCCCGGGGGAACCCGCCTCCCTCAGGGGGCCGCCACGGCGAACGCGTCGCACCGGCGGAGGTCGCCGTCCTGCAGTCCCCGGGAGAACCACCTCACCCGCTGTTCCGAAGTGCCGTGCGTGAAGGCGTCGGGGACGACGCGCCCCGTGGCTTGGCGCTGGAGCCGGTCGTCGCCGATGGCGCCGGCGGCGTTCAGCGCCTCCTCGATGTCCCCCTCCTCCAGGATCCGCCGCTCCCGATGGGAATGGTGGGCCCACAGGCCGGCGAAGCAGTCGGCCTGCAGTTCCAGCCGGACGGTGAGGGCATTGGCCTCGCGTTCGTTCAGGCGGGCCGACCGGCGCCCGTACTCGTCCATGATCCCCAGGAGGTTCTGGACATGGTGCCCCACCTCGTGGGCGATCACATAGGCCTCGGCGAAGTCCCCTCCCGCGCCGTGGCGGGTCTTGAGCTCCCGGTAGAAGCCCAGGTCGATGTACACTTTCGCGTCCGGCGCGCAATAGAAGGGGCCCATGGCCGCCTGGGCGTAGCCGCAGGCCGATTGGACGGCATCGGTGAAGAGGACCAGCTTCGGCTCCTCATAAGTACGTCCCAGGGCCTGGAATTGGGCGTTCCAGACGGTCTCCGTCTCCGCCAGGACCACGGAAACGAAATCGGCCAGCTCATTTTCCTCGGCGGTGAATTCCACGCCCGGGACGGAAGCCGACGGCGCCCCCCCCGGCGGCCCGGCCTGCTGAAGGATCGGGGCGGGGTCCCCGCCCAGCAGCCACACGACCAGGGCAATGACCAGCACGCCCAGCCCGCCGCCCATGGCCATCTTCGGGCCGCTCATTCCCCGCCGGTCCTCCACGTTTTGACTTCTCCTCAGGTCCTTCCAGCGCATGGGACGCCTCCTTTGCTCTTTGCCGGATCCAGCCGCCGTCCGCCGGGTCGCCCCTGCGCGCGACGCACCCGCGCCCCTCCCCTGCTACTTCGTTCGTTCCCAGACGGGCAGGGCGGGGAGGAAGCCCCGCTGGACGCCGAAATCGTGGATCTGCTTTCGGTGCGCTTCCGACTGCCGCCCCAGGTTCCTCACCAGGTCCTGGACGGCCGGATTGGCTTCGGCGATGACGGTGCGGTAGAGGTGCTCCACCACATCGTTTTCGAAGTCGGCGGCGATCTTCACCGCCTCTTCCAGGGTGGGAGCGGCGTCCGTGCGCATGAAATGCCGCACCTTCCCGGCGGCGGCGTTGAATTGGTCCAGGTCGAGCGTCACCTCGCCGAACTGCTTGGAACTGTTCATGACGAGACGCTTTTGGAACTCCACCAGGGTGCGGTGCGAGTTCTCCTCCTGGGTGAGCCGGTAGAACAGCGTGGCGGCGTCCTCATCGTCGGCGAACGATCGGCTGAACGATGCGTAGAGGTCCGCCATCAGTTGTTCGATGGATTCAACGAGCTTCAGGGCGCGGAAACAATCCATAACGATCTCCTTCAGGAACTACTATTCTACCAGACCTCGGACTCAGTGAACGGGCACGTCCACGATCTCCGGCGCCTCTTCGATGACCCGCATCCCCTTCCACCGGCCATGACGGAACCGGAGGAGAAAGGCGGTCCCCAGGAGGCACACATAGAGGGTGGCGATGGCCCAGACGGCGTAGAGACCCGCCCCGAGCCACAGCACGGCCGCCGCCGTGGGGACCACGAGGACGCCGGCCGAGAGGGCCGCGATGACCTTGGTGATGAAGAGGGTGTCCCCCGCCCCCTTGAGGGCGGCGGAGAAAACGATGTTGAGGGCGTCGAAGAGGCAGTAGGCCGCCACGAACCGGAGGAGCACCACCGCCTGGACGCGGACCGCCTCGAAGGCCGCCGGGTCGTCCCCCGCGAAGGGGCGGACGAAGGGCCCCGGCACGAAGGCGTAAAGGAGGGCCACGCTCCCCACATAGGCGAAGGTGAGGTGGAACCCCGACCAGGTGGCGCGTTCGGCCAGGTCGGGGCGCCCCTCCCCCTGGGCCTGCCCCACGAGGACGGAGATGCCGATGCCGAACCCCAGCATGGGCATGAAGGCGATGGCATTGATGTTCAAGGCGATGGTGGTGGCGGCCAGGGGTTCCGTCCCCAACCGCCCCACCAGGAGGAGGAAGGCGGCGAACCCGGCGATATCGACGAAAAACTGCATCCCCGCCGGGAAGCCGAACTTCAGCAGTCGGCCCATCAGGTCGCGGTCGGGGCGCCAGCGCCGGAAGAAGGGGGCTCGGACGCGGTACTCCCTCCGGGCCATCCACAGGAGGTAAAACAGGCAGGAGGTGAGGGAGGCGAGGTTGGTGGCCACGGCCGCCCCGGCGACCCCCATGCGGGGGAGCCCCCAGTG
Source organism: Holophagales bacterium UBA2201 (assembly GCA_002327305.1). Lineage (GTDB taxonomy): Bacteria > Acidobacteriota > Thermoanaerobaculia > UBA2201 > UBA2201 > UBA2201. Next base: position 24,776 of record DCUZ01000014.1, on the reverse strand, counting down.
GCCGAAAATGAGGCCGTAATCGAGGATGATGTTGACCCCCATGGCCAGGACGATGGAGACCATCACCGGCCAGGTGCGCCCCTGGCCCGAGAAGTAGCCGCCCAGCGGGGCCGTGGCGATGGCCGGGACGGCCCCCCAGCACAGGATGGCGTAATAGACCGTTTCGTATTCGCGCACCAGGGGCGGGTGCCCCACCCAGGCGAAAAATCCGGGAGCCAGGGGGGCGGTGGCCATGATGGCGAGCCCCCCGAGGATGGAGAGGTGCACCCCCTGCCAGACCGAGGGCCCGATGGACTCCGGGCGTCCGGCGCCGTGATACTGCGCCGCGAAGGTGGAGGCATACCCGGCCGTCCCCAGGAAAATGCTCATGAGGGCGAATTGGAGGATGCCGGCGGGCATGGCGGCGGCGATGGCCTCGGGGGCGTACCACGCCAAAAACATCCGGTCGATGAAGTGCTGGAGCGACCAGGCCGCGTGGGAGAGGATGAGGGGGAAACTGACCACGAGCACCTCGCGCCAGCCGCCCCGCCCTTCCCACCGGGCCCCCCACGCGGACTTCGGGGGCCCTCCGTTTATCGTTTGATCCGGTGACATAAGCGCTTAGTGTAACGCAAACGGCGGCGGCCGTGTTTCCGGAAATCCTCTCAATGCCCGGTTTGCGGTACAATACCGGCATGCCCCGGGAGCAAACCGCCACCATCTGGATCTCCGACATGGCGGGGTTCACCGTCATGACCCACCTGCACGGAGCGCGGGCGGTGATGGACAAGATCTTCGGCATGCGGGAGGAGCTGAGCGAAGCCGTCCGGGCCCACCGCGGCCACATCTTCAAGTGCGTGGCGGACAATGTCTTCGCCATCTTCGACTCCCCCCTCCAGGCCCTCCAGGCCGCCGGCGAGGCCCACCGCCGCCTGGGCGAGGGGACCCAAATCTGCATCGGCATCGGCCACGGCCCCCTCATGCTGTTCCCGGGCGAGGAGGACTATTTCGGGATGGAGGTCAACCTCGCCTCAAAACTGGGCGAGGACACCGCCGAACCGGGCGAGGTGCTCCTGACGGACGCCGCCTATCGGGGCCTCCCCGAGCCCTACCGCCACGCTTGCGAGGGACCGCATGTCCTGCCCGTGAAGCGATTCGAGTTCCATTATTACCGGCTCAGCGGCCCCCTGATCGAGGGGCGTCCCACGGTCACCCTCCCGCCGGACGAAGGGGCATGAGCCGTCCGACGGAGACCCAGGTCCTTCCGGCCCTGCGCGAATACAAACGCCGGGCCGCCGAACGGCTCGATCTCGATGCCCTCCTCGCCGCGATGGCCCTCATCAAGGAGTTGAACGCCCTGGTCCCCGACCGCAACCTGATGACGGCCCGGCTGGAAGACCTCAACGCCGCTGCCGCCGAACTGATGAAGCGGGGGCATTCCCGGGAGGAGTTGCAGGCCTTCAACGCGGAATTGACGGCGTTTTACGATGCCGCCTGGGACGCGGGCCTCCTCAACTGGCACCCCATCAGGAAAACCGCGCGTAGGTTGGGAGAGGCCGCGGGGGAAAGCACTCCGGACGATCTTCCCTCCCAGGGGCTGGGCTGGGCGGCCGATTACCTCGCCAATATCATCCAGGAGGGGGTCCAGCGCGGCCTCATGCTCACCCCCTTCGCCCTCGCGGTCAACGACCTTGCCCAGGAGGGGGGGATCGTGGACGACCTGGTGGAACGCTTCTCCTCCCGCTGGTCGGCGGCGGCCCGCCGCCTCGCGTGGCTCCTCGACGCGGTGAAGGTGGGCGTGCCCATCGTGGGCGTGGTCCTGGCCGCGGCCGCATGGTTCGGCCCCGACAATCCCATACTGCGGGCCCAGAGGGAGGCCACCCGGTCGCACAACGCCCTCCAGAAACTCAATATCGCCCTGAACATGATGGACAGCGTCCCCTACGCCGCCGCCGCCTTGCCCGACCTGGCCACCCTCGGCGCCCGCGTGGGCATCCCCCTGGATCAGGAGGCGAAGGAGTTCACCCTCCTGCGGGCGGACCCGAGGGTCCCCATGCTCATCCTCCGCCAGGAGGATACGGGACGGACGATTTTCCTTCAGCCCGGGGTGGTCGCTTCGGTCCGGGACGGTAGGATCAGGGTGGTGGATCAATGAGAATGCTCCCCTACCGTCCGCTGCCGGCCCTGACGGCTTTCCTGCTGTTCCTGGCCGCCGGAAGTCTGCTGGTGGGTCGGATCATGGGCGCAGACGAGGGGCTGACGCCCCTGCAGGAGATGCAGTGCGTCCAATACGCCCTGGCCCTCCCCGAAGAGCCGCCCGAGGAGCTCACCCGGGGCGGCCTGGAGGACCTGCTGGGGCAACTCGACGAAAAGTTCCGTCCCATCGCCGGCCGCGTCACCGTCGTCGCTTATGAGGCCGGCGACCACGGCTTTCTCCTGCAGGCCGTCCACGCGGACGAACCGGGCCGGACGTTCACGGTGGACCTCCGTGGCATCCGCTGAGCCGATCCCGTTCGGCCTGCGCCACCCCACACCCGAGCAGGTGGGCATCCTGGCCCGGCGCCTGCTGGAAGAGGCCGACGACGCCATCCGCCGCGCCCGCCCCCGCGCCCTTCTCCTCGTCGTCCCCTTTCTTTTGTTTTACATCCTCTACGCCGGCTTCCTGGGCCTGGTCCTGTGGGGGCTCGGCATCCGCCTGGCCCCCCCCCTCTTCCTGGCCCTCAACGCCGCCGTCTTCGCCTTCATGGCGGTCCTGGGCCGCTATTACCGCGGGGGGGAAATGGAGGTGGAGGCCGACATGCCGCGCGTCCTGGCCGTGATGGTCCTCCAGGCCACCATCCTCCGCGCCTTCACCTGGTTCTTCTTCGTCATCCCCTACCTGGCCTTCCGCAACCTCGCCCGCCTGTTCCCCCGGCGCGCCCGCGTCTCCCCCCAGGCGCTGGAGGTGGCCGTGCAGGTCGGGGTGGCCCTGGATGCCGCGGTGACGGCCCGGCAACTGACGACCCTCCTGCCCCGCCCCATGGGAGGCCGGGCACTGGCGGAAGCGCTCATCCTCCTGGAATGGGCCGGGGTGGCCGCCACCCACCCCCGCGGCGGCGATGTGGTCGTCCATCCCGGCCCCATGGCCGGCGGACTGACGGCATCCCTTCCCGAGCGGGTCGAGACGGTCACCCTCTCGATGATCCTCGAGGCGCCGCGGACGGCTCAGGAGGCCGAAGGGGAACCGGAAACGGACCCCCTGCCCGTCCCCCGCTGGCTCCGGCCCCTGGCGGACCGTCCCGGCCGCGCCGCGGCCATGCTGATCGGTGGAGGGGTGGGTCTGTGGATCCTTCTCTCCCTCGGACTCGGGTGGTACCGCCGCCTTCCGGTGACGCTGGAAAATGCCGCCCTGCCCCACCTGTCGGAGGCGGGGGGCCTGGCTTATGGATCGGGGTGGTATGCCGTATGCGGGGACGGGACGGTGGACCTCTACCGGGACCTCTCCTCCGCCCCGGAGGAGAGCTACGGCCTCACCGGCCTGGTCAGGACCGACATCCGTTTGCGCCGCAGGGAGGCGCTGAACTCCCCCGGACGGGAAGAGGATTTCGGGAACGAGACGGCTTGGGATGTGCCGGAGGAGCGCGAGGTGCGCGTCTCCTTCGGCCCCGTCTATTGGGCCCTCCCCGACCCCGGAGGCCGTTACCTGCTTCTCTACGGCGACTGGAAGTGCATGCCGGATTCGGGGGCCTCCTGCGGCCGGCTGGGCCTGGGCGTGGTGGACCTGGAGGCCTGGACCTTCACCCCCGAGGAACGGTTCTCCGGCTGGTCCCTCAAAGGGTGGTGGGAGGAGGGGACCCTTCTCGCCGTCAACCCCTCCCTCACCTGGGACCAGGGGGGCGGCCAGGGACCCCAATCCGCCAACCTGGCCGGAACGATGGCGGCGCTGGACCCCCACAGCGGAGAACGGGTGGAACTCCGCCGCCCGCGGGAGGCCTACTTCGGATGGGCCGGCATGGAAGACGGCAAGAGGGTGTTCCTTTCCGCCGAGTGGGAGAGGTCTGAAACGCGGCCGAGGGCCCGCTGCACCCTGACCGAATACCGCGAGTTCCAGCCGGTCCGCCGGTTCACCCTGCCCCTCAAGCAGAACCGGCCGTTCCTGTACCAGGCCCGGCTGGACCCCACCGGCCGATACTGGATCCTCGCCTTCGGCGAACCGCCCGGTCTGATGGAGTTCGACAAGGAGATCCAATACACCCTATGGGTGGCCACCCGTTCCGGCGGCCGGCAGGTCCGGGTGATGGAGAGCCGCGGGAAAATGCCGTACTTGATCACCTCCCTCCCCTACCGGGGAGGGGCCCTGTTCGGGATGCTCACCGGCGACGCCCCCCCTCACTTCTCCGTTCATGAGATCGTGCGCTGATCGGAGGAATAGCGGCCGTGCACCGGCCGTTTGTCATGAAATGATCCTAAAGGAGGACGATGATGCTCAAGCGCATAAAATATGTAAGCCGGTTCGCCCAACTCCTGTCGGCTGAAGAAATTGTCCAACTGGCCGGGAACGCCTCCGAAAAGAACCATCGCCTGGACGTCACCGGGATCCTCATGAGTTCCGGCGGCATGTTCTTTCAGATCCTCGAGGGCCCTCCGAAGGCGGTGGAAGAGCTTTGGGCGGCGATCGAGCGCGACCCCCGGCACACCGATGTCCTTTTGCTGTCCTCGGAGGAAGGGATTGAGCGTCGCCTTTTCCCGGATTGGGGGATGGGGGCGATAGATCTGGACGCCCAGGCGGACGACCGGCTGGAGCCGCTCAAAGCCATCCTGACCGCGATTCTGGCCCAGCGGCGGTCGATGGAGGAGCTTTCCGGCGTCCTCGAGCGGGCCGTCTGGCGCGAACCGGCCGGCATCGCGCGTTCATAAGCCCATGCGGCCCCCCGGGAAGCGGGCGGGCGTGTGCTAAAATAGGTTTATGACCAGCGACCCCAACGCCATCCGCGCCCATCTCCGGGAGATGGAAAAGGATGCCCTGATCGACGAATACTGCAATCACTGGGAGGACTATTCCGAATTGGGGCTGATCCTCCTCCGGGAGGAACTGCGGGCCCGCGGCATCAAGCCCGAGTCCCTGCACGAACCCGCCCCCCCGTCGGTCTCCGGCGAGCCGGGCCCCCACGAACAACTCGTCGCCGCGGGGACCTACTACGATCCCGGCACCGCCGCCGACGCCCAGGACATCCTGGAGGAGAACGGCATCACCCCCTATTTCCACGGCGAAATCGTCATCTACGTCCCTGAATCGCAGGCCGAAGCGGCCCGGCATGCCCTGGCGGAGTTGCACAAGGAACTGCAGGAGGGGGTCCAGGAGGAGGGCAACTGACCCTTTTCCCGGCGGATCCGGAGCGCCCCTTCGCGGCCTTCCGGGCAGGATTCCCCGCCTATCGCGACGCCGTTTACCTCAACCACGCCGCCATTTCCCCCTTTTCAGAGGAGGACCGCGAGGCCCTTGGATCCTGGTGGCGCCGGCGAACCCTTCCGGATGAGGAGCAGGTCCAGCGGATGTTCCGGGCGCGCTCCGAATTCAAGACCGGTCTCGCGCGCTTTTTGGGCGCGCCGGGCCCCGACCTCCTGACGCTGACCGGCAACACCACGCAAGGGCTCAACATCGTCGCCGCCGGCCTCCCGTGGAGGGCGGGAGACCGGGTCCTGCTCAACCGGATGGAGTTCCCCGCCAACGTCTACCCCTTCCTCAACCTCGAGCGCCTCGGCGTCGCCGTGGACTGGGCCGACCCCGTGGACGGCCGTCTGCCCCTCGAGGCGTTCGCCGCCCAAGTGACCCCGGACACCCGCCTCATTTCCGTCTCCCTGGTCCAGTTCCTCAACGGGTCCAGGACCGACCTCGCGTCCCTGGGGGCCTTCTGCCGCGAGCGCGCCATCTGGCTCGTCGTGGACGGCATCCAGGGGGTGGGCGCCATCCCCTTCGACCTGCGGGAGACCCCCGTGGACGCCCTCGCCTGCGGGGGCGCCAAATGGCTCATGTGGCCCATGGGGACGGGGTTCCTTTATCTGAGCCCGCGGATGTTCGAAGCCGTCCACCCCGTCCATGCCGGATGGCTCGGGGTGAAGGACGCATGGAACTTCCGCGACTACGCCCTTGAGTTTCTCGATACCGCCGAGCGCTTCGAGGGGGGGACGCTCAACTGGATGGGGTTCACCCTGGCGGGCCGGAGGATGGCCCGGTTCCTGGACCTGGGGAGCGCGGCGATGTGGGAACGGGTGCGGAGGCTGGCCGACCGGCTTTTCGACGGGTTCCGGGCGCTGGGCGTGGAGGTGGTCTCGCCACCCGACCCGGAGGCCCGCTCCGGCATCGTCTCCATCCGCGTCGCCGAACCTCAGCGGGTCTTGGAACGCCTCACCGCCGCCGGGGTCGTCCTTTCCCTGCGGGAGAACATCCTCCGCTTCTCCCCGCATATCGGAAACATCGAAGCGGACATCGATCGGGCCCTGGAATCCCTGGCGGCCTCTCTATAAAACGGTTTCGGCCGGACCGCCGTCACTTCGGGGGCGCGTCCATCCCCAGGAGGTCCATCAGGAAGGCCCATTCGTCGGCCTCCTGCTCGATGCGCGCGGTGATGGTGGTGCCGCCTCCGTGGCCGGAGGCGCCCCGCACCAGGAGGAGGAAGGGCCCCCCTTCGGGGTCGGCCGCCTGGAGGCGGGCCGCCATCTTGCGGGCGTGGAGGGGATCGGTCCGGGCATCGTCGGCGCTCCCCGTAAAGAGGACCGCCGGGTAGCGCACCCCTTCCCTGACGTTGTGGTAGGGCGAATAGGCGCGGAGCCACCCCAAGGCGGAGGGGTCGTCGGCGCTCCCGTACTCCTCGGCCCACACGTTCGCGTAGCCGAACTTGTGGTACCGGAGCATGTCCAGGAGGGGAACGGCGCACGAGACGGCCCGGAAGAGGTCGGGGCGCTGGACCAGGGCCGCCCCCACCAGCAGGCCGCCGTTGCTGCCCCCGGCGATGGCCAGCCGTTCCGGCGAGGTGTACCCTTCGGCGATCAACCATTCCGCGGCGGCGATGAAATCATCGAAGACGTTCTGCTTCCGGTCCAGCATCCCCGCCTCATGCCACGCTTTGCCGTATTCCCCTCCCCCCCGTAGATTGGGGATGGCCACCATCCCGCCCGCCTCGAGCCAGACCGCGTATATCGAGGAGAAGTAGGGGGTCATGGAGACATCGAACCCGCCGTAACCGGTCAGAAGAACGGGGGGGGTTCCGTCCCTGGCCGTCCCCTGGCGGTGGATGAGGAACATGGGGATCCGGGTGCCGTCTCGGGACCGGACCCACGCCTGCTCCACGGTGTTGCCCGCGGTTTCGACGGGGATGGGCGACCGGTGGAGGAGGGTGAGGGCGTCACTCGCGAAATCGTAGCGGTAGGTGTGGGGCGGCGTGGTGAACGAAGAGAACCCGACGCGCACTTCCGGTTTGGAATAATACCCACTCACCCAGGCGCTTCCGATCCCCGGCAGGGGGAGGTCGCGCAGGAACCGCCCGTCCAGATCGAAGATCCGGATGCGGGTGTGGGCGTCGTGGAGGTAGTGGGCGTAAATGCGCCCGCCGACCAGTTGGAACCCCTCCAGCCGGTCCTGGGTCTCCGGGATGAGTTCCCGCCAGTTCTCCCGCCGGGGATCCTCCAGCGGGGCCGTCCACAATTTCCCCATGGGGGCGTCCCGGTCCGTCAGGATGAACAGCCGCCCCTCGGCGATGTCGGCCGAATACCGCGCCTCCATTCCGCTGACGAGGGGCTTCGGGGGCTCCGCGCTTCCGACCCTGGCGATGTACAGATCGTTCTTGTAGTATATCCCCTTGTAGAAGACGACATGCTCCCCATCCTCGGTCACCCCGGCGGCGTGCCAGTACTCCTTCACCTTGTCGTCGCCGAAGACCTTGACATCCCCCGAGGCCGGGGTCCCCAGCTTGTGGAACCACACCGAATACCAATAATTCTCCTCCCCCCCGGGGACCTCCCCCTTGAGCGGCTGGCAGGCGTAGTAGAACCCGGAGTTGTCGTGGAGCCAGGAGACGCCCCCCTGGCGCCATCCCCGGACGGTGTCGGGGAGGATGCGACCCGTCGCTGTCTCCATCACCCGGATGACGGGGTTCTCGTCCCCCTTCTGCGCCCGGCCGAAGGCCACAAAGGCGCCATCGGGCGACTCCTCGGTCAGGTCGAGGGTGTCGTGGGGGCCCCAGGCGTTGGGGTCGATCAGCATCACCGCCTCCGCCCCCTCCCGCTCGCGCGTCCAGTAGACCCAGTGCTCCTCGGCGGCCTTCTTGGTCCAGAAGAAGGTCCGGCCGCCCTTGAGGACGGGGACCGGCGGCTTGGTGTCGTCGTAGCGCCACAGCTTGGCGAACCGCCCCTTCAGCCACGCCCGCTGGGGGAGACCGTCCAGGGCGGCCCGGGCCGCCCGCTCCTGGGCCTCCGTCCATGCCTTAACCGCCGGGTCGCCCCCCGTCTCCAGCCACAGGTAGGGGTCCTCGATGGTCACGCCATGGAGGGTGTAGGAAGCGGGCTTCTTGGGGGTGGCCGGCGCGGGGGGCGCGGAGACGCAGCCCCAGAGCATCATCAGGGCGAGGGCGGCGAAGGGAAGCACGGTTCGGGTCATGGCGGGTCTCCTTGTTCACGGTGGGCTTGTGTAGGGCCGACTCTCCAGTCGGCCGCTTCGTGTAGGGCCGGCTCTCCAGTCGGCCGTCTTGTCGGCCGTCTCAATAACTCGAAGCGTCCAGCTTCACCTTCCCCCGGAAGATCCAATAGATGCTGGCCGTGTAGGACAGGACCAGCGGCACGCCCAGGACCGCGATGACGAGCATGATCTTGAGCGTCTTCGCCGACGAGGCCGCGTTGTAGATGTTCAGGGAGTTCTCCGCCAGCGGGCTGGAAAAGACCATGTTGGGATACATCCCCAGGCCGAAGAGGGCGAGGAGGGCGGCCACGGCCGCGCAGGAGGAGAGGAAGGCGTGGAAGTCGCGTCCCCTGTGGAGCTCCCGCGGAATGTTGGCGATGGCCAGCATGGTCAGCAGGGGCATCAGGAAGAGAACGGGGTGCTCCTTGAAATAGGCCGTCATGTGGGGAACATAGAGCAGCGTCGCCATGGTGGTGCAGACATAGCAGAGGATGAAGAGGATGATGGTGTTCTGCGCCCAGCCCCTCACGCGCGCCTGCAGGTCCCCCTCCAGTTTCAGGATCAGGTAGATGGAGCCGTGCATGGCGAAGAGGGCCACCGTCGTGACGCCCACCAGCAGGGGGTACGGTTTCAGCAGGCCCAAGAAACTGCCGGCGAACTCCCCGGCCGCGTCCAGCGGCACACCCCAGGCGATGTTGCCGAGGGCCACGCCCACCAGGAGCGCGGCGGCGACGCTGGCCACGGAGAAGGAGCCGTCCCAGAAGGCGCGCCATGCCGGATGGGGCTGCTTGGAGCGGAATTCGATGGCCACCGCCCGGAAGATGAGGCCGAAGAGGAGGAGCATGAAGGCCGGGTAGAACCCCGAGAAGATGGTGGCGTAGACCTCGGGGAAGGCGGCGAAGAGGGCGCCGCCGCCGGTCACGAGCCACACCTCGTTGCCGTCCCAGACGGGGCCGATGGCGTTGAGGAAGAGGCGCCGCTCCTGATCCTCGCGGGCGAAGAGGTGGAGGGCGCCCACGCCGAGGTCGAACCCGTCCAGGATGGCGTAGCCCATGAACAGGACGCCCACGAGGGCGAACCAGAGGGTGTTGAGATCCAACGGGGCGGTCATGCGCGCTGCCTCCCGACGGTCAGGTCCTCCTCGGAGGGGCCGTGCTGGATCTTGTGGTTGAGGAGGAAGATGAACAGGATGAACAGCATCAGGTAGACGAGGGAGAACAGGACGATCGAGAACAGGACCTCCCCCGCGCTCACGACGGGGGAAAATCCGTCGGAGGTGCGCAGGAGCCCCTGCACGATCCAGGGCTGGCGCCCCACCTCCGCCGAGAACCACCCCGCCTGGTTCGCTGCCTGCGGCCCCAGGACGGAGAAGACGAAGGCCCACAACAGCCAGCGTTTGGACTCCAGCGTCTTCCGCCACAGGAAGAACAGCCCCAGGGCGGCGAGGCCGATGAGCCCCATTCCCACGGCCACCATCAGGTGGTAGGACTGGAACACCAGGTTCACCGGCGGACGGTCGGCGGGGGGGAACTCCCTCAGGCCGGTGACGGGGGCCGAGGCGTCCCAGTGGACGAGAAAGCTCAACATCCCCGGCATGGCCAGGCCGGTCATTTTCTCGGCTGATTCATCCACCCAGCCCAGGAGGGCCAGGTCGCCCGGACCCGTGGCGTAGTGCCCCTCGAAGGCGGCCAGCTTCGCCGGCTGGTGCCTGGCCACCACCCCGGCGCTGGAATGGCCGGAAACCAGTTGGAGCAGGGAGGCCCCCATGGCCACGACCAGGGCGATCTTAAACGAGGCGCGCGCGAAGGCCTCGTGCCGCTTTTTCAAGAGATACCATGCCGCAACCGAGAGGACGAAGAAGGCCCCCGCCTGCCAGGCCCCCATCAGGACGTGCCAGAGGCGGTCGAGAGAGGAGGGGTTGAACACCACGGCCCAGAAATCGGTGATCTCCGCCCGGGCGGAGCCGTCGCGGGCCACGAGGTGGAACCCGGCCGGGGTCTGCTGCCAGGAGTTGGCCACCACGATCCACACGGCCGAGAAGTGGGCGCCGAGGCAGACCATGAGGGTTGAGAAGAAGTGCATCCCGGCGCTCACCTTGTTCCAGCCGAAGAGGAGGATGGCCAGGAACCCCGATTCGAGGAAGAAGGCGAAGATCCCCTCCGCCGCGAGGGCCGAGCCGAAGACGTCGCCGACGAACCGGGAGTAGGCCGACCAGTTGGTGCCGAATTGGAACTCCATCACGATGCCGGTGGCCACTCCCAGGGAGAACACCAGCCCGAAGACGCGCACCCAGAACCGGGTCATCTGGTGGTACAGCGGGTCGCGCGTCTTGAGGTACAGCCCCTCCATCACGACCAGCAGGAGCCCCAGGCCGATGCTGATGGGGGGGAAGATGTAGTGAAAGGCGATGGTGAGGCCGAACTGCAGGCGGGAGAGGAAAAGGGTGTCCATGCCGGTACCCTACGCCGAATCCCGTTCCCGCATCACCGGCCCCGGTACGCAAGCCGGGGTTGGGCCAACGCCAATGGGTTCGATGCGTTCATCGCGTCCTCCTCGGTGTCATGGCATTCTCCACTATGCGTCATGCCGGACTGAGCCTGCCCTGAACATGATTCAGGGATCCGGGATCTCAACCCTGTCATGCCGGACTTGATCCGGGATCTCAACCCTGTCATGCCGGACTGAGCCTGCCCTGAACATGATTCAGGGATCCGGCATCTCAACCCTGTCATGCCGGACTTGATCCGGCATCTCGTTTTTCATACCACTCTTCTGCCAAGTCCTTCCACTCCTTATTATTTTCTTCAATCAACGCTATCTTCCACGCCCTTCGCCAATTTTTCAGTTTCTTTTCCGTTTGAATAGCAGCGGCAACATCAGTGGTATGGTCATACCACACCAGTTTAGTCAGACGGTATCGTGAAGCAAAGCTGTTGGGCGCGCACTTCATTCGATGCTCCTGCAGACGCCTTTGGAGATCATTGGTCACGCCAACATAGAGAACGCTATTCAACATATTGGTGAGAATATAAACATAGTAATTGTGCTCCCGCATGACGCCGTTATTATACCCCACGATGTCATGCCGAACTCCTCTTATTGCCACGCCGGCCCCTATATGTTTAACCACCTAAATTATGTGCCTTTGTGCTTAACATGTCAAGCCACGGCTTACCACCCTGCCACGGCAAGTCCCTGTCCGGCAACTTCTCATTCCCTCTTGCTATGCCGGACGCGAACCCGCATCCTCTCCTCTTCGTTCATCCTAAAATTGATGCAGGGTCAGGACGGCACTGCCGCCGCAACCCTGGCGACCATCCGAGCGGAATGATGACTGTGATAGACTATTAGCGTGTTCTACGAAGTCGCATTGAAGCCGCGTGCGGTGAAGGATCTGAGGCGCCTTTCCCCAAAACAGGCAACGGCAATCCTCGATGCCTTGGAGAACATGAGGGAGGACCTCGCAGGAGATGTGAAGCGCCTGACAGACTTCACCCCGGAGTACCGCCTCAGGGTTGGCGATTACCGCATTCTGTTTGAGATTGAGGAGACGCATCTCATCATGGTCTACCGGATTCGCCATCGGCGTGAGGCCTACAGGAAATAGGAGGAAAGACATGGTCACTCTGCATCCTAATATCATTGAAAAGAGCGGCAAGAAGGAATTCGTCGTGATCTCTTACGACGAGTTCCTATTGATTCAGGAGGAATTGGCGAGTTTTGAAGATCTGAAAGAGCTTCGGAAAGCGAAACGCAAGGAAGCCAATCTCCCGGGGCTTCCCCTTGCTGCCGTCAGGAAAAAGATCAAAGTGCGCGGAAAGCGGCAAAAATGATGGTGGTTCGGCCGCGCATCCGCAACATCAGGCCTATGATCCTATTCCAATGTTCCCCTCCCCATGCCCCCATGCCATGCCGGACTGAGCCTGCCCTGAACTTGATTCAGGGTCAGCACGACAAAACCAGGGACAGGGAAAGGCGATTATTTTTCCGCCGAGACCAGCTTGAGCGTGGCGGCCAGCATCCAGAAACCCATGGCCCCGCGCCAGTAGCCCTGCGGGGTGAGGACAAGGTGCTTGCCGGTGAAGGCCATGACGGCCCCCCCTAAAAACGCCAGAACGCCGAGGATGATCAGAAGCCAGAGCAGATTTTTCATACAACCTCCCGCTATTTTCATGAATTATAGCACGAGGCTGCAGTCGGCCCCTGTAGCGTCCCGACTTAAACCTTCCTGCCGGCTATTCTATCGAAGGAGACCGGCGATGCGGGCGATCAGGGTCTCCACGGTGAAGGGTTTCTGGAGATAGACCAACCCGGGCGGGAGGATGCCGCGCTCCGCGAGAAGGCTTCCGCTGAAGCCCGACATGTAAAGCACCGGGATGCCGGGATGGGCCTTCAGAATGATTTCCACGGCCTGCTTCCCATCCATGCCGGGCAGGATCACATCCGAGATGATCAGGTCGGGCCGCGCTTTCCTCCCCTGCGCCAGCTTGACCGCCTCCTCCCCGGTCCGGGCCGATTGGACGGAAATATCGAGCGTTTCGAGAATGGTGACGATGGTGCTCAGCACGGCCTCCTCGTCTTCGATCACCAACACCCGGCGCCCCTTGCCCGAAAAGGCGGCGGGATCGGCGCTCTCCGGCGCGGAGACCGCCTCCCCGGGTTCGGAGACGGGGAGCAGGATCCGGATCACGGTCCCGAGGGCCGGCTGGCTGGAACATACGACATCGCCTCCCGACTGCCGGACGAACCCGTAGGCCATCGCCATCCCCATGCCCGTCCCCTTCCCCTTACCCTTGGTGGTGAAGAACGGCTCAAAGATGCCGTCACACACTTCCGGCGCCATGCCGTGTCCGGTGTCGGAGAACGCAAGCGCCACGAAGGGGCCCGGGCCGGAGCCGGCTTCCCCCCGACCGGCCGGATCGTCGGCGCGGGCGGTCTCGATAATCACCGCGCCCCCCGAGGGCATGGCGTCCCGGGCGTTGAAAGCCAGTTGGTCCAGGACTTCTGCGAATTTATCCACATCCACGGCCACGGTCGGCAGGCCGGCGGGAAGATCCGTTTCAATCCTTACGGCAGGGCCGAGGATCTCCCGCAGGCGGGGAAGCCGGTCCCGCACCAGCGTGCCGAGGTCCGCGGGGCGCGGCTGGAGGGCCTGGCGCTGGGCGAAGGCGAGCAGTTGGTCCGTGAGCCGCACCGCCCGGGCGGAGGCCTTGCCGATCTCATCCAGAAATCCCGCCACGGGCGCGGCCGGCCGGCCCTTCCGGCGGATCAGCCCCGTGTAACTGGTGATCACCATCAGGATGTTGTTCAGGTCATGGGCGATCCCCCCCGCCAGGCGCCCGATGGATCCGAGCCGGTCCGATTGCTCCCCATGACGCCTTAACCCCGAAAGCCTGGAGGAGTCATGGAACAGCGCCACCACCTCGCCGCAGGGCCGCCGCCAGAGCCGGATCCCGGTGGTCAGACTGCCGCCCTGGGCGTCCATGAATGCCACTCCCTCCAATAAAAGCGATCTCCCGGGGGCCGGCTTCCCGTCAGCGAGGGCATCCGCCACCACCGCTCCAAGCCATAGGCTTCCCCCGCCCTCCTCCGAGCCGATGGGAAGGCGGAGCAAAACCCGCCCCTCTCCATTAGCGCGCACCACGCGGCATCGATCATCGAGGAGAACCAGGGGCTCGGGAAACAGCTCGAAAGCCGGTGGGAAGGGATCAGCCCAGTCCCGGATCAGGGCGATCAGCTTCTTCTCATCCCCGGTGCGAACGGCAAACCCGGTCGGGGGATCGTCATTGGGGCCGACCACCCTCAAAATGGGGGCCACAGGCTCAGGAGGGGGGGTGAACCGCTCATGCGCCAGCCAAAGCGCCACGGATTCCGCCTCCGGGGATCCGGGAATGACCCCCGTGAACAAGGCGATGGAAAACGGCCTCCCCCAGCTATCCAAGGCCCGGCGGATCCATCGCGTTCCCCAGGAGCGCGGGACCGCCACGCCGATCCGGATGGGCGGGCAAATCATAATGGGAGTGTATCATGGATCAAAAGGATGATCCGACAAACAAACCATATGCGGCTTTTTGCAGGACGAGGGAAGCCGGCAAAGGAGCCGCTTCAGCCTGCGGGGGGGGAGCGGGCCGGGGAAGGACGAATGGGGACCACAGAACGGCGAATGCGGAGTGGGGGGCGAGGGCCAGGGGCCAGCCATAGTAATCAGTACGCAGTGACTGCTGACTGCCGATTAATGTCTGATTAGGACCAAGGACTGTCCATCGTCATTGAGCAAGGGAGTCCAAAGATCCAGCCGGCCTGCTTCTTGTCGTATAATATGAAATGTGGACCGAATTACTTTTCCTGATGAGCTTCTGAACCGGGCCAAATCCGGCGACGCGGAAGCGTTCGGGGAGCTTTACGCCCGGGCGCGGACTTTCGCCCTGCGGATCGGCATAGCCTGTTTCGACCTGCGCGCCGAGGATGCGGAGGACATCGCCCAGGAGGCGACCTTGTCGCTCCACCAGAACCTCGCCGCCATGGAGCGCCCCGACACCTGGCTGTACTCCTCCGTGCGCCATCTGGCGCTGCGCCTGAAGACCGTCCGGCGGCGCGAACGGCTCGGGGTGGCCGAGACCGCGTCCCCCCAGGCGGATGACGGACGGGAGGACCTCTGGGATTGCGTGTTGCGCCTGTCGGACCGTTGTCGGCGCCTCATCCTGCATCTATTCTACTGCGGATACACCGAGCGGGAACTGGCCGCCCTTCAACGCGTCCACAAGGCCACCATCCACAAACGCAAGCGGACCTGTTTCGGGTCGTTGTTCGATCTTTATCTGGGAGGCCCCCATGGAAAACGCGTGCTACAAGTCGGACGGGATTCTAAGCCTTGGCGGGGACGAGCCGCACCTGAAGGAATGCCCGACCTGTCGTGACCGGTTCGCCCGCCGCGAGCTTTTTTTTAGGGACCTCACGGCGGCGGACCAGACGATGTCTTTTGTGGCGCGGGCGCACCAGGCCACGGGCCAGGGCCGGGAGATGGTGGCCCGGCTGCGGTCGGCCACCCGGGAGGAGCGTTCCCGTGAGGTCGGAGCCCTTTTGAGCCCCCATCCGGCGCTTGCTGTGTGTTTTTGCGACGAATCCAAGCGCCTGCTCTTTAGCAGTCCCAACCAGGCGGAGGAATGGCTGCGTCTGGCCGAAACGATCTTTTCCAAAATAGAACCTCCATCCGACAGGTGGGGAAAAAAGGACCATGCCTGGACCGAGGCTCACCTCCGGGCGGTCCGAGGAAACCTTCATATGTTCCGAGGGGAGATCGTCCTGGCCCACAAGGAATTCGAGGAAGCAAAGGTTGGCTTTGAATCCTTGGATGATGAGTTCCGGATGGCTCTTTTGGCGCGTAGTTTAGGCTTCACATGGACAAAGCTCGGCCAGCCCCTGAAGGCCAAGGAGGTCTGTCTTCAATCCCTCATAATCCTGACCGCATACGGTTCAATCCGGGAGCGTTTCTCCCTTATGAACAACCTCGCCCTGGTTCTCCTTACCCTTTCCGAGCACCGCAAGGCGAGGGCGCTGTTCGATTATTTATGCGCCTCCGTGCCATCAGATGATCCGAACCTCTTTACCATCCATCGGAATGCCATCCTTCCTCTTTTGGAAAGAAGTGAATGGAAAGAGGCTCAGGCGAAATTGGAATCAATGACGGCTCTATTGGAATCATGCGATTCAGATGTGGAAAAAGGGCGCACGCTGAGGTTGATGGGAGAAATCCATATCCTTGAAGGGCACGCCGAGATTTCGCTTATGGAGTTGCGACAGGCATTGGACGTATTTGCGCCTCTGAATATGGGATATGAATCTGCTCAGACTGCGGCGTTATTGGGCAAAGCTTATTCCGATTTGAAGAGTTATGATAAAGCGCAAGCGCACCTTAAACGCGCCTTGGTCTTCTTTAGCGGACAGCGCTTCGCTTTGGACCTGGTGAAGACTTTGGAAGTCTGGAATTCGGCGATCGAGCGCAAGGACCTTTCCGACCGGGCCTTCCACGCCATACGATCGTTCGACAGGATCTCACCCCCTCCCCCTGCCATCCCGATCATGTAGCGTCCTCAATCTATAATCTATTGCGGGAGAGGGCGGCTCTCTCTCCCGCCGCGGGAAGTGAATTCCCGCGGAACCACCCTCTCCCCATTAGGCAACCATCCCGGCCTTGATGCGCTTTTGCGCGTTCCGCTGTCCGCTTTCCGCCTGAGGCGGCTGGCGGTAAGCGGAATGCGGCTGGCGATCCTCCGCTCTGTGCTCCTCGCTTTGTGCTGAACGGTTCCCGCAGCCTTCCCGCTTTCCCGCTTTCCAGCTTCCTAAAAAGTCAAGGTAGGCAAAAACCTTATTTTTGCACTACCTGGGTGAAATCAAATCCAGGAGGTGCATCATGCACAGAGTCAGATTCCCGTTTGTTGTCGTCGTCTTTTTGATCGGCGGCCTGGCCTTCTCCCAAACGCCGCAATGGAGCCGGGAGGCCCAAAAGCTGCAACACAGCCTCCAGACACTCAACACCCTCCTCTCCGTCAATCCCTTCCCGGGGGACGTGCCTGGCTTGGAAACAGCCATTACCAACAAAACCGAACAGATGATGGACAACCTCGCCGCTTTGCAGGCAGCCCTGCAGGCCGAGATGTCATCCCTAAGCGCTGCTGACCGACAGGAAGCCTTGGGAACGCTGGGGGACCTGTTGATGCAGGCCGCCGACGTGGGAAACATGCTGGCGGTCCGGGGGTTCGACACGCTGACGCTGAATCTCGTCACCGTCTACAACACTACCCGCATAGCCTACTTCAGCCTGGCCGAACAGTTTAATCTGACCAGCAAACGCATCCCCATCGGAACGCAAGTTAACGACGGCGGAGGCTGGATCCCCTATTGATCGGGACCAGGCGTGTAAGCGGTGCGGGTCCGATCCCCGGCCCGGAGTCGAAGCCAAGGTAGGCAAAACCGCCTCTTTTTATACTTACTGGGTGAATCCAAACCCAGGAGGTGCGCCATGCGCAAAAGCAGTTTACCCTTCATCCTCATCCTCGTTTTTTTAACGGCCGCGGCGTTTTCCCAGACGTTGCAATGGACCAAGGAGGCCCACAAGCTCGGCAACAGCCTGAAGACGCTTGACACCCTCCTCTCCCTCCATCCCTTCCCGGCCGAGGTGCCCGGCATGGAGATGGCGATCACCAACAAGACCCAGCAGATGATGGGCGATCTGGCCGCCCTCGACGCGGCCCTTCAGGCCGAATTGCCTTCGCTGAGCCCCTCCGAACGGCAGGAGGCCCTCGGGACGCTGGCGGACCTGCTGATGCAGGCGGCCGATGTGGGCAACAGGCTGGTGGTGCGGGAATTCGACGCCCTGACGCTGGATCTGGTCACCAGCTACAACACGGTCCGCACAACCTACTACAGCCTGGCTCAGCAGTATTCGGTTGTCACCAAGCGCCTCCCCATCGGGACGGAGGTGAACAACCGCGGGGGTTGGATCCCATCCTAGCCTGCCATCGGCGCTTCCCCGGGCGGGTCCGATCCCCGCCCGATTTGTTACATCCGCGGCCCCCACCGCTTCAGTCGGCAAGCTTGGGGTCGGCTTGCACTGGCGGAAGGTCCGATTTAAATACATATTCTCCGAAGCCGAATCCCGGAGGCTGATGCAACACCTTCAGCGTGTCAATCGCCACGTCGTCGGGCGTTCCGAATACACCATCCGCCCCATCGTAGGTCTGGAAGAATCGTCCTTACCTCCTGCCTTCGGGGGCTTGGAAGGCGTGAGTCTCGAAAATCTGGAAGCGCAGGTGCTTCAGGAAGGCCTCGGGTTTGGTCTCCATAAAAACAGGAAACAGGGCGTCCATATGGGCGGGAAATAGATGTGCGGTGCGGTGCACCGCAGACCATGGAGGCCCGCGGGGAGGGTGCAAGCGCGAAGGAGCGCACGCGCGAGCGCGACGAGCGCTGGGGGCAGGGCCGTCCCCCCCGGCCAAGGGGTGCGGGGAGTCCCGACCCTGTCGGGAGAGTGCCCCCGCGCTTAACTGGGATGGGGGAAAGCGGCGAAGCCGCCACCACAGAAAGGGCGGTCCGGCCCGGGCGAAGCACGGGCGGGCCGGTAAGCCCGGCATGATTGGAGCGACCCTGACGCGCGTCAGGGCCGGCTTCGGAGTGGAAATGATGCCGGGCTGTGAGGCCCGTAGGCCGCATGCGGCCGAGCCGGACCGCCCTCCTGGCCCCAGGGGTGCAGGGGGCGCGGCCGTGAGCGCCCCCTGCCAATGCTGGGCGGGTGCCGCGTCCCGTAGTTTGCATAACACACGTGTTATGTAAACCCGCAGGGCGAAGCGGCGGGTTCCGGGGCAGGGGAAGGTCCGATAATGCGCCATTATCGGACAGGGGCCGATGCGGGCGGCGTGCCGGAAGGGGAAATTGGGGCCACGCCGGCGCGCCGCCTGCGGCCCCGGCTTCCCCGGTCCCACGCGCAGGGCGAATGCGCTGCGGCGAGGGAGCCCCGGACCCGCCGCCGCTACGGGACGTGGGGGCGGAAATCGGGCCGCCAATGAGCGGCCCGCACCACGTCCCCGGTCGGTTGGTGGGTCGTTGGGTGGACGGGTCCCCGGGTGGTCGGCGCCGTGCCCCTCGCTGCACGGCGTGTGCCGACCGCGCGGCTTTGCAGGCCGTCGGATGGCACATGCGCGAGACTGCGAAGCCGCGCGGCCGGCGCAGCGGTCGGGGTTAAATCAGTCGGGGCTGGTTGACCCTCGGGCCGCCCCGATCTTCACCGGGGCGGCTCCCAGGCCAGCCCCCACCAATTTCATCGCCTATTTTTCGGTGATAAGTTTCTTCTCCTTAAGGTAGGTAAGAAGTTCCTTGGCCTTAATACCTCCTTTGGCTTGTGGAGCATCCTGAACAAGCTGTGCGGCGACCTTTCCCGCTTTTTCGTATTCTCCACGATAGGCACTCAAAAATGCTATTTCGAACTTCATCCAGTCGGCCATAGGAAAATCCGGGTTTGCTGAAAGATAGGTTTGCAATTCCTCTATTCTGCTTTTTCCATAGGTTCTCAAGCTTTGGTTGTATTTGTCGTTGAGCGATTCTTTCATGTAGTTTTCTATATGAATATTGGAGCTGTTCGTAGGTCTTAGATAATTATTCCCCTTATCCACCAAAGCCCATCCCGCATAGGTGGACGTAGGGTATTTTTCAAGAATGACCTCGGGCTTCAGGATGTGCGGGTCCATAGGCAACGGAAATTCGCAGATCGGAAGATCCGGGTTCTGTTTGCGCCAGAGATTGAATATCTCGGCATCAACGCCTTCAGGATACGAAATATTGAAGGCGCAGGTGTTGGAAACAATCTTACCCTTATAAATGTCTTGCGCTGGAACTTCGGCGCCGTTGTACTCGATCCAAACCCGGTAGGCGCCCGGATTGCCCCAGCCTGGGCAGCCATAGGTCAAGACACTTTCTGTTTTAGGCTTGATCTCGATATGAGGAAATTCGCCGACAGCCGTCTGTCCAAGAACAACCGGCCCGCCCTCCTTGAGACATCGGGAATCCGTAGGGCCCTCTATGTGGACGCTCCACCAGGGGGAAGCGTAAAGCCAAGTTGAAGCGGTGGATGTGGCCAGGTGGACGGGTTCCGAAGAGCTATTTCTGAGGATCATTTGGAAATGAGCCGATGCGCCAAATTTCAATTCCCCAACAATCACATCACGGCAGGTCAATTGAATTTCGACAGGGCCAGCGAAACAGAATGCTGAAGCTAATATGACCAGAGCAAGCATGATTCTTGTGTTCATGGGTTCCTCCTTTTTCACTGGGGATCCGTTGTTTTGCGGACGCCTTCGCCGCATTCGGTGGCATCTCCGCAGAAGGCCGGGGTTTCCAGAAGATTAAAGCAACAAAAGCGGTTGATTCCGTCAATTCTATCGGCAAGGCCCTGGAGGACGGACATCACGCACTTTTGGCTGATGGCCCCACCGCACATCCCGCACCAGACATTGTTATCATCGTGCATCTCCGTCCCACAGTTGACTCCATAATTATGGCCCTTCTCATGACAACAGACGTGCTGAAAGGCCCTTTGAAGATCCGCAGCGGAACAAGCTGGACAATTGGCGATGATGGACGCAATGTAAGTCCAACTGATATCGCTTCCAGCGATGGAGTCGCCCCAGTTTCCATTCTCCCGCTGCATCATGCCCATCAGGTGGAAATAATTATTGGCCAAATTGCAGCACGTATCGCACCAGACGGTATTGTCCGGAGGGTCAAGAAAACATCCGGTCGGGCGGGAATTGGCAAACCATAACTGATGGAAGCGCATGGCAGAGGCCTGATCCGATAGAGGGGAGAGACGGAAGGTTGGCCAGTAGGGGATTACGCCAGCCCCCGCTGTAGAAGGGTAAAACTGGACGAAGGCATCGTCGAATGGCCCGGTTTTATCCCGGCGGTTCAACGTGCTGGAATCGGGCGTGAAAAAGCCGGAACCATCCACGCAGACGCCGGCGGACTTGCCCGCCGAGAAATCCCATGGGCTGGCATCGTAAATGCGATCCAAAGGTTCAAGCGTGGTAGAACAAGACCCCACCTGACCGAGAGTCACGAGGACATACTGTGCTGGTACTGCATCAAGTTCCCTGACGCACGCACAATCGCTTGTAGGGCTATATGGCTTTTGAGAGTCGAAAATATAGATGGTATCCCCAAGTTGAAGATTGTCTGCCCTTGTGCCATCGAGGTTCTTGGCTATCTTGATCTGTGTTTGGCCGATTGCGGTATCCTCATAGAGGATTCCGCCCCGCTGGCACATCTGATCCTGCTCGATCAAAGCGCGCTTCCAGGAATTGCTCATGAAGCTGGAGAGGACGGTCCGGCTTTGGGGAACCATGAAGTAGTAGCGGAAATTCTCCTCCGAATACGATGGGCTGATCCTGAACTCGAAAACACAGGGATTGGCCTGGGTGCCGCAGTTAGAGCGACAGTCCAAAAGCTCGCCGGATGTGGTGGACGAGCCGACACCACCCGCCGTGAAATCAGACGAGTTGTCGCAAAAGGCATATTCCGTGCCATCCACCGGGTCCTTCCACCATTTATTGCAGGCGGCGGGGGTGGGCGAAGGCACAAAGGTATTGGCAGCCGTGCTCAAAGGGTCGCCCGCCGTGGCGCAGATGGAGCGGGCCACGCCGTCCGAAAACCATGCTTTCATTTTTACTGTGGAATAGGTAGTGCCCGGATTTTTAGAGTCTCTCAACACCCCCTGATAGGTCGGCCTGTCGGAGGGCACGGGGGAGGAGATCCAAATGTTGACGGGCATGCTCTCGTAGGGGTCGGTGGAGAAGTAAGGTGGCTTGCGGAGTTTGATGGTCGAGCCGTCATTATGGGCCACCAGAAGGCGGATAAGATCGGAGGCCTGGTAGGTGGAAGTATCGTAGGTGGTGAGGCCCGTGGCGACGGTGCGCATGCTCGAGCCGCCGGTGACGACACTGCCGCCGGCGGCGGTGTTGTCTATAGGGATGCTTTTGAGCTGGCCTGCGGCGAAATCCGTGGCCAGGATGAAGCCGAAATCACCGCCGGTCTCCCGCCAGACGTCCACACCGAAGACATTCGTGAAGCCGGTGGCCACGGTCTGAAGGGTTTCGCTTCCATCGTTGCGGATGACCTTGACGACGGAGGTGGTCGAAGTGATCCGTTCGGCCACGTAGAGGTCCCCGGTCTTGGGGTCCACGGACATGCCGACGATGGCGTTCCAGTACCAGGCCCCGCCCCGGTTGCCGTAGTCGGTGTCCAGGATGTTTCCGCAGCCGCCAGCGTTCACTTCCACCTTGTAGATGAATTTTCCATTCAGGCCGTCATCAAAAGCGAAATAGACCACATCGCGCCCGGCGACGCTCTGTGGGTTGGGATCGGGCGCGGCCCCGGCCCCCTTGACTGTGCGCTCCGACCCAGGAACCCCCAACGCCTTGCAGGAGGCCATGGCATCGGAAGGCGGGTCCGTCACCACACGGGTGGACTCGGAGAGACTGGTGGAGGGATAGGCGTCTACAAAAAAGAGGTGGTTAAACCGATCCATCTTTGTGGACCCGTAATAAAAATGGGGAGGGGCGATAAAGAAGGTGACCGGATACCGGACCCATTTCCCTGTGCCGGGATCATAGGAGTGGCGGTAGGCCTTCTGCACCCCGGCATCCAGGTCACAGGTGTAGTAATGCCCCGCGGTCTTGGCGAAGCCGATGGTGCGGATGGTGAGGGCGGGAAGGGCGGGGTCTTCCAAGGAAATGGTCGCGGACAGCTTGTTGCTTTCCAGGATGCCGATGCTGTTGACGATGGAGCCGGTGATGGCACCGGGGGGCACCTTGAAATCGAGCTGGGTGGTGGTCGAGGTGTCGTCGGGATGGATGCAGTATCCGCCGGGGAAGCAGACCACGTTGTCCTTATAAACCTCGGAAAAGGTCGTCCCTGTGACACTGACGGAGCCGCCGATGAACCAATTGCCGGTGGCGGTGCTTAACGAGGGGGGTGTGGCGGGATACAGACCGTTGGCGTCCTGGGCGTGATTGGTTTCCGTGGGCTCGGTGACGTCGAAGAATTCGACGGACTTGGGATTTTTCAAGGCGCCGGGATAAGTGTAGGGAGATCCCGCGATGTCGTTCTGCAGAAGATAGCTGTTCAGAAAGCGCGGGTCCGTGGCCCCGGTGACATCGTAGGTCGGGCCAGCCCCGGACCAGGCGAAGAGTATGTCGTCGGTGCCTGATTTGGAAAGCATCAGGGAAGAGCCGGTGGAGCGGGGCACGGGGATGGAATAGGAAAGACCCGGAGGGTTTGAGGGTATTTCTTCCTGCAGTGGCATGGGCGCGATAAAGTCGCCGCGCGACGTGAGATCATCGGCCGTGGAGAGATTTCCGTCCGGGCCCGGGCTGGTGAGTGTGTAGGTCTTCCCGTCGGAGGAATAACGGTAGAGATTTCCCCAGGGGTCATACAAGATCGGCTCATCCCAATAGAAGCCCTTGAGGAAGGCACCCACGGCCTGGATGTCGTCGCCCTTGGGGAAGGCGATGTAGTCCACCGCCATGGTCTCCAGGACCATGTTCCAGGTGTAGAAATCGGCCTTGATTTTGGTGAGGGGATCCCACTGGGCCGCCCCAACGGCGGCCAGGGCCAGGACAAGGGATAGAAGAAGAAAACGCTTAACGACCATTTGACCCTCCTTTCGAGTCTACCATGAATGACGCTGGGCCGGGCGTATTCCTTAGAGGGCACGCTCGGATACATGTGCTCGAAACTCCTTTTTACCCATGCACATATTTTAGTTTAGGCAATTGATTACGGAATGTCAAGTGCACATGAACAGCCATATTATTCATTTCACCACACTATAGATGGTTTTATTCGGCTTTCAAAGATTGTACGCTTCCTTTGGAAATGCATAACCTGATCGAGCGTCTTTCAGCAAGAATAAGGGAACTTCGAAAGAGAAGAGGGCTCACCCAGGAAGTCCTCGCGGTGAAGGCGAAGATCAGCCTGAATTACCTAAACGATATAGAGAGGGGGGTAAGAAACCCCTCAACAAAGACGCTAAACCGAATTGCGGAAGCACTTAGGGTTCAATTGTGGGAGATTTTCCTTGGGATGGAAAAATACGATGCCCGTCCGACCGTGGAGGAAATCCGTTTCAAGGACTTGTGCCGTACGGACAAGCCCCGGAAGGGTCAGATCCCCCGTTGGAAGCGAAAGCTCCTCGACAACAAGCGCCCATAGGGCCTTTTCCCCGGCTTCCTCAGCACTTCAGCCCCCGCCGACGCATGCCCGGCTGTCCTCAATTTTTGAAGGCGGAGGGTCGGCGGTCGGCGTTCCTGTACGCATGAATGTTCTAAGTGACGCTTTATCAGCTATTTGCAAGGCTTTCTCCGAACCCGAAAAGTCAAGGTAGGCAAAATCCAGTCTTTCTGTACTTACTAATAAGACGGAATCCGAAAAACCAGGATTCCAGAGAGGGATTGTCATCATGCCTGACGGTAATTCCCACAAGCACTGGCATATTCTGGTCGTGGATGATCTGGAGGAGAATCGCTATCTCTTGGATACGATGTTGAAAAGACGCGGTGGTGACATCATGACCAAGTCTTTTCAACATCGTATCCAAGAG
>DCUZ01000006.1 GCA_002327305.1 Holophagales bacterium UBA2201 | reverse complement strand
CATCCTCATCGTCCAGTTCGCCAAGATGCGTGTGGAACAAGGGAAGGGGCTGATCGAGGCCACGCTGGAGGGGGCCAAGCTGAGGTTCAGACCCATCATGATGACTTCGCTTGCGTTCGGTTTCGGCGTCCTGCCGCTGGCGCTCGCCACCGGGGCCGGGGCCGGCGCGATGAAGGCTATCGGCACGAGCGTGCTGGGCGGAATGATCACCGCCACCTTCCTGGCGATCTTCTTCATCCCGCTCTTCTATGTCATCGTGGTACAGATCTTCGGGAAAAAGAAGGAAGACCAGGACACGGGAACCGATGCCGCTGCGAATCCTTCGGAGGGCCGCTGACATGAAACGGAACATTTTGATTTTCCTCGGCATGATGCTGGCGCTCAACGGATGCACGCTGATTCCGAAGTACGAGCGGCCCGAACTGTCGGTCCCGGCCGCTTGGCCCGAAAAGGCGGCAAGCCCGACGACAGCCCCCCTTGCGCCGGATATCGGCTGGCGGGAGTTCTTTAAGGACACGCGCCTGCAAGGCGTCATCGAATCGGCCCTGGCCAACAACCGCGACCTCCGTGTCGCCGCGCTCAATGTTGAGAAAGTCAGCGCCTTGTACCGCATCCAGCGCTCCGAATTGTACCCCGGCGTGGGGGTCCTCGCCGTGGGCGAAAAGTACCGTCTTCCGGGAAAGATGGCCGAGGACGGCCGCGCCGAAACGATCGAACAGTACTCCGTCAACCTTGGCTTTGCTTCCTGGGAATTGGATTTATTCGGGCGCATCCGAAGTTTGAAACAGCGGGCGCTGAATCAGTTTTTCGCGACGGAACAGGCCCACTGTGCCGCCCGGATTTCGCTGATCGGCGCCGTGGCCAACACCTATCTGGTGCTGGCCGCCGATCTTGAAAACCTCCATCTGGCCCGGGCGACCTTCGACGCCCAGAAGGCCTCGTATGAATTAATCGCGCGGAGCCGGGAGCTGGGAGTGGCCTCCGATCTGGACCTCCGGCAGGCGCAGAGCCAGGTGGAGGCGGCGCGGGTGGATATGGCGCGGTACGCGGGCCTCATCGAAGTGGACCTAAACGCCCTGAACCTGCTGGCCGGGACCCCCCTCCCGCCCGACCTGATGCTTGAAGGGCTGGGCTCGGTCGCGGAACCTGGGGATGTCGGCCCCGGGTTGTCCTCCGAGGTCCTGTTGCGCCGCCCCGACATCCTCATGGCCGAGCACCAGCTTAAGGCCGCGAACGCCAACATCGGGGCCGCGCGCGCGGCCTTCTTTCCCCGCATTTCCCTCACCCTTGGGGGTGGCAGTTTGAGTCCCGATCTTTCGGGGCTGTTCGGGTCCGGGACGGGGACCTGGACCTTCGCTCCGCAGATCATTGCGCCGCTTTTCGCCGGCGGCTTGCAACTGGCCAATCTCAAAGTGACCAAGGTGGAGCGCGCCATCGCCGTGGCTTTCTATGAGAAAGCCATCCAAACGGCCTTCCGGGAGGTCAGCGACTCCCTCGCCTTGCGGACCAGTCTGGCGGCCCAGCAGGAGGCGGCGCAGGCCCTGGTGGGCGCCCTCGAGGAGACCCACCGGCTCTCCAACGCCCGGTACGAAGCGGGGGTTGACGGATACCTGGGCGTTCTGGTCGCCCAGCGGTCCCTTTACGCCGCCCAACAGGGACTCGTGGCTGTCCGCCTGACGCGGCTGGTGAACCAGGTCACGCTCTACAAGGTGCTGGGGGGGGACGATGATAGCCGCCCGGAAGATGCTCCCGATCGGATAGGCCATGCCGGCGAGAGTCGCCCTCCTGATCCTCATCACCCTGGCCTTGCCCAGGATGGGAGTTGGAGAAGCCTCCGCTTCCGGGATTCCGGCCGATGAGGCCAAAGGGACCGCCGCGGATCCGGAAGGGGGGGAGCCTTATGAGGAACTCGATAATCTCTTCATCCTCTCCCAACCCTATTTAAGGAACCTCGGTCCGTATCAACCGTCCTATTTCCTCTTCGGAACTCCTCTTACGGACAGCAAGTTCCAACTCAGTTTCAAGTACCGGTTCTTTAATCCGACCGCGCCGCTGGCACGCAAGCACCCGTGGGTCAGTGGATTCAACTTCGGATACACACAAACGTCGTTCTGGGATCTGAAATCGGATTCCAAGCCGTTCGAGGACACGAGCTATAAGCCCGAGCTTTTCTACCTTTCCCGCAAAATTCCCTGGCGGCCCCGGGCTAAAGATGGCTTCTTCATCCAGGCCGGCTACCACCATGAATCCAACGGCCAGGGCGGTGACGCCTCCCGCAGCACGAATTTGATCTACGTGTCCCCAGTGTTTGTCTTCTACAATTCGGCCAGCCGCATCGGCCTCGCGGTCTCGCCAAAGATCAAGTACATGTTCGACAACAGCGAAATCAGCAATCCCAACCTGGAGGATTATCGCGGCATCTTCGAGCTTTCGGTCATAGCCGGAAAGGCGGACGGCTTGGTGCTGAAATCGAACATCCGGACGGCGAAAAGAGGAACATCCGTAGAGGCCAACCTGACCTATCCCCTGGGCGAGTCCTGGTTCGAGAGCGCCCAGATTTACCTCCATGTCCAATACGTGAACGCCCTGGCGGAAAACCTCCTCCACTACCGGGAGCGCACCAAGGCCTTCCGGATCGGCTTTGCCTTTGTGCGCTGATGATGAAAAGTCTAGCGCATTTATTCCTTCCGATTACCGGGGTGCGTCTATGGGCCGATGAGCCGGAACGCCTGCTGGGTCTCTCTCGGAATCGGCCCACGATGCCCGAAGTTGCCTTTCCATCGGCACACCGATTACGGACTGCAAGTCACGGCGTTGAGGCGCTATCCGGAAAATGGCATCTATTGAAGTCTGGCTGTGACAGAGAACGTCTTCCACCTCAGCAACACGCCGGATATAGATTTTCATTTGGGCTTTGGGGTGCTTGTCGGGAATTCGCCATAGGGAGCTTGGAATGCGGCATAAACATCCGGGGAATTCATCGGCCCCGGACGCGCGCAAAAATCGAAAGGGGCTGCGGTATGATTAAAGCCATTCTTCTCCACCTGTCCAAAAGCGAGGCCTTGAAGCGCCGGTTTGAGAGGAGCAAGGCGCTCCGAAGGGTTTCAAGCCGCTTCGTAGCGGGAGTTACCCTTGATGAAGCCGTCTCGGCCGCGCAAATGCTGAATAGGCGGGGTTTTCTTGTGACCCTGGATCATCTCGGAGAACATGTGAGAGGCGAACAGGACGCGAGGGCCGCTGCTGGGGAGGCTATGACCATCTTCGACCGCATTTCGAGGGAGAAACTCAACGCCAACGTGTCCATTAAGCCGACCCAGATGGGGCTCGGGCTCGGTTATTACGTCTGCAAGGAAAATCTGGAAGCCCTTGTCGTCCACGCCCGAAAGCTGGATAACTTTCTGAGAATCGACATGGAGGACTCGGGCGTCACTCAGGCGACGCTCGATTTATTCTTCGGCATGCACTCCGCTCATGAAAATGTGGGGATCGTCATCCAGGCCTATCTTCTTAGGAGCGAATACGATGTGCGCCGCGTCCTGGACGTCAAGGGTCGGATCAGGCTTTGCAAGGGGGCCTATAGGGAACCCCGCCAAGTCGCCTACCAGAGAAAAAGGGACGTGGACCAGAATTTTATACGGCTGATGAAATTGTTGCTGGACAGCAACATCCATCACGGCATCGCCACGCATGACGAGAACATGATCCGGGCCACTATTGATTACGCCCGGGCCAACCGCATCCCTAAGGGGGCTTTTGAATTTCAAATGCTGTACGGCATCCGCAGGGACATGCAACGGCAGCTGGTCGGGGACGGATATGCGGTGAGGATTTACGTGCCTTACGGGTCGGATTGGTATCCCTACAACATGCGTCGGCTGGCTGAGCGGCCGGCCAATCTTTTTTTCCTTTTGAAAAATCTTTTTCGGCAATGAGGGTTGGGACAAATGGGAAGGAAGAACCGAGAAAGGACAAGGCATGGAAATATGCGCGGGGCCGCGCGAAAACCGAATATTCAGCGACCGGCCGCTGAAGCGACGGCCAAGGAGCGCCTGATGGACGGCGCCTTGAGGCTTTTCGCACGACGGGGCTACGCGGCCACGTCGGTGCGCGAAATCGTGGCGGAGGCCGGAGTGACCAAACCGGTCCTTTACTACTACTTCGGAAGCAAGGAGGGAATTTACAGCGAGATCCTGATCACCGCCTGGGAGGATTTTAAGGCGCTTATGGATGGGATCGAAAGAGCGGAACGAAAGGGCGGGAACGGCCTTGTGCGCCTATGCCTGTCCGTATACGACTGGTTTGAAATGAACATGGATTTGGTGCGCCTGGCGTACTCCATCTATTACGGGCCGCCCCAGGGGGCCCCTCCTTTTGATTTCGGGGCTTTTCACCGGCTCTTTCATGGGGCGATCCTGAGGCTGGTGCGGGCCGGCATCCGAAGCAAGGCGTTAAAATGCCGTGAGCCTGAAGCCATGGCCTTGGCCGTCCTGGGAGCATGGAACGGCATAGCGCAAATGGCCCTGGCTGCCCCGGAAACAGGGAAAAAAGCGGGCAAGAAGGATTTGGAGAAAATTTTGCGCATAATTATGGCCGGCATGAAAACCGGATAAGCAATATGAGGTATGGCATCCTAATTCAATTTTGAATAGAATATTCAGGAGTTCAAGTATGGATCAACGAGAGAATATTTTGGATGCGGCGCTGAAACAATTCGCCGCCCACGGCTATCGTCGGGCCACCCTGGAAAGGGTGGCGGCCGAAGTGGGGCTGGGGACGACGGCGCTCTATTACTATTTCAAGAACAAAATGGACCTGTTCAAGGCCGTGTCGGAACGCGAAGGGGCCGACATCTTGACCGCACTGGAGGCCGCCGTGGAAAGGGAGACCGACCCCGGCCGGCGGTTGAGGGCCTTCTGCCTCATCCGGTTCAAGCTCCTGGCGGAAAAATATGAAGTCCTGCAGATTTCCGAGCGCGTGCACCGGGAACTCCTGGAGCTGAGCCAGAAGATCCAGGTGTCGGTCCACCAGAGCGAAGGGGCCCTTCTTGAGAAAATCATCCATCAGGGAATCCAGACCGGTCTCTTTAAAAAGGTGGATGTGCCGCTGTTGGCGGCCTTCATTCAGCAGACTTTCCGTTATTTGGATGCGCCCTGGGGCTATTTTTCAGGCCGGAAGGAGCTTGAAAAGAGGGTGGATTTCGCCCTGGATATCCTGCTCCACGGGTTGGAAGCGCGAGCGTGAGGCGGAAGGGGTGCTGGACCTGGTGGCCGAGGGCGAGCAGCCGATCGAGTATTCAGGCCACTGCTCCCTCTACCGCTGCGGCGACACCCACCGGAAGATCGGATGCAGCCCCAAGAAGAAAGGTTTGGAAAAGCGCTCGTAAGCACTCCAGATGACAATAAGGGGAGAGACCATGCCTGAACGACCGCCAACCCACCGATATCCGGATAACCGTGAGGCCATCTTGCGGTCAGCCCTGGACCTGTTCGCCAGGAAGGGCTACGCTGGCACCGCAGTGCGGGAGATCGTGGAGGCGGCCGGAGCGACGAAACCCGTGCTCTACTATCACTTCAAGAGCAAGGAAGGGCTATACCTCGAGATCCTTCGGCAGGCCATGGAGCGATTCCGCGCCGATCTGACGGTGTTGACGAGGGGCGGAGGCGACGCGGAGACGGGGTTGATGCGGCTGTGCGGCCAGCTCTTCGTGCTGTTCCGGGAGAATCTGCAGGTGGTCCGACTCGTCCACGCCGCCTTAGTCGGACCCCCTCAGGGCGGCCCGCCCTTCGATTTCAAACGATTCCACGAGGAACTGGTGAAGGGCATGGGGTGGTGGGTGGACGAGGGGATCCGGCGCGGCGAGTTCCGCGACGGGGACCAGGCGTCCATGACCATTGCGGTCTACGGAGTATTCAGCCTGGCCGTGGAACTCGAACTGCTGAGCGGCGAGTGCGGCATCGGGCGGGAGGGGCTTAGCGCCGCCATGAATGTCGTCTTCGAGGGGATGCGGGCAGGGGATTCTGCAAGTCTGTAAACAAGCCACCATAACCGGTCTCAAGAGGGTGGCCGGCATCCTGGCCGCGCTGGAGGCCGCCGTGGAAAGGGAGCCCGACCCAGCCGGCGGTTGAGGGCGTTCTGCCTCGCCCGGTTTCGGCTCCTGGCGGAGAAATTCGCAGTCCTGCAGCTCTCTGAGCGTGTGCACCGCGAGATCCTGGACCTGAGCCAAAAGATGCAGTTGTCGGTTCATCCAGCGCGAAGCGGCTATTCTGGAGAAGATCATCCGTGAAGGGATCCAGAGCGGTCTATTCAGGAAGGTGGATGTACCGCTGTTGGTGGCCCTCATCCAGCAAACCTTCCGCTATTTGGATGCCCCCGGGGGTTTTTTTTCCAGCCGAAAAGATCTCGAGAAAAGGGTGGATTTTGCCCTTGATATCCTATTCCATGGATTGGAAGCGCGCGCATAAACTTGCCGGTAGCGCGCCGTGGAGCCGTTCAGCGCCAGTTCGGCAGTTTCGACCGCCGTCGAGGTTGATACGATACGCCGGTCGGCTCATCCCTCCATCACGACCTCGTAGACCTTGATGGGGTAGTGGAGCCCCTTGACTTTGATCTCCCCCTTCCCGACGCACGGGATGGCGTCGTGGACCAGGCCCCAGGTGGAATGACTGATGAGGATCCCGCCGGGCGCGCATCGGGCTTCCAGACGGGCCGCCAGGTTGACATGGTTGCCGACGGCCGTGTAGTCCATCCGGGCGGTGGAGCCGAAGTTCCCCACCGTGGCCGTGCCGGTGTTGATGCCGACCCGGATGCGGAAGGGGGTCTGGATGCCGCTCTCGTACCAGGCCCGGTTGAGGTCCCGCATCCGCGCCTGCATCGCCAGGGCCATGCGGACGGCGCGCAAGGCATGGTCCCGGTCGTCGGTGGCCTCGGGGGCGCCGAAGAAGATCATGATGGCGTCGCCGACGAACTTGTCAATGGTCCCGCCGTGCTCGGCGGCGATGGCCGACATCTCCGTCAGGTACTCGTTGAGGAGGTCGGAGAGGCGCTCGGCCTCGAGCCGGTCGCTGGTCTCGGTGAACCCCTGGATGTCGGAGAAGAAGACCGTCAGGTTCCGCCGCTCGTGGCGGTCCCCCTCCCGGTGCTCGCCCGATAGAATGCGGTCCGCCAGTTGGGCGGGCACGTACCGGCGGATGAGGGCATTCGCCGCCTTGATCTGCGCCTCGCGCTCCCGCCAGCGGTGGATGATGTACCCGTACATGCTCAGGACCAGGGCGGCGATCACCCCCCCCGCCCCCATCGTCCAGGCGACCCACGAGGGCGACACCCTCCCGCCGCCGAAGGGGGACATCGAGAGACCGGGGGCGTACCGGAGCCATCCCAGGGCCTCCCCCGTGATGTGGGTCCCCAGGATGCCGATCCATGCCCCGATCGCCAGGGCCATCAGCAAGGGGATGGGACGGCGTCAAACACCAGGTCCGTCGCGCCGTGCCCCGCCGCTGCGGGGTTGCCGATGGCCCAAGCCCGGCGTATAATCCATTCAACACCAGGCCAAGGAGGTTCGAATGCGCAAAGTCATGGTCATTCTGGGGTTGGTTCTCCTGCTCGGCGGCGGATTCATCCTGGGCAAGGGGCTGACCTATTCCAAGAAGCGGGCCGGGATCGAAATCGGGAGCTTTAAGACCGCCATCAAGACCCAGGAAACCGTCCCCCCCTGGATCGGCGGGGTGGCCGCCGCGGGCGGCGTCGCGCTGTTGATCGTGGGGCTGATCCCGAGAAAATGATGGAGCGGCAAAAGGCCGTATTCCGGACTTTTGGCCGACATCAATATGAATTTTCCGTCCTGGAGCGGTCTCCGGACGGCGGACATGGGAGGAGAAATGACGCGACGCATCCAAACTTTCACAGGCAACGGCATCACGGTGACCTTCGACCCGAACCTCTGCTGGCACTCGGCGGACTGCTTGGAAACCCTGCCGGCCGTATTCGACGTCGGTCGCAAGCGGTGGATCCGGCCGGAGGCCGCCTCGTCGGAAGAAGTTAAAGCCGCGGTGGCGAAATGCCCCTCGGGGGCCCTGCAGTTCATTCTCGGCGAGGGAAAAGACGCTGAACCGCTGACCGACGAGGCCGCGGGCGTCTCCATCCGCCTCTCCACGAACGGGCCCATCATGGTGGATGGCGTGTTGGAGTTGGTCGGCGAGGATGAACAGCCCATGAAATACTCCGGCCGGTGCTCCCTCTGCCGCTGCGGCGGAACCTCGAACCCACCCTTCTGCGACGGCACCCACCGGAAGATCGGGTGGAAACCCAAAACGGATGGAGGGGCACGATGAGGATATTCAAGGACCTTCAGCCCTCTCAACAACGGCGTTCGCATCCAATAAATGATCAAAGGATGCGGTTGCTGATAGGTGCGGCGGGTCTATCGCTCCTTTCGGTTCTTTTCCTTTGCGGTTGCGACGGTAACGGGGGTGGAGGCGGAGGGGGGGGAGATGATGCCGCCATTCTTACGGTGAGGATATTGCCCGACTGCGCGGGGTTGACGGGATGCACGGATATCTACATTGATGGCGTGAAGGTGGGGAATGCGATCGCCGCCGATGCGCAGATTTCCGAGGAGGTATCCGTCGGGGTTCACACCATCTATGCCTCCGGAGAATGTGAAGTAACGCGGATTTGGGGACCCTACGATGTGGACGTCCCCGCTGAAGGAAAAACTGAAACGCTCAGTTGCGCACCCGAGGCGTCGGTGCCGATGACCCTGGAAGCGGATCCCAACTGCGCGGGCGTCGAGCGCGATATCGCCGTGAAGTTGGACGAGGTGACGGTCGCCACGTTGCAGCCGGGCGGCGAACGGGCTCTGCATGTCTCCCCCGGCCTCCACGTGTTGTCGGCCCGTTCCATGGGAGGATTCCTGTGGGGTCCGGTGACCCGGAACATTTCCGCAGAGGGCCACACCGAGACCTTCGCGTGCAATCCGGCCGCGCAGGCCCCGTTGACCGTCTCGGTCTCCGCCGATTGCCCGCAACTGGATCACGTGCAGATCTCCGTGGATGGGGACTACATGGGGCAGGTCAACTGCGGGGCTAACGGGGTAACTGCGGACTTCTCCAACGGCTATCGGACGATCACGGCCGTCGGTTTCAAGATCTCCCAAGTGGAGACCTTCTCCGCCGGCCCTTATGAGGTGTATTTGCCCGCATCGGGAGCATCGTTCATCATCCCGGGGGGGGATTTCAGACTCTCCCCACGATCCAGGCAAAGGAGCAGGTGACGCGGTGATCTTGGCTCGGCTGATCCTGCCCCTCCTATTGGTATCGGGTGGGGTCTGCCACGCCGCGCAAACCCTCGAAGGGATCCACAACGGCTCGTTCGAGGAGGGGCTCTCGGAGGACGGGGCGCGGCCGCGGTGGTGGCTCCCAGAAGTGGATCCCCCGAGCGCGCCGATGGCGAGCGGCTGGAGCCTCTTCAATGATCCCGAGCGGGGCTCCGTAGTCCTCCAGCTCTCCCCAACGGGCGGGATCAATGCTATTGCTATGGTGGCTTCACAAGCCGCCGACCTCCCCGCCGCCACGATGGCCGGGGTCAGGGTGACCTTCTCCGTCGCCATGGCCAATCGCGGGGGCGGGCAGGCCGTGGCGGGCCTTTTCGCCGTCGATCCCGAACTGCCCCCGGATCCCACCTGGGGTGTGGGATTGGCGGGATATTGCGCGTTGTCGCCGCAGGGAGCGGATTGGGCGACGAAGACCTGTTCCTTCGACCTGGACGGCAACGCCGCCTACCTGGCCGTCGTGCTGTGGGCTTCAGGACCTTCCGGCCTTGCGCTGTTCGACGATGTCTCGGTGCGGGCCGATCTGCCCATGCCCGGATGCCGGTTCGACCCCGAAGGGCTCGCCCCGCTGGAGGGCGGTCCGCCCGCTTTTCCCATCGGCCTGGTCAACGAAAACCCGCGCAACACCTCCGAGTACGCCGCGTGGGCCCTGCCGGGAGAAGCGGAAGAACTCGCAGGGGCGATGAACCTCTTTTTCCACATCCGGTGGAACGCCCTGGCCGGGAAACCCCTGCTGGACGGCCATGAGCGGCTCTTAGAGATCGCACGGGAGGCTCGGCGGCGGGGGATGGACCTGATGATTTCTTATGCCTTCACCCACGCCTCACTGGAGCATATCGCCGATCTCGCCCCCTTGCCTGACGGGACCCCCGTTGGCCGGCTGGACGACCCCGCCGTGGCGGACGCCTTTGGGAGGGATCTGGAGGCCATCGTGGAGGAGACGTGCCCCGATTTTCTCTCCGTCGGCATCGAGACCGATTTTTTTCATGACGCCCATCCCGACCAGTGGCCGGCGTTCCGGTCGCTTCTCTGCCGGGCCCACGATGAACTTCCGGCGGTTGCCCCGGGCCTTCACGTCACCACTTATTTCATGCTTCCCACCCTCGTCAATGCGGATGCGAGCCTGAACTCCAAAGGCGCGGCGGCTCTGCGGGCGCTCCTGCCCTGCATCGATTCGGTCGGATACTCCACTTATCCCGCCTCCGACGGCCGGCGCCTGGACGATTATCCCCCCGGTTTTTTTTCGGCGGCGTCGCTGGCGGCACCGGAGCTTCCCCTCATCGTCCCCGAGTGCGGGTTCCGCGGCGACACCACATATCCCGAGATCGAGCAGGAGGCCTTCCTCCGCCGTCTTCTGAAGGAACTTGCCTCGCATGGGGCGGTCCTGGCCGCCCTGTATTCCATGCACGACCAGCACTATTTCGGCGCCCCCGATTTCTTCCAGGAGGCCTTCGACACCATCGGCCTGCACTTTTTAGACGGGACCCCCAAGCGGCTCGCCGCCCTGCTTCGGGGGATCCGGATGGAGGGCGCGCATGCCCGGCCGGCGGGCTCGCCCAAGGCGCTCGCCTGTGTCGCACGCCTTCCCTGCGACAAGGGGCTGGAGGATCGGACCGACGCCCACCGGCCGGAATCGGTCGCGGCCGATTGGGGGCCCCCCCGCCGCCTCAAGGCCCCAGTCAATTCCCCCTGTCCCGAGGACGCCATCGAGATCTCCGCCGACGGCAAGACCCTATATTATCTCTATGCGAAGGACCTCATGGAGAACCTTCCCCCCGATGAGGTTTTCGCGTGGCCGGCGGGCACCCATGCCGCGCGGCGGTTGGGGGAGGCGGACAGCTTCGTGGTGGAGCGGTTCTTCGATCTGGGCAAGGGGACCGACGCCTCCCTCGACGGGGAGCCCACCTTCTCCCCGGACGGCCGGTGGGTCTACTTCCATTCCACGCGGGCCGACAACCAGGGCTATCAGCAGGACCCTCCGGTGGAGGACTTCTTAGACATCTACCGGGCTGAACTGACCGACGGTGAGCCCGGCATCGGGCAGAACCTGGGGCCGGGGGTCAATTCCATCTATGCCGACGGGGAGCAGGCCCTCCACCCGGACGGCCGAACCCTCTATTTCGCCTCCACGCGACCCGGGGGCCTGGGCGGCAATGACATTTGGATGACCCGGCTGGATGGAGAAGTCTGGACTTCGCCGGTCAATCTCGGGGCGCCGATCAACAGCGCATCGAGCGACACCCAGCCGACCTTCACCTCCGACGGGAGCACGCTCTACTTCGTCTCCGACCGGAATCCCACCGTCGGCCTGGCCATCTACCGATCGCATTTGACGGGGCAGACCTGGAGCAGTCCCGAGCTGGTGATCAAGGGCGTCGTCGGCGAGCCGTCGCTCACGGCGGACGGTCGCTATCTGTATTTCGTCCACGTGGCCATGGACGCGCATGGAAAATTCGACGCCGACATCTGGGTCTCCGAACGCGTCGGAGGACAACACCACCGGCAATGATGATTGACGGTCGCATCATATGCTATTTCCCATCAGCTTTCACGCGTCGGCGTGTCATGGATGATTAGCCCCCTTGGACTGCGCACATATAGGATTTCTGGATTTGAAAAGATGGATGCCCAAGATCGCGTAATCGTCTCCAAGGATGTGACGCCCGCTAATGACTTCAAATGCCCTCATTGCGGCTTTCCCAATTTCTAAAGATCTGATAATCATAAAGAGG
>DCUZ01000113.1:52090-58240 GCA_002327305.1 Holophagales bacterium UBA2201 | reverse complement strand
GCGGGCAACCCTCCCCTACAAATCAAATGCCATTGGGCAGTGGGTAGTGGATAGTGGGCAGTCTGCAGTCTGCAGTGGGCAGTGAACCGCGGGTGGCATTCACCCCGTTGGCTGGCAACTGATAACTGCCAACTGATGACTGCCAACTAATAACTGCCAACTTATAACTGCCAACTGATAACTGCCAACTGATAACTGCCAACTGATGACTGCCAACTAATGACTGCCAACTAATGACTGGCAACTGCCCACTGCAGACTGATGCGGCCTACTTGATCTTATTGGCCCCGTCCAGGAGGAGGATGATCGGTTTGTGGGCGCGCGCCTCGTCCGGGTCCATCTCGGCGTAGGCGCAGATGATGACGCGGTCGCCGGGCTTGGCCAGGTGGGCGGCGGCGCCGTTGACCGTGATCTCCCCCGGAGATCCTTCGATGGCGTAGGTGGTGAAGCGCGCCCCGTTGGTCACGTTATACACTTCCACCTGTTCGAAGGGGAGGATCCCGGCCGCCTTGAGAAGGTCCCGGTCCACCGTGATGCTCCCTTCGTAGTCGAGGCAGGCCTGGGTGACGCCGGCCCGGTGCAGTTTGGCCTTCAACATGCGCAGGATCATTGCTTTTCCTCCGGGGGTTCCAACAGCGTGTTGTCGATGAGGCGGGTGACGCCCACGCCGGCCGCCACGAGGGCCACGGCCCGACGGTCCAGCCGCTCCAGCGGCTCGAGGGTGGCGGCGTCGGCCACCTCGGCGTAGTCGAGGCGGACCAGCGGCCCGCCCGATATCGTCTCCCGCATGGCCTCCGCGAGTTTCTCCGTGTCGTCCTCGCCGTCCGCGACCATGGCCTCCGCCCCCCTGAGCGCCCGATGGAGGACCAGGGCCGCCTGTCGCTCCTCGGGCTTGAGAAAGATATTCCGGGACGAGAGGGCCAGGCCGTCGCTTTCGCGCACCGTGGGGCAGAGCACGATCTCCGTCAGGAAGTTGAGGTCCAGCACCATCCGCTTAATGAGGGCGGCCTGCTGGAAATCCTTCTGCCCGAAGACGGCGAAATCGGGGCGCACCAGGTTGAAGAGTTTGGCCACCACGGTCAGGACGCCCCGGAAGTGGCCGGGACGGCTCTTCCCGCAGAAGCGGTTGCTCATGGTCTCGTTGTAGAGGTAGGTGCCGGACCCTCCGGGGAACATGTCGGCCGGATCGGGGGCGAAGACATAGTCCACGTCCAGCTCCTTCAACTGGTCCACATCGCGCCCCAGGTCCCGGGGGTACTGCTCGAAGTCCTCGCTGGGGCCGAACTGGGTGGGGTTGACGAAGATGGAAACCACGGTCACCTGCCCCATCTGGTTGGCCCGGCGCACCAGACTGAGGTGGCCGGCGTGGAGCGCCCCCATGGTGGGGACGAAGGCGATCTTCAATCGGTCCCGCTTGAGGTCGAGGGCGGTCTGCTGCATCAGGTGCGGTCGGCGGATGATTTCCATGCGACCTCCTAAAAGCTTTCCTCGGCGGACGGAAACCGGCCCGACTCCACGTCCTCCCTGAACCGTCCCAGCGCCCCGCCTATGGCGTCCGCCAGTTCGAGGTACCGGCGGACGAACCGCGGGCGGTGCCCGGGGGTGAGGCCCACCAGGTCGTGGAAAACCAGCACCTGGCCGTCGCACGCGGGGCCGGCGCCGATGCCGATGGTGGGGACCCGCACGGCCCGGGTGACGGCCTCGGCCACGGCGGCCGGAACGCACTCCAGGACGATGGCGAACACCCCGGCCTCCTCCAGCGCCCGGGCTTCGGCGGCCAGGCGCTCGGCCTCGCCGGGCCCGCGCCCCTGGACGCGGTAGCCGCCGACGGCGTGCACCGATTGGGGCGTGAGGCCCAGGTGTCCCATCACGGGGATCTCGGCGTCGAGGATGGCGCGGATGGCCCCCACCCGCTTGGCCCCCCCCTCCACCTTCACCGCCTCCGCCCCCCCCTCCTGGACCAGCCGACCGGCGTTGCGGGCGGCCTCGACGGGGGTGAAGTGGTAGGAGAGGTAGGGCATGTCGGCCACCAGGAGGGCGCGGGCGACGCCCCGGCGGACGGCCTGCGTGTGCCGGACCATGTCGTCGAGCGTGACGGGGAGGGTGGAGGAATGCCCCAGCACCACGTTGCCGAGGGAGTCCCCCACCAGGACCAGGTCGAGCCCCGCCCCGTCGGCGAGGAGGGCGGAGGGATAGTCGTACGCCGTGACCATGACGAGCTTTTTCTGGGATTTGCACGCCAGGATCCCGGGGATGGTCACTTTGGAGTTCTCCATAAGTGCCTCCTGGATCTGGATTTGTTCCAACCTATTAAACCACAACGTCCCCGGTGGTGTCAAAAAGGGGGAATGGGGGGCCCGGCCCGCGCGTTCAAGGGGGGAGGGTTGACGAAAACCCTCCTGACAGGGTAATGTTAATAATCCTATGACCGACGAATTCTGCGCCATCTGCGGTTCCGCCATGTACTCGTTCGCCATGAAGACCTGTCCCATGTGCAAGAAGCGGTATTGCGAAAACTGCGAGTACCGGATGGGCGGGAACACCTTCTGCAGCCGGGAGTGCGCCCAGATGTTCTTCTTTTCGGGCGAGGACGGCTCCGATGAAGAGTAGAAACGGGAGGACCCCATGACCTACCCCATTGTTAGAATGAGGCGCCTGCGCCAGAACGGCCTGTTGCGCGACATGGTGCGGGAAACGCGGCTGCACGCCAGCCAGTTGATCTACCCCCTCTTCGCCGTGGAGGGCAGGAAGATCCGCAAGGAGATCCCCTCCATGCCGGGCGTCTTTAATCTTTCGGTGGACGAACTGGTGAAGGAGTGCCGGGACGTCGAGGCCGCCGGGGTTCCCGCCGTGATCCTATTCGGCATCCCTTCGGAAAAGGATGAGATGGGCTCCCAGGCCTATGACGCCGAGGGGATCATCCAGAAGGCGGTCCGGGCGGTCAAAAAGGAAGGCCTGAACCTGATGGTCATCACCGACGTCTGCCTGTGCGAGTACACCTCCCACGGCCACTGCGGCGCCCTCCGCGACGGCCGCTACGGCAAGGAGGTGGACAACGACCGGACCCTCGAACTGCTGGCCCGCGAGGCGGTCAGCCATGTTGAGGCCGGGGCCGACCTCGTCGCCCCCTCCGACATGATGGACGGCCGGGTGGGCGCCATCCGCGACGCCCTCGACGAGAAGGGGTTCGAGGCGGTCCCCATCCTGGCCTACGCCGCCAAGTACGCCTCGGGGTTCTACGGCCCCTTCCGGGAGGCGGCCCAGTCGGCCCCCGCCTTCGGCGACCGCCGCGGCTACCAGATGGACCCCCCCAACGTCCGGGAAGCGCTCCGCGAGGTGGAATTGGACCTCCAGGAGGGGGCGGACATCGTCATGGTCAAGCCGGCCATGGCCTACATGGACGTCATCGCCAAGGTCAAGGAATTGTTCCAGGTGCCGGTGGCCTGCTATAATGTGTCCGGAGAATATTCCATGATCAAAGCGGCCGCCCTCAAGGGCTGGATCGACGAGAAACGGGTCGTCATGGAGACCCTCATCGGCATGCGCCGGGCGGGGGCGGACATGATCCTGACCTACCACGCCAAGGAAGCGGCCCGCTGGCTGAAGGAGTGAGCATGGGGAAGATTTCGGACGAGTTGTACGCGAAGGCCTGCGCCGTGATGCCCGGGGGGGTCAACTCCCCCGTCCGCGCGTTCAAGGCGGTTGGGGGCGGCCCCCTTTTCATCAAGCAGGGGCAGGGGAGCCGGATGGTGGACGCCGACGACCGCTCCTTCATCGACTACTGCATGTCCTGGGGCGTCCTGATCCTGGGGCACGCCCACCCCTTCGTCGTGGAGGCCCTCAAGAAGGCCGTCGTCAAGGGGCTCTCCTACGGGGCCCCCACCGCCGCCGAAACGGAGCTGGCCGAGGCCGTGGCCGCGGCGTTCCCGTCGGTGGAGAAAGTGCGTCTCACCCCCAGCGGGACCGAGGCCGTGATGAGCGCCGTGCGCCTGGCCCGGGCCCACACCGGGCGCGACCTCGTCGTCAAGGTGGACGGCGGGTACCATGGGCATGGAGACCAACTGCTGGTGCAGTCGGGATCCGGGGTCCTCACCTTCGGCCTTCCCGGGACCCCCGGCATCCCCGCCGGCGTGACCCAACAGACCCTCAGCATCCCCTACAACGACACCCAGGCCCTGCGCGAACTGGCCGCCCGCCACGGCGAGGGCGTCGCCGCCTTCATCGTGGAACCCGTGATGGGAAACGCGGGGGTCATCCCCCCCGAACCGGAGTATCTGGCCACCCTCCGTTCCCTCTGCGACCAGATGGGGGCCCTCCTCATCTTCGACGAGGTGATCACCGGGTTCCGCCTCGCCTACGGCGGGGCCCAGGAGTCCTACGGCGTCCGGGCCGATCTCACCACCCTGGGGAAGATCCTGGGCGGCGGCCTCCCCCTGGCGGCCTACGGCGGCCGGAGGGAGATCATGGACCAGATCGCCCCCGAGGGGCCGGTCTACCAGGCGGGGACCCACGCGGGGAACCCCCTGGCCGTCGCCGCCGGGCTGGCCACGCTCAAGGTGGT
The DNA here is from genome assembly GCA_002327305.1 of Holophagales bacterium UBA2201. GTDB lineage: Bacteria > Acidobacteriota > Thermoanaerobaculia > UBA2201 > UBA2201 > UBA2201. The sequence goes on along the minus strand of DCUZ01000113.1, from coordinate 53,679 downwards.
CAAGAACGCCCAGACCTACGAGCAGTTGGAGGAGCGGGGACAGGCGCTGGAGAGCGGGATGAGGGAGATCGCGGGGCGGTACGAAGTGCCCTTGCAGATCAACCGCGTCGGGTCCATGTTCACCTTCTTCTTCACGGCGGGGCCGGTGAGGGACCTGGCCTCGGCCCAGAAGGCCAACACCAAGATGTTCACCCGGTTCTTCAACCTCATGCTGGAGGGCGGGGTCTATCTTCCCCCTTCACAGTTCGAGGCGGGGTTCATCTCCCTGGCCCACAGCACCAAGGACCTAGAGGACACCCTCGATGCGGCCGACCGCGCCCTCAAGACCGTGGCGCGCGAGTTCGAATTCGGGCCCTACAGGTAGAAATAGACCTTTAATTCGGGATTGGCCGCGTCCCCGGGGCATACCCGGTCGGCCACCCAGAACAGGTGGTGGTACCGCAAGATGCCCCGTTGTTTGTCCCACCGTTCCAGAAATGTCTTCAGGCCCGCCGGTTTGACGAACCGGAGGAGGATGGCGTCCCGCTTGCCCATGTGGACACGGGCGATGGAGGCCTCGCCGTCCCCTCCCTCCAGCATGAGGCCCTGGAAGCACGAGGAGGCCGCCGCGCAGATCGCCGCCCGGCGGGGGCTCCGGATGTTCTGCGCGTCGAGGAAGCGCTCCACGTCCCGTTCGAACGGACCCATGGCCCTATTTTATCATCCCGGCCCCCGGGGCGTCCGTTGAGCACCCTTCTCGAACGGCTCCGCGCCCAAGAGGTCCCCGACGGGCTGCGCGCGGCCGCCGACCGGGAGGAACTGCCGGTCGGAACCGTCGTCGCGGAGATCGCCGCGGGGCGCGCCGCCGCGCCGTGGAACCGCCACCACAAGGCCCTGCGCCCCATCGTCATCGGGCGCGCCTTCGCCACCAAGGTCAACGTCAACATCGGCGTCTCCGCCGTTTCGTCCGATTTCTCGAAGGAGGAGGAAAAGGCCCGCCTCTGCGCCGGGCTGGGGGCCGACACCATCATGGACCTCTCGGTGGGCCTCAACGCCGAGGCCTTCCGCGCCTTCCTTCTGAGCGCGTTCGACTGGCCCCTCGGGACCGTCCCCGTCTATCAGACTGCCGGCCGCCTCCCGGGCCTCGACGACGCGAAGTTAGAGGACCTCCTCGCCGACATCGAGGCGCAGGCGCGCCAGGGGGTGGACTTCATGACCCTCCACGCGGGCCTCAAGCGCGCCCACCTGGAGTGGGCCCTCGACCGCGCCATGGGGATCGTCTCCCGGGGCGGGGCGCTGCTGGCCGCCTGGATGCTCAAGCGGAAGGAGGAGAATCCGTTGAACGCCCGGTTCGACGAGGTGCTCGACGTCCTCCGCGAGCACGACGTCACCATCTCCATCGGCGACGCCCTGCGGCCCGGCTCGCTCCTCGACGCCTCCGACAAGGCGCAGTTCGCCGAACTCGAGGAGATCGCCCGGCTGACGAAGCGGGCCCACGCGCGGGGCGTGCAGGTGATGGTGGAGGGGCCCGGCCACATTCCCCTGCACGAGATCGAGATGAACATGCGCAAGCAGGCCGACCTGTGCGCCGGCGCCCCGTTCTACGTCCT
>DCUZ01000113.1:5691-52077 GCA_002327305.1 Holophagales bacterium UBA2201 | reverse complement strand
CCGGCTACGACCACATCACCGCCTCCATCGGCGCCTCCCTGGCCGCGTGGCACGGGGCCTCCCTGCTCTGCTATGTCACCCCCAAGGAACACCTGGGGCTTCCCGATCTGGAGGACGTGCGCCAGGGGCTGGTGGCGTTCAAGATCGCGGCCCTCTCGGCCGACATCGCCCGCGGCCGCCCCGCGGCCCTGCGGCGGCAGAAGGCCATGGCCGAGGCCCGCCGTGATTTCAGGTGGGAGGAGCAGTTCGCCCTCTGCCTGGATCCAGACCGCGCGCGGGAGTACTACCAGGAGTCGTTCGAGGACCGCTCCATGACGGGCGAGGACTTCTGCTCCATGTGCGGTCCCGACTTCTGCCCCATGGCCCGCCTCAAAAAAGCCAAATCCGAATCCGATTCGTAGGGGAGGGTTGCCCGCGCCCCGTACCCCCGGCAAGATCCTCCCGTCCCGTAGACCGTAGACCGTAGACCGCAGACCGCAGGCCGTAGTCCGTAGACCGGGGAGGATCCCCCCCGCTAGTCCCCCCGGCAAATCCTCCCGCGCTTTGGGGCCGCGCCAACCGGGTGGGGGCCATGCCGGTTTTCCCGCACCGTTGGCTCCCCAGGCGCATCCCAGGGGAAAACCGGCTTCGGGCCGGGTTGAACTGTGCGGCCTATCTATGGTATATTTGCTCGATTCAGAGGGGGCGGTCCATGGGGCCGCTCCATCAAGCCGGGTGGCGCCGTCCGCCCGCTTGCGGGTGGGGGCGACAAGGCGGAATGGATCCGCCGGGCGGGACCGGGGGCGGCCCTCTCCCGCCATCAACCGATATTAAGGGGTGTGCCCATGCCGGACAAGGACGACTCCAGCGAACAGCTCCTGAAGAAGGGCGAGGAGTTCCTCAAGCTCTACAACATGGGGCGGCAGTTCACCGAGGAACTGCTCAAGGAGAACGAGCGCCTGCGCTTCCAGCTGGCCCGCGCGGAGGGGCAGGGAGGGGCGGAGCACACCGGCAACCTCACCAAGGAGATCGCCCGGCTGCGGGAACGGATCCAGGAACTGGAGGCCGAGGGGCGCCAGATCATGGAAAAGTACCAGCAGGTGGAGGCCGAAAACAAGGACTTCGCCAGCCGGTACGTGGAGGTGGAGGAGCAGAACAACAACCTGGCCAACCTCTACGTGGCCTCCTACCAGCTCCATTCCACCCTCGATTTCCAGGAGGTCCTCCAGATCGTCATCGAGATCGTCATCAACCTCGTCGGCTCCGAGGCCTTCGCCATTCTCCTCCTCGACGAGAAGACGAACGAACTGCGGACCCTGGGCCACGAGGGGGCCGACGTCTTTCCCGGCATCGAGGCCCTCACCGCCAAAGTGGGGGAGGGGATCGTCGGCGGTGTGGTCAAGACCGGGGAGAGCTATTTCGTCAACCAGGCCCCCGACGAGGCGAGGGTGGACCTGGAGCATCCCCTCGCCGTCGTCCCCCTCAAGATCAAGGAGCACTGCATCGGCGTCATCGCCATCTTCAGCCTCCTCAAGCAGAAATCGAGTTTCTCCGCCGTCGATTACGAGTTGTTCAACCTTCTGGCCGGCCAGGCCGCCACGGCCATTTTCGCGTCCAAGCTCTATTCCCAGTCGGAGCGCAAGCTTTCGACCATCCAGAGCTTTTTGGACCTGCTGACCACTTCGGGATAGAGGAGCAGACATGGAAGGCCTGACGTTCCTGGTCGTCGAAGACAGCCCCACGATGCGCCAGCTCATCTCGTTCTCGCTGAAGCGCTTCAAGGGGTGCCGCATCGTGGAGGCCGTGGACGGGGTGGACGCCCTCAAGAAACTCTCCTCCGAGAAGATCAACATGATCCTCACCGACATCAACATGCCCGTCATGGACGGGCTGAAGCTGGTCTCCCTCGTGCGGCAGAACCCCGACCTGAAGGCCATCCCCATCATCATCATCACCACCGAGGGGGCCGACGAGGACCGCCAGCGCGGCCTGGCCCTGGGCGCCAACGCCTACATCGCCAAGCCCATCCAGTCGTCCCACCTCATCAAGACCATCAACGACCTCGTCCCCGGCGCCGGACAATAAGCGATGCCCAGAAGATCGTACGATTTCCAGGCCATTGAACCCAAATGGCAGCGGTGGTGGAAGGAGCGCCGGGTTGCGGCCGTCAACACGGCCGCCCCCGCGGATAAGTTCTACACCCTGATGATGTTCCCCTACCCCTCGGGCAAACTGCACGTGGGGCACGGGCGGAACTACATCCTGGGCGACGCCGTCTACCGCTACTTCCGGATGCGGGGCCGGCGGCCCCTCAACCCGATGGGCTGGGACTCCTTCGGCCTCCCCGCCGAGAACGCGGCCCTCAAGCGGGGATCGCACCCGCACGCCTGGACGATGGAGAACATCGCCGAGATGAAGCGGCAGTTCCACGCCTGGGGCGTCCTGTACGACTGGGACCGCGAGGTGATGACCTGCGTTCCCGAGTACTACCGCTGGAACCAGTGGTTCTTCATCCAGATGTTCAAGAAGGGGCTGGCCTACCGCGGCCTGGCGAACGCCAACTGGTGCCCCTCCTGCGCCACCGTTTTGGCCAACGAGCAGGTGGTGGGGGGCGGGTGCGAGCGGTGCGGCACGGCGGTGGAGGGGCGCCTTCTCGAACAGTGGTATTTCCGCATCACCGCCTACGCCGAGCGGCTCCTGCAGGGCCTCGACCGCCTCCGCCAGTGGCCCGAGCGGGTGGTGACCCTCCAGCGCAACTGGATCGGCCGCTCCGAGGGGACCGACATCGCCTTCGAGATCCCCGACCTGAAGGAGACCGTGACGGTCTTCACCACGCGGCCCGACACCCTCTTCGGCGCCACCTACCTGGCCCTCGCGCCCGACCATCCCCTGGCCGAGCGCCTCATCCGGCCCGGGGACCTGGCCGAACTGCAGAAGATGCGCCTGCGCAAGCAGGACGACACCGACGAGAAATGGGGGATCCCGACGCGGTTCGAGGCCCTGCACCCCCTGACCGGCGGGCGCATTCCCGTGTGGATCGCCAACTTCGTCCTGATGGAGTACGGCACCGGCGCCATCATGTCGGTCCCGGCCCACGACCAGCGGGACTTTGAGTTCGCCACCCGGTACGGCATCCCCATCGTCGAGGTCATCCACCGCGACGGCGGGTTCGACGGCACGGCCGCCTACACGGAGGAGGGGACGCTCGCCCGCTCCGGGAAATTCGATGGAATGCCGAACGACGAGGCCAAGCGGGCGATCACCGCCGAGCTGGAGCGCGCCGGGAAGGGGAAGGGTTCGGTCCGGTACAAGATCCGCGACTGGCTCATCTCCCGCCAGCGCTACTGGGGCACCCCCATCCCCATCGTCTACTGCCCCTCCTGCGGCCCGGTCTCCGAGAAGGAGGAGCACCTCCCCGTCGTCCTTCCCACGGATGTGGCCATCCAGGGGAGCCGCGGCAATCCCCTGGCGTCCCATCCCGGGTTTCTCAACGCCCCCTGCCCGAAGTGCGGCAAGGCGTCCCGGCGGGAGACCGACACGATGGACACCTTTGTGGACTCCTCCTGGTACTTCTGCCGGTACATCACCCCCCGCGAGGACGGGGCGATGTTCCGCAGCGACCTCGTCAACGCCTGGCTCCCGGTGGACCTCTACATCGGCGGGATCGAGCATGCCATCCTCCACCTCCTCTACGCCCGGTTCTTCACCCACGCCCTCAGGGACCTGGGGATGACCGATTTCGAGGAGCCCTTCAAGCAGTTGTTCACCCAGGGGATGATCACCAAGCACTCCGAGGTGACCGGCAAGCTGGAAAAGATGTCCAAGAGCAAGGGGAACGTGGTGGCCCCCGACGACATCATCCGGGACCACGGCGCCGACACGGAGCGCCTCTACACCCTCTTCATCGGCCCCCCCGAAAAGGACGCCGAGTGGAGCGACCAGGGGGTGCTGGGGGCGTCGCGCTTCCTCAACCGGCTGTGGCAGTTCGCCCAGGAGGCCGCGGAGGCCGCCGGCGAGGCGGAGCACGGCGCCGACGAGGCCGCCCTCGCGAGGAAGCTCCACCAGACCATCAAGAAGGTCACGGGGGACTATGAGCGGTTCCACTTCAACACCGCCATCGCGGCGATCATGGAGCTGATGAACGCCTACGGGCGCTATCACGAGCGGCCCGCCCGCAGCGCCTCCCTCGAACGCGAGGTGCTCACCACCGTCGTCAAGCTCCTCCACCCCATGGCCCCGCACGTCACGGAGGAACTCTGGGAGCAGTTCGGCAACGAGCCCTCCCTGCTCGAGGTGCCCTGGCCCTCCTACAGCCCCGACCTGGCCAAGGAGGAAACGGTGACGGTGGTGGTGCAGGTCAACGGCAAACTGCGGGACCAGATCCAGGTCCCCGAATCGGCCTCCAGGGAGGAGATCCTGGAGGCGGCCCGCCAGGCCCCCAGGGCCGCGCCCTTCCTCGAGGGGAAGGCCCTGCGGCGGGAACCGGTCTATGTCCCGAAGAAACTGGTCAATTTCGTGGTGGGGTAGTCTGCTCCTTCTGGCCGGGTGCGGATACCACCTGGTCGGGACCTCGTCCACCCTCCCGCCCGAAGTGCGCCGCATCCACATCCCCGTCTTCGTCAACGCCACCAACCAGCCCGAACTGGAACAGCGCCTCACCGACACCGTCAGCCGCGAGTTCGCCAACCGCAGCCAGTTCCAATTGACGGCCGATCCCGGGGCGGCCGACGCCGTTCTCAAGGGGGAGATCACCCAATTCACCACCATCCCCATGACCCTCGACGAACAGGGGCGCGCCACCGAGTACCAGGTGGGCATCACCCTCAAGGCCGCCCTGGCGTCCCCCGACGGGGAGACCAAATATTGGGAGAACGCCTCCTTCATGTACATGGAGAAGTACCCCCTCGACCTCTCCAGCCCCGACTACTACGATCTGCTCAACGCCGTGGTGGACGAACTGTCGGGGAAATTCGCCCAGTCGCTCGTCACCTCCATCCTCGAAGGGTTCTAATTGGCCGGAAGGCCGCGGGGCCCCCACCCGCCCGGTAGCGCGTAGACCGCAGAGCGTAGCGCGTTCCCCCGCCCGCCCGGCGTGAAGTTTGATTGGGAATGTAGGGCCGACTCTCCAGTCGGCCGACTTCAATAATCCAAAACCGCAGGTCAGAGGACCTGCGCTACATCCCGACCGCCCTCAAAGCCGCAGATTGGAAATGTGGGGCCGGCTCTGTAGCCGCAGGCTTCAGCCTGCGGGGCGGGGAACCGGCGCGAGGCCCCCGCCCGCCCGGTAGCGCGCAGACCGCAGAGCGTAGCGCGGTCCCCCACCCGCCCGGCGTGAAGTTTGATTGGGAATGTAGGGCCGACTCTCCAGTCGGCCGACTTCAATAATCCAAAACCGCAGGTCGGAGGACCTGCGCTACATCCCGACCGCCCTCAAAGCCGCAGATTGGAAATGTGGGGCCGGCTCTGTAGCCGCAGGCTTCAGCCTGCGGGGCGGAGGACCGGCGCGAGGCCCCCGCCCGCCCGGTAGCGCGCAGACCGTAGCGCGTTCCTCCACCCGCCCGGTAGCGCGTAGACCGTAGAGCGTAGCGCGGTCCCCCGCCCGCCCGGCGTGAAGTTTGATTGGGAATGTAGGGCCGACTCTCCAGTCGGCCGACTTCAATAATCCAAAACCGCAGGTCAGAGGACCTGCGCTACATCCCGACCGCCCTCAAAGCCGCAGATTGGAAATGTGGGGCCGGCTCTGTAGCCGCAGGCTTCAGCCTGCGGGGCGGGGAACCGGCGCGGGGCCCCCACCCGCCCGGTAGCGCGTAGACCGTAGCGCGTAGCGCGGTCCCCCGCCCGCCCGGTAGCGCGTAGCCCGCAGCGCCTACCGGACGATGGGCACCGGCTTCATCCCCTCGTTCACGTTGACATAGACCACCTCGGCGCTGGTGACGAGGTCGGTGGCGAAGGGGGGGAGGCGGTGCTGGGCCTCCACCGTGACCTTCACGGTGACGGAGGTGCGGCCGGTCTTGATCGTCTCGGCATAATAGGAGACGATGTCGCCGACGAAGACGGGGCTGTGGAACTCCACGGTCCGCATCTGCACCGTGACCGGGTTGCTGGCACCGCTCCGCATCGCCTCCACGCCCCCCGCCTGGTCGATTTGGGAGAGGATGACGCCCCCGAAGATCGTGCCGCGGGCGTTCGTGTCCTTGGGCATCATCATGACGCGGATGGCGGGGTCTCTGGGGCGGGTTTGGCTCATGGGCGATCCTTCCTGCCCGCCAAAGGGCGGGCAACGCGAACTTTGAACTTGGGACTGTGAACTTGCTTTTATTATCGCACGCCTGAACAAGCCCGGATCCCCGTTTGTTCCGGCGGGACCGATTTCTGGTACAATGCGGCTCCTGATGAAGATTTTGATCGTGGACGACTCCGTCACCATCCGAGAGAAATTGCGGGTCCTCATCGTCGGGGCGATGCCCGAGGCGGAGGTCCTGCAGGCCACCAACGGCATCGACGCCCTCACACTGGCCGACAAGCACCTGCCGGACCTGATCACCATGGACATCCAGATGCCCGAGATGACGGGCTACGAGGCCCTGCGCATCCTCCAGACGCGGGAGCGCACCAAGACCATCCCGGTCATCTTCCTGACCGGGACGTTCCAGGAGTCCGAGGACATCATCCGGGGTTTGGAACTGGGGGCGGTGGAATACGTGACCAAGCCCATCAACGACCACGTCTTCCTGGCGCGGCTGAAGGTGATGCTGAGGTTGAAGGCCTACCAGGAGCGGATCCTGATGATGTCGCTCCAGGACCCCCTGACCGAATGCTACAACCGCCGCTATCTGATGCAGCGCCTGCGCGAGGAGTTCAACCGCAGCGCCCGGACCCGGGCCCCCATCTCCGGGGTGATGATCGACCTGGACCACTTCAAGGCCATCAACGACGCCTACGGCCACGACACCGGCGACGCCGTCCTCCTGCGGGCCGTCTCCGCCCTGCGGGTGGCCATCCGCACCTACGACGTCCTGGCCCGGTACGGCGGCGAGGAGTTCTTCCTCCTCCTGCCCAACACCGACACGGCCTCGGCCCGGACCATCGCCGAGCGGATGCGGCAGATGATCGAGCGGCTCACCGTCCCCGCGGGCGGTGAGGTGGTGCAGTTCACCGCCTCCTTCGGCGTGGCCGGGTTCCCGGGGGAAGGCCTCCCCAAGAACCCCGAGACCCTCCTCAAGCGGTCGGACGAAGCGCTCTATACCGCCAAAGAGGGGGGGCGCAACCGCGTCGAGGTCCATCCCGGCGGGCCGGTGGAGATCGAATAGGCCGCTGGCATGTGCCGTCGGGGCGGGTGGGATCAACGAGGGGCATCAGGAAACAATGAGATCAAATCTCGGGGGATGAGGTTTTCCCGGTTCTGTGACCTGTCCGTGGCTGAATCGGCATGAGGGATGTCTCAAGCCTCTGGCCCTGTGTGGATTCGAGATGGCGGCTTGGGATTTCGCCCCCGCTCAATCGCTCGCATGCGAGTCGCAGCGCAAGGTAGCTCCATCCGACCTGTGGTTTTGGATTATTGAAGTCGGCCGACTGGAGAGTCGGCCCCACATTCCCAATCAAAGTTCACGCCGGGCGGGGGGGGGAACGCGCCGGTCCTCTGACCTGCGGTTTTGGATTATTGAAGTCGGCCGACTGGAGAGTCGGCCCCACATTCCCAATCAAAGTTCACGCCGGGCGGGGGGGGGAACGCCCTGCGGTCTACGGTCTGCGCGCTACCGGGCGGGCGGGGGAACGCCCTGCGCGCTACGGTCTACGCGCTACCGGGCGGGCGGGGGCCTTGGGCCTATTCGATGTCCATCACCCCGCGCCCCTTGGAGGCCGAGATGGCGCGCTTGCGCGCCCAGGAGCGGAGGGCCTTGATCTGCTCCTGCATCGTGGTGGCCAGGGGGATGAGGTGGTTGATCTCCCAGAAGAGGTCGTCCTGGTGCAGCGGCCGCCCCTCGGAGAGGGAGCGGGCCAGGGCGGAGACGACGATCTGCTCGATCTCGGCCCCCGAGTAGTGCTCCGTGGACTGGGCCAGGAGGATGAAGTCGAACCGCGAAAGGTCCTCTTCGCGGCGCTTGAGGTGGATCTGGAAGATCTCCTTCCGCTCCTCGGAGGTGGGGAGGTCCACGAAGAAGACCTGGTCGAAGCGGCCGCGGCGGATCATCTCGGCGGGGAGGAGGTCGATGCGGTTGGCCGTGGCGGCCACGAAGACGAACTCCTTCCGCTCCTGCATCCAGGTGAGGAACTTGGCGAAGATGCGGGCGGCCACGCCGGTGTCGGCCTGGGCCGAGATGCCCATCTCGATCTCGTCGATCCAGAGGATGGAGGGGGCCACCGTCTCCATGAACCGGATGGTCTTGTGGAACACCTGCTCCGCCGGGCCGTAGCTCTCGGAGAAGACCAGGTTCATGTCGAGGCGGAAGAGGGGGAGCTTCCAGATGTCGGAGATGGCCTTGACCGAGAGGGACTTCCCGCACCCCGCTATGCCCATCAGGAGGAGGCCGCGGGGGATGATCTTGCTCTCCCCCTTGAGGTAGATCTGAATGAACCGCTCACGCACCCTCAGCCACTCCTTGAGGTTCTCCAGGCCGCCGATGTCGGCCACCGAGTAGTCCATGGGGATGGCCTCCAGCACCCCCTCCTGGCGGACGCGGTCGGTCTTTTCCCGCATCAGGAGGCGCAGGAAGGCCGGCTCGTCGGGACAGGCGGCGGCGAGGGTGCGGCGGAGGGAGAGTTCCGCCTCATTGAGTTTGAGCCCTTTAAGGATGGCCACGGCGTGGTCCACGAAGAGGGGGCCGGGGGTGAACGGGGCCTGCTTGATCCACCCCTGGACGAGGGGGCGCAGTTCATCCTCGCCGGGGAGGCCCATCTCCATCACCTGCACCTCGCCCCGCAGTTCCTCCGGCAGCACGAGCGACGGGGCGGTGAGGACCAGCACCTTGCCGGTGCCCTTCAGCAGGGCGTGGGCGTCGCGGAGGGCGCGGATGAAATGGGGGTCCGTCATCAGCGGGTGGACATCCTGCAGGACCAGGACCGCCCGCTCGGGGCGGTCGAGGAGGAGGGCGATGGCATCGGCGGCGGCGATGGCTTTTATGGTCTCCTGTTTCGACCGCAGACCCGAGAAGGCCGTCCACCACAGGAGGCGCTCCTCCGTGAAGAGGTGCTTGAGGAGCCGCCCCAGGCGCTCCTCCTCGGTCGTCAACACCGCCAGGACCGGCTGGCCGAGGGCGACCATCTGCTTCATGGCCAGGAAGGTTTCGCGCATGAAATCAGTGTAGCACAGCGGAGGCTGGGCGCTCTCCATGGAAAAGGGAGGGCCATGGGAATAATCGGGGGGACCAACAGTTTAGTCAATATAGGTAAGTTATACCAGCAAAACAATAGTGAAAGGAGCCATTTTGCCATGTCATTCATCACGCCCAGGATCAATCGCTCCGTTGTCCTGATGATCGCGGTGTTCGTTTTTGGGTGGGGGGAACAGGCGGCGGGAGCCACGTTCAACGTCAGCATCGGGGACGATTTTTTTTCGCCCGCTTCAATAACGGTCAATAGTGGCGATACGGTGGTCTGGACCAATCAGGGATCCCGGATCCACACCGTCACCAGCGGGACCGGCTGCTCCCCCGATGGTATGTTCAATTCGGGGAACAAGGGGCCCGGGGGGACCTTCTCGTTCACCTTCGGTGCGTCGGGGACCTTTCCCTACTTTTGCATCCCGCACTGCCCCTCGATGGCCGGGACCGTTACGGTTTCCGGAGGGGGGCAAGGGCTGACCTGCTCCGCGTCCGCCGCCCCCACGTCGGGGACCGCCCCGCTCCAGGTGGTTTTTTCGGCCTCGGCCTCGGGAGGGGCCGGAGGGTATTCCTACGCCTGGACCTTCGGCGACGGAGCGGGCGGGACCGGCGTTTCCGTCACCCATACCTACGCCAACCCCGGTTCCTACGCATGGTCGCTGACCGTGACCGATGGGGCCGCCCAGACCTGCCTCCAAGGGGGGACGGTGACCGTGACCCAGGAGGCCTTCTCCTGCTCCGCGTTCCCATCCACCGACACCGGTCCGGCTCCGCTGACCGTCGACTTCATGGGAACCGCGACCGGGGGCACCATGCCCTATTCCTACGTTTGGGATTTCGGGGACGGCGGGGGATCCTCCCAGCCCAATCCTCAGCACACCTACCTCTCGGCCGGCGTTTACCAATGGGTTTTCGCCGTGACCGATATGGCGGGCGGTTCGTGCCAGAGGACCGGCACCATCACCGCGACCTCCGCCACGATCGACTGCTCGGCGTCGGCTTCGCCCTCCGTCGGCGAGCCGCCTCTGGAGGTGGCCTTCACGGCCGCCGTTACGGGCGGAACCCCTCCGTACACCTACCTGTGGGATTTCGGCGACGGAACCTCCGGGATGGGCAACCCGACCTCCCACACCTACCCGGTCGGAGGGACCTTCGTCTGGAGCGTGACGATGACCGATTCCGCCGGGGCGAACTGCCAGGACGCGGGGACCATCGTGGTGACGGTGGGATCCTCGGTGAGTTTCCTCTCCACCGTGGCGCGGATCGGCGGCGCCCAGGGGACCGACTGGCGCACCGATGCCATGCTCTTCAACCCGGCCCCCACGGCCGTCCGGTACGACCTTCTCCTGACCCGGCAGACGGGGCCGGAGGAGACGGAGACCCTGTCCCATTCCGGCCTGCTGGGCGGGATGGAATCGCCCCTCCTGGAAAACCTGGTGGAATCCCTGTTCGGGTTGGGGGGGGTGGCGGGGAGCCTGCGCGTGGTGTCCGAAGGCCCCATCATGATCACTTCGCGAACCTATAATCAAACCCCCGAGGGCACTTACGGGCAGTTCGTTTCCGGACAGGGGGCCGGCGCGGCCCTCGGCTCAAGCGCCGTGAGGGCGGGTGAGGCAGGCCACCTGATCGGCCTGCAGCACGCCGAAGAATACCGCACGAACATCGGCTTTACCGACATTTCCGGGAACGGGTCCTCGCTGCGCGTCACCCTCCGCAATGCGGGGGGGGAGGTTCTGGTGGATGGTCATCCGGTGGCCCTCCTGCCCTGGGCGTGGGTCCAGCGCTCGCTTGCGGAAATGGGGCTCGCCTCCGGGCAGGATCTGCGCGCCGAGGTGATGGTGGAGACGGGGGCCATCCTGGCCTACGCCTCCGTGGTGGATAACCGAACCGGCGACGCCGTCTATCTTCCCGCCCAAAAGGCGCCGCCGTCGGGCGCGGCCCTTCATCGGATCGTCGCGGCCGCCGCCAAGACGAGGGGGGGGTTCGACACCGACTGGAGCACCGATCTCACTCTGTTCAATCCCACGGACCAGGCCCGGACGGTAAGCGTGGAATTCCACGCGGGGGGGCAGCCGGTCCGCTCCGCCGACCGCACGCTGGCACCGAACGCCATGGAGGTGATCCGGGACCTCGTCGGATCCCTGTTCCCCGACGCCGGATCCAATGCGGCGGGAAGCCTCCATCTGCGGGCCGACGGTCCGTTCCTGGCGTCATCCCGCACCTTCAACACCACCGGGGAGGGGACCTACGGCCAGTCCATTCCGGCCATGGGGGAGGAGGAATGCCTCGGACCCTCCCAGGCGGGGCAGGTCCTGCAGGTGGCCTCCACGCCGACCTACCGGTGCAACCTGGGCTTCTCGGAGTTCGCGGGGGTGGACACCACCCTGACGCTGACCCTTTTCGACCAGGCGGGCATGATCGTGGCCGTCTCCCCGGAGCCGGTGAGAGTGCCGGCCTTCCGGAATATCCAGGGCCGCCTGGAGGATCTTATTCCCGGAGCCGGGCTCCTGACGGGGGGACGGGTGGAGGTGACGGTGCTTTCGGGGGGGCGGGTCGCGGCCTACGCCTCGGTGGCGGACAACCGGACCGGCGACGCCATTTTCATCCCCGCGTTGCGGTGACGCCGGCGCCGGTCTGGTATACTGACGGACGATGGCAACGATGCCGAACCCCAAACGGTGTCTGTCCCTCCTGTGGATCGTATTTCTCGCCGCCGCCCCTCTGCGGGGCGGCGGCGAGTTGCACGTGGACCGGGAGGCGCCCAACCGCGCCCGGTTCACCGCCTCCTTCATGGGAGAGACCTTCGACGGATCCACCTCCCGCATCGACGGCTACGTTTTTTGGACCGGCACGGACCCCCGGACGGGCCTTCCCATGGGGAGCGCGGTCTACTTCGAGGTGGACCTCAACGCCCTCGACACCGGGATCGGGTTGAGGAACCGCCACATGCGCGAGAACCACCTGGAAACAGACAAGCACCCCTACGCCTTCTTCAAGGGGAAGATCGCCAGGCTGGCCCGACAGGGGGATACGGATGCCCTCGTCGTCGTGGAGGGGACCCTCACGGTCCATGGAAAGGAGCGCCCCCTGGCCGTCACCGGGCGCGTCGCCGTCTCCGAAGGGCGCTACCGCCTCACCGCCTCGTTCCCCCTGGACATCCGCGATTTCGGCATCCGGGTCCCGTCGCTGATGGGGGCGAAGGTCTCGCCCCGGATGGACCTGGATCTGGACGTCACCCTCGTTGAAGTCCCATCATCCTCCAAGGAGGTTCCATGAAACGGTCGCTGTTCGCCCTCTGTCTCGCGTTGAGTGTCCTGGCCATGGCGCAGGAGGAGCCCGGGGTCGCGTGGAAGCGCACCGGGCCCGGCGTCGAACCGGAGCCGGTCGTGTTCCCGTCGGACCTGGCCTTCAACCTCCCCACCGCCGCCACCCTCCGGAAGGGGGAGATGCAGTTCGAGGTCGCCCACCGGTTCGAGGAGCCCATCCAATCCGGCCATGAGACCTTTTACGGCCTGGACAGCCACGCCAACACCCGCCTCGCCTTCGGTTACGCCGTGACCGACCGCCTCACCGTCACCCTGGGGCGATCCAACGCCTTCGGGAACGTCGACCTGCGGTTGAAGCATCGGTTCTGGGAGGCGGGGGGCAAGGTGCCCCTGATGGCCGCGGCCCAGGCCGGCGCGGGGTGGAACAGCAATTACGAGACCGGCAGCGGAGGCGGGTTCGACGGGGACCAGGTGCAGGTCTACGCCGCCGTGATCCTCAACGCGAAAGCGGGAGGACGCCTGGCCCTGGGGATCGTCCCCTCCTATGTCGCCAACAGCGACCTTTTCGACCCCTCCGACCCCCACACGTTCGCGCTGGGGGGCTATGCGCGCTTTGCCGTCACACGGACGCTCAGCGCCATGGCGGAGATGAACCATGTCCTGTCCGGGTTCGACCGGGGGCACGACGCGGTTGCGGTGGGGTTCGAGTTGGAGACGGGAGGCCACTTCTTCAAGGTGATGGTCACCAACAGCGTCTTCCTGAACCCTTCCACCCATCTCGCCGGGTCGTTTTTCCCCTTCTCCGATGACGAATGGCGGTTCGGTTTCATCATCACCCGCCTCCTGGGGGGCTCCAGGCGGGATTGACACCCCGGGCCCGGGGCCGTACAATGGTCGGACCACGAGCATCCAGGAGGGGCACATGAAAAAGGACATCGTCATCGCGGGGGTCGGGGGGCAGGGGATCATCACCATCGCCTATGTGCTGGGGACGGCGGCGCTGAAGGACGGCCTCCAGTTCAAGCAGTCGGAGGTGCACGGGATGAGCCAGCGGGGCGGGGGGGTGGAGTCGCACCTGCGCATCGCCGACGGCCCCATCCACAGCGACGTCATCCCCGAGGGCGGGGCGGACCTCATCCTGGCCGTCGAGCCGCTGGAGGCCCTGCGGCAACTGAAGTTCCTCGCCCCCGACGGGGCGCTTTTGGCCTCCTCCAGCCCCTTCGTCAACATCCCCGATTACCCCGACATGGAGGCCGTGCGGAAGGCCGTCGCCTCCCTCCCGAAAGGGCACCTCGTCGAGGCCGACGCCCTGGCGAAGCAGGCGGGGAGCCCCCGGTGCGCCAACATCGTCATGGTGGGGGCCGCCTCGCCGCTGCTGCCGCTGAAGGAGGCTTCGCTCCTTTCGGTGATCGAGGAGATGTTCGGCGCCAAGGGCGGGAAGGTGGTGGAGATGAACCGCAAGGCCTTCGCCCTCGGAAGGGAGACCGCGCAGTCGCTTCGGCTCGCCTGACCGCGGGGCGCATGCGCTTCGGCGTCGTCCTCGTCTCTCCAAAATATCCCGGCAATGTCGGCGCCGTCGTGCGCCTGATGGCCAATTTCGGCCTGAGGGACCTCCGCCTCGTGGACCCCCGCGCCGACCTGGCCGACCCGGCGGTGGCCAGCATGGCCGCCGGGGGGGAGGCGCGGGTGAGGGTGCGGGTCTATGACACCCTGCCCCTGGCCCTCCGCCCGTTCCACGCGGTCCTGGCCACCTCGTCGGGGCGCGGCCGCCGCAGGCCTCCGCTCCGCCCCTTCGCGGCGTTCCCCGGCGTCGTCGGCGGACTGCCGCCCAAGGCCCGGGTCGCCCTCCTCTTCGGCGCCGAGGACCGGGGCCTCTCCCAGGAGGAGATGGCCCTGGCTTCCGCCGTCTTCCGCATCCCCACCCGCCCCGCCTTCCCGGTGATGAACCTGGCGCAGGCCGCCGCCCTCGTCCTCCACGCGGCGGCGGGGGCGCCGGACGGGGGCGCCGGCCCGGAGGAGCTGGCCACCGCCAGGGAATTGGAGGGGTTCTTCGGCCACCTGCGGGAGACCCTCCTCGCCATCGGCTTTTTGCAGGGGCCCAACCCCGACCGCGTCCTGACCGACCTGCGGCAGATGGCCCTGCGGGCCCGGCTCGGGCCGCGGGAGGTGCTCATCCTGCGGGGCATCCTGCGGCAGGTGAAGAACTATCCGCGCGTCCTGGAGTCGCGGAGGCGGGCGGAATCTACGGCCCGGTCCCGCGGGCGATCCGGTCCAGCTCCCGCTTCATCTCGCGGAAGCGGATCCGGTCGTTGACCGACATCCCCTTCAGGTCCACCGTCCGCTCGTAGAGGGCGACGAAGTCCCGCACCGCGACCGCCAGGCGGTCCAGGCGCGACGAGCCGTGGGCGTAGCCGAGGAGGAGGCAGGCCAGGGCCGCGAGGAGGGTGCGCTGCCATTCCCGTTTCATGCCGTTAGTATAACCCCGAGCCCCCTCCGATGGACGGTCCGCCTCCGCTTCTGCTATAATATCGCCCCTAATCACAGGAGGTTATGAACCATGGTCATCATCCGTCTCAAGCGCCTGGGCAGCAACCACAAGCCCTTTTACCGCGTCATCGTCACCGATTCCCGCAACCGGTCGGCCGGGGCCTACCTGGATCTGCTGGGAACCTACGACCCCAAGCCGAAGACCGAGGTCATCCAGATCGACCGGGAAAAGCTGGACGCCTGGGTCAAGAAGGGCGCCCGGATGACCCCCAAGGTGGAGTCTCTGGTCAAGAGGGGCCAGGGTGCGGCAGCTCGTTGAGGAGCTGGTCAAGCTCCTCGTGGACAAGCCGGAGGAGGTCGAGGTGACCGAGTCCGAGGGCGACGAGGGGGTCGTCCTGAACCTGAAGGTGGCCGCCGACGACCTGGGCAAGGTGATCGGCAAGCGGGGCCACACGGCCCAGGCCATCCGCACCCTCCTGGGGGCGGCGGCGACGAAGGCCAAGAAGCACTACACCCTCCAGATTATTGAATAGCCCCGAGTTCATCGTCATCGGCGAGGTCCTGCGCCCCCACGGGGTGCACGGCGAGTTGCGCGCCCGCCCCCTGTCCGACTTCCCCGATCGTTACGCGGCCCTCAAGACCGTGTGGCTGGTCCGGGGGGAGGAGCGCCGCGAGCACCGCGTCCAGGGGGTCCGTCCCCATAAGGAGTTCCTCCTCTTCCGGCTGGAGGGGCTGACGACGGTGGAGGAGGCGGAAACTTGGCGGGGCGCCGACATCGCCGTCCCCCTTGCCGAGGCCTGGCCCCACGGCCCCGATTTCCACTACTACCACGACCTCCTCGGCCTCCCCTGCTTCCTGCCCCGCGGCGAGCGCCTGGGGACGGTGACGGGTTTCGAGGAAAACCCCGGCGCCGTCAACCTCCTCATCGACGCCGGGGGGCGGGAGGTGTCGGTCCCCTTCGTCAAGGCCTTCGTCACGGTGGAGCCCGGCGTCCGGATCGTCATCCGTCCCATCCCGGGTCTGCTGGCGCATGAGGATTGACGCCGCCACCCTCTTCCCCGCCGCCTTCGATTACCTGCGCCTGAGCGTGACGGGGGAGGCGCTCCGCCTGGGGGTCCTCGACCTTCATGTCCACGACATCCGCGATTTTGCCCTCGACCGGAACAAGAAAGTGGACGACGCCCCCTACGGCGGCGGGGCGGGGATGCTGATGGCGCCCGGACCGGTGGCGAGGGCCCTGGACCACATCCGCACCGTCGGCCCACGAGGGACCGCCCCCCACGCGGTCCTTCTGACCCCCCGGGGGGCGCGACTCGATCAGGCGCGCCTGGAGGCCCTTGCCCGGCGGTCCTGGCTGGTCCTCCTCTGCGCCCGGTACGAGGGGATGGACGAGCGGCTCCACGCGTCGCGCTTCGTGGACGAGGAGCTTTCCATCGGCGATTATGTCCTGGCGGGGGGCGACCTGGCGGCCCTGGTGGTGGTGGAGGGGGTGGCGCGGCTCCTCCCCGGCGTCCTGGGCAACGCCGAATCGCCGGTGCAGGAGTCATTCCACGGCGGCCTGCTGGAATACCCACAGTACACCCGGCCGGAGGAGTTCGAGGGGGGGAGGGTGCCCCGCCTCCTCCTTTCGGGTCACCAGGGGCGCATCGACCGCTGGCGCCGGGCCATGGCGGTGAAGATCACCTACCGGCGCCGGCCGGACCTCCTGGCGGGGGCCGAGTTGACGCCGGAGGAGAAGGAGCGGCTGGTCCGGTGGAGGGAACGGGACGGGGGAGAAGATTGAAGTAGCGAGAAAGGCGAGAAAGGCGAGAAAAGCGAGAAAGGCGGGAAAGGCGGGAAAAGCGAGAAAGGCGGGAAAAGCGAGAAAGGCGGGAAAGGCGGGAAAAGCGGGAAAGGCGAGAAAGGCGAGAAAGGCGAGAAAGGCGGGAAAGGCGGGAGATCATTCCGCATGCCGCCCCGGATTTCAAGGTCTGCCTGAATTTATGCAGTGCGAATCGTATGCTTTGAACTCTCCACGCTCAACTCTGAACTTCTTCCCCCCGCGTCCAGCGGACGCCGAGAACAAAATCCATGAAACCCGGCCACACGGCGCCGCAGGCGGCCGCCCAGACGATCTCCTCCAGCGGGATGCCCCAGACCCACACGCCCCATAAGTTGGGGGCGTTCCATTGGAGCGCAAACGCGGGATTGAGATGATAGATGACCTTCAGGACCAGGGTGTGGGCGATTGTGAATCCAAGGAGTCCCGCCGCCCATTGCCGCCAGGTCCGGTTCGTTGAGAGGGAGGTCCCCATGCCCACCAGCGCGATGGCCACGATGGCCGCCGTCATCGGCCCCGCGCCGCAGAGCCGGCAGAGGACGCCGGCGGCCAGCCCGCCGAGGATCCCGGCCGCGTACCGGGCCGCGCTCCTTCCCGGAGCGAGAACCCCGCGGCAGGGGCGGAAAGTGGCGGACGAAGAGAGGATCCAGGCCCACGCGCCGGATCCGAAGGTGAAGAGAAGGTCCTCGGGTCCGATCGGCCCGCCCAACAGGCGCTGGGGATTCCAGTACTCGGGCTCGAACAGGATCCCCGTCAGCGAGAAGGGCATGAGGAGCCATCCGCTCCACAGGGCGGCGGTGCGCTGTCCGCGCGGAAGGGCCCGCAGGGCGAAGACCGCCCCCCCCGCGAGGAGCAGCCCCTCGATCAGGTAGGGGTACGCTCCGACCCAGGCGGTCATCCGCCGCCTTGCGCGCAGGCGTCACTCATCGCGCAGCGCCTCCACGGGGGCCATCCGCGCGGCGCGCCAGGCGGGATAGGCGCTGCCCAGGACGCCCAGAACGACGGCGGCCAGGGCGACGGTCGCCAACAAGGCCCCCGACACGCCGGGTTCGATGAATCCTTGCAGGCGCGGAAGGCGCGCCAGAAAACGGAGTCCGCCCGCGCCGAGGATCAAACCCAGCGCGCCGCCGATGGCGGCCGTGAACACCCCCTCGAGGACCAGCAACCCCACGATCCGACGGGCCGGCCACCCCATGGCCGACAGGACGCCGATTTCGCGGGTGCGCTCCAGGACCGCCATGAGGAGGGTGTTGAGCAGCACCACGAGCGCGATGGCCATGGCCACGGCGGAGACGCTCCAGGCGATCGCGCGGAAGAGCCGGATGATCTGGTTGTCGTCGGCGACCGTCGCGGTCTCGTGGAACGAGAGGCGGGGGAACGCGTTCTGGAGACGGGACCTGACGGCGGCGATCGCCCCCTGCGACTCCGGATTCCTGACCCGGACATGGAATCCGGTGACCTTGCCGGGGCGTCCCATGATCTCCTGCATCCCCTCCAGGGGCAGGATGGCGGAGTTGTTGCCCATCACGCCGCTCATGCGGAAGACGCCGGCCACCACGGCCGGCTCGTCCTGGATCCTCATCGCGTCGCCCGGCCCCTTTCGGAGGGTTTCGGCGGCGGCTTCCCCAAGCAGCACCACCCTCCCCTCCGCCGGGGAGGGGAGCCGGCCCGCCAGCAGGTGCAGCGACCCCCACAGGTGCGAATCCGCCTCCCACCCGGCCGCCACGGCGGTGAAGCGGTCGTCCAGGACCATCACGTTGACCAGTTCGCCGGCCGCGCTCTCCACCCCCTCGATCCGGGCGATGGCGCCGGCCAGGTCCGCATCGAGCGAGGTGGTCAGGAGTTCGACGGCGCCCTTTTGGATGGCGAGCAGGTGCGTGCCGTGGGCCTGGAGACTGCCGCTCCACGCGAGTTCCACCCCCCGTGACAGGCCGACGAGGGCCACGAAGGCGGCCACCGCCGCGGCGATGCCCAGCACGGTCAGCGACGAGCGCATCGGCCGGCGCCCGAGATTCAGAAGGGCCATCGTCTCCAGGCGCATGTCAGCCCCTCCCCGCGGCGCGCTCGTCGGCGACCATCCGGCCGTCCTGCAGGGAGATCCGCCGTTCGGCCCGCCCCGCGATGTCGGGATCGTGCGTCACGATGACCAGCAGGGCGCCCTCCTCCCGGCGGAGGGCCTCCAGCAGATCGAGGACCCCGGCGGCGGATTTCGAATCCAGGTTGCCCGTCGGTTCGTCCGCCAGGATGACCGCCGGGGAATTGGCCAGGCTCCGCGCGATGGCCAGCCGCTGCTTCTCCCCCCCCGAAAGCTGGGAGGGGCGGTGTCCCGCCCGATCGGCCAGGCCCACCCGGGCCAGGAGCTCCTCCGCCCGCCGCCGGCGGTCGCGAACGCCCGCGACGACGCCCATCATGGGGACTTCGACATTCTGCCGGGCGGTGAGGGTGGGCAGGAGATGGAAGGATTGAAAGACGAACCCGATGTTGCGGGCGCGGATGGAAGCCCATTCGCCCGTCCCGGCGGGTTGGCGGCCGTCGAAGAGGACGCGGCCGGAGGTCGGACGGTCGAGACCGCTCAGAAGATGAAGAAGGGTGGATTTGCCGCTGCCGCTGGGGCCCGTGACCGCCGCGTATTCCCCCGGGGCGATGGCGAGGGAAACGTCGGAAAGGGCCACACACCGTTCCCGCGGATAGTTCCGGCCGATCCGCTCGGCCGCAAGGAGCGCCGTTGACATTGCGGTAGTATATCAGCCGCGCCGGGGGACGGCAAGAACGGGGGCCGTCCCCCCTACAGGCTCGGCGCCGCCCCCAGCAGGTACTTGAAGTCCTCGTCGTCCCAGGTGACTCCGCCCCCGATGAAGAAGGAGCGCGTGCCGTCGTTCATGATGTCGTTCATCCCGGTGGAAATGTAGAGATTCCTGTTGAGGTAGAAGCGCCCCCGGAACAGGAGCTGGAAGTCCCGGTAGGGGTCCGAGAAATCGAACGCGTCCAGGGAAAGCCGGAGGCGGTCGCTGAACAGACGATAATCCATCCCGACGCCGCCGGTCCCCTGCTTGACCCCGGCGCGCAGGGTGAGCTTGTCGAACCGCCAGCCGAACAGCAGGCTCACCGTGTACTTCTGTTCGTACTTCAGGTAGGTGACGTCGGTGACGCTCACCGAGCCGTCGGGGTGGGTGGTGGTGATGGTCTCCGTTTTTTCGGAGCGGTCGCCGATGGGGTCGCTGACCACCTCGAACAGGTAGTACCGGCCGTGGTTCGGCCAGAGCCAGGCGCTGAAGTCGGTCAGGAAATTCTCGGTCTCGGCCAGGTAGTCGGTGTGCAGGTCCAGCGACAGGTCCCACTTCCGGACCCGCCCGAAGGAGTCCTGGAAGGTGTCCACCCCCCCCTTGACGGAATCCATGGTGGCCACCAGCTTGTCGTGGGTCTCGGGGGAGTTGACGAGTTTGCCGATGGTCCCCTCGCCCTGGTCGATCTTGAGCATGATGGAGTCCACCGACTTCATGGTGGTCTCGAGGCGGGCGGTGGACTCCTTGAGGTTCTCGACGGTTTCGGCCAGGGTCGTGCGGTTCTCCAGGACCACCCCGTCGAGGTTCTCGAGCAGGGTGCGCGCGGCGGCCAGCACCTCCGGCAGGTCCTCCCGCAGGCGGGCGGTGATGGCCTCGATATTGCCGCCGATGGTCTTCACGGTCCCCCGGTTCTCGGCGAGGAGGTGGTTGGCCTCGGCGGTGAAGGCCCGGATGTTCTCCACGATCTCCTGCATCTTCCCCTCGGCCTCGGGGCCGGCGAGGGAGGCGCGGAACGAGGCGGTGAGGGCCTTGACGTCGGTGCCGATGGAGGCGAGCTTCTCCAGGATCTCGTCGTAGGCGATGGGGCTGGTCCCCTTCAGTTTGTCGGGGTCCTCCGGCGGCCCGGCGGAGGGGTCGCCCGGCATCAGTTCGACATACTTGTCGCCCAGGAGCCCCATGTTGCGGACGGCGGCCGTGGCGCCTTTCCCCAACTTGAGCGAGGCGTCCACGGCCAGGACCGCTTCGGCGTGGTCGTCGAAGAGGGCGATGGATTCCACCTTGCCCACCCGCACGCCGTGGACCCGCACGGCCGCCTTCGCGTCGAGCCCGGAGACGTCGGGGAAGGAGACGCGGATGCGCTGGATCTTGCCCCTCCCCAGCGAGAGGTCCTCGATCTTGAGGATGAAGATGCCGGCGATCACCAGCACGATGAGGGCGAACAGCCCGACTTTGGCGGTTGGACTCATTGCGAAGCCTCCATGATGGGCGTGGGACGCGAGACGTGAAACGCGCGACGCAGAACGAAGCCTCGAAGTGTCGAATCGCAGAAGCCGTTCGGCGATGAAATATCCGAGCTGCCGGCTGCTGGCTGCCAGCTGCGGGCGGCGTGGGCGGGCCGTTTCATAGTTCTGCCTCCGTCCAGGGTCCGATGGGGTTCGAGGTGCGGAACTGCTCCACGACCGGGTCCGTGTTGGTCTGGAACGCCTCGGGGGGGCCGCAGAAGACGATGCGCCCCTGGAAGATCATGGCGATGCGGTCGGCGATGGCGTAGGCCGCCTGCAGGTCGTGGGTGATGGTGAGCGCGGTGACGGTCTCGTCCTCGGTCAGGGCGCGGATGGTGTCGGCGATGAGCGCCGTCATCACCGGGTCGAGGCCGGTGGTGGGCTCGTCGAAAAGGAGGATCCGGGGCTTCAGCGCGATGGCCCGGGCGAAGCCGACGCGCCGCCGCATCCCGCCGGAGAGCTCGGCGGGCATCTTCCCCTCGACGTCGTGGAGGTTGACGATGCGGAGGCACTCCCGCACGCGCTCGGCGACGCCGTCCGGGTCCAGGCCGGAGTGCCTGCGCAAGGGGAAGGCGATGTTGTCGAAGACCGACATGGAATCGAAGAGCGCCCCCTCCTGGAACGACATGCCGAACTGCCGGCGCACAGTGTTGAGGTCCCCCTCGTGGAGGTGTCCGATGTCGCCGCCGTCCACCAGGACTTCGCCGGCGTCGGGCCGCAGGAGGCCGATGACGTGCTTGAGGAGGACCGATTTCCCGGCCCCCGACCCCCCCATGATGACGGTGGAGGAACCCTCCGGGACCTCCAGGTCCACGCCCTGGAGGACCTTTTTGGCGCCGAAGGCCTTGTGGAGGCCGCGGATGGAGATCTTGGTCGGGCCGCCCGCCTGGTTCATTGGAAGAGGACCTTCGTCAGGAAGAAGTCGGAGAGGAGGATGATGAGGGAGGCCATCACCACCGACTGCGTGGTGGCCTTCCCCACCCCCTCGGCCCCGCCCTGGGTGTGGAACCCCTTCATGCACCCCGTCACCGCCAGGATGATCCCGAAGACGGCCGCCTTGATGATGCCGCTCCCGAAATCGTTGAGGTCCAGGAACTGGAAGGTGGACTGCTCGTAGATGACGGCGTTGGCGTTCAGGAGCCCCACGGCCACGAGGTAGCCGCCCAGGATGCCGGTGGCGTCGGCCATGATGGTGAGGAGGGGCATCATGATGAAGGAGGCCCACACCCGCGGGACCACGAGGTACTGGATGGGGTTGGCGGCCAGGGCGTAGAGGGCGTCGATCTGCTCGGTCACCCGCATGGTCCCGATCTCCGCGGCGTACGCGGATCCCACGCGCCCCGTCACCATGAGCGCCGAGAGGACGGGGGCGAGTTCGCGGAGCATGGAGAGGGAGACCACCGAGCCGACGTAGCCCTCGGCGTGGAACCGCTGGAACCCCTCGTAGGTTTGGAGGGCGATGACGGCGCCGGTGAAGAAGGCGGCCAGGAAGACCACGGGGACCGAGTCCACCCCCACGCGGGCCATCTGCCGGAACCACTCGCGGAAGTCCCACGGCCCGCGGGCCGTCCAGTAGAGGGTCTTGTAGAGCATCGTGAACCACCGGCCGGCCTCCTCGATCGTGGCGGTGACCGCCCGGTCGAGCGTGCTCAGGGCCCGCACCTCAGCCCTCGCCGACGAAGGCGTCGCTGTCCCGGTTCATGAAGAGGGCCAGCTCGCGGATGAAGGCCAGGTGGAAGGAGCCCGTGGGGCCGTTGCGCTGCTTGGCGATGATGATCTCCGCCTGGTTCTTGTGGGCCTCGGGCTTGGTGGGGTCCTCCTTCTCCCGGTGGATGAGGATGACCAGGTCGGCGTCCTGCTCGAGGTTGCCCGATTCGCGCAGGTCGGACAATTGCGGCTTGGCGTCGCGCTCGCGCCGCCGCTCGGGGTTGCGCGAGAGCTGGGAGAGGACGACGACGGGCACCGAGATCTCCTTGGCCAGGGCCTTGAGCGACCGGGAGATGGCCCCCAGTTCCAGGTTGCGGTTCTCGAACCGGCCGTGGGGCCGCAGGAGCCCGATGTAGTCCACGAAGACGATGTCCAGCCCCTTCTCCCGCTTGAGTCGGCGGCACTTGGTGCGCAGTTCCAGCACGTCGAGGGCGGGGGCGTCGTCGATGTAGATGGGGAGGTGGGAGAGGGTCTCCACCGCCTCGGCGAAGGGGCCGTAGTCGTCCTTGCGGAGGAAGCCGCGGCGGTATTTCTGGATGTCGATCTGGGCCTCGGCGCAGACCAGGCGCATCCCCAACTGCTCGCGGGCCATCTCGATGCTGAAAAACCCCACCGTCTTCCCGGTCTTGGCGATGTTGACCGTCATGGCCAGGGCGAAGGAGGTTTTCCCCGTTCCCGGCCGTCCGGCCAGGTAGACCAGTTCGCCGGGGTGGAATCCGCAGGTGTACTCGTCCAGCTTCGTGAAGTCGGTGGCGATGCCGGTGATGTGGGCCCGGTTGACCCCCATCTGCTCCAGCGTCCGGAGGTTCTCCTCCACCACCGTCTTGAGGGGGACGAACGAGGCGCGGACGCTCGACTCGGCCAGGTCGAAGATGCGCTGTTCCACCCCCTCCAGCACCTCCCGCGGCGACAGGGGCGGGGGGGCGGGCTCCCCCTTCCGCTTGGGGGGCGGCGGGGTCCCGAAGGCCTCTTTCTGGGCCTGCGCGGCGATGGCGATGAGGCGGCGGAGGGTGGACTTGTCCTTGACGATCCGCGCGTGCTCCTCGACATGGGCGAAATCGGGGATCCCGTCGGCCAGGGCGCCCAGCTCGTGGGGGGTCACCTTCCCCTTGAGGGCGTCGGACAGGGTCACCAGGTCCACCGGACGCCCCTCCCCGGAGAGGTCCAGGATCGCCTTGAAAATGAATTGGTTGCGCTGGGAGAAGAAATCCTCCGGACGGAGGAATTCCGTCACCTTGTCGATGGAATCGGGCTCCACCAGGATGCTGGAGAGGACGGCCGTTTCGGCTTCCAGCGACTTGGGGATCTCGGCGTCGTGGGGGATCGCGCTCATGGAGAAGCCATTATACCTTTTTTGGGGCCGTTGAAAAATGAGGTTCGGAAACGCAACTTCGGATCCGGGAGCGGAAAAGGGCGAAGGACAAAGCATCAAGGGCCTGCGGGGACAGCCCCCCTCTTCCCCCATATTTCTCCCGCCCGCCTGCCCTGCGGCCTCCCTGGACCCGGCGCCTCCGCAATCTCCCATTGCCCCCGGCCGCGCTTTGGTCTATAATTGGGCCGGTGCGCCAATCCTATGACATAAGGAGCGAGAGCGACCGGTGATCGAAAAAACCCATGATGTGATCATTTTCGGAACGGGGCTGGCGGGGTTGCGTGCGGCGGTGGAGATCGCCCGCACGCTGGGCAACTCCGTCAGCATGGCCATGGTCTCCAAGGTCCAGATCATGCGGGCCCATTCGGTGTGCGCCGAGGGGGGCACGGGGGCCGTTCTGCGGCCGGAGGAGGGGGACTCCCTCCAGCTGCACGCCTGGGACACGGTGAAGGGGTCGGACTTCCTGGCCGATCAGGACGCGGTGGACCTCTTCGTCGAGACCAGCCCCAAGGAGATCAAACTGCTGGACCACTGGGGCCTGCCGTGGTCGCGCGACCCCGACGGCCGCATTTCCCAGCGCCCCTTCGGCGGCCACAGCTTCCCCCGGGCCACCATGGCGGCCGACAAGACGGGGTTCTTCGAGATGCAGTCGCTCTACGACGAGATGCTGCGGCACGCCAATTACGAGCGCTACGACGAGGTCTTCGTCACCTCCATCATCATCGAGGACGGGCAGTTCAAGGGGCTCACCGCCTACGATCTGATGTCGGGTGAGTGCATCCTCCTGAGGGGGAAGGCGCTCCTCATCGCCACCGGCGGCCTGGGGAACCTCTACGGCTTCACCACCTATTCCCAGACGGTCACGGGCGACGGCCAGGCCTACGCCTACCGCGCGGGGCTGAACCTGGAGGACCCGGAGTTCCTGCAGTTCCATCCGACGGGGCTGGTCCCGTCGGGCATCCTGATGACCGAGGGGTGCCGGGGCGAGGGGGGATACCTGAAGAACAACAAGGGCGAGCGGTTCATGGAGAAGTACGCCGCCAAGTTCATGGAGTTGGCCCCGCGCGACATCGTCTCCCGCTCGGAAATGACGGAGATCCTGGAAGGGCGGGGCTTTCCGGGTCCCGAGGGCCTCGATTATGTCCATCTGGACCTCACCCACCTGGGGGCCGACAGGATCAACCACGCCCTGCCGCTCATCCGGGAGGTGTGCATCAAGTTCCTCGACCTGGACCCCATCAAGGAGCCCATTCCGGTCCGCCCCGTGGCCCACTACAGCATGGGCGGCGTGGAGTGCGACCTCCGCGGCGCCTGCAAGGCCAGGGGGGTCTGGGCCGCCGGCGAAGTGGCCTGCGTCTCCATGCACGGGGCCAACCGCCTGGGGTGCAACTCCACCGCCGAGTGCCTTGTCTGGGGCGATATCTGCGGCCAGGAAATCGTCCAGTTCATGAAGACCCATCCTGTCCTGCCGCCGGCCCCGAAGGCGGCGGCCGAGGCCGAGGAGAAGCGGGTCTTCGGGACGGTGCTCGGTCAGAACGGGTCCGAAAACCCTTACGCCATCCGCGAGGAACTGCGGACGCTGATGGACCAGCACATGGGGGTCTACCGCGACGGCCGTCAAATGCAGGAGGGGCTGCTGAAGCTGGCCTCCCTGCGGGCCAGGTTCGCCAACATCGGCGTGGCCGACAAAGGGCGCGTCTACAACAGCAACCTGGTCAATGTATTGGAAACCGAGAACCTCCTTGACCTGGCCGAGGCGATGATCACCGCGGCCCTGGCCCGGGAGGAGTCCCGGGGCGGGCACGCCCGACGCGACTTCACCACCCGCGACGACGTGAAATTCCTCAAGCACACCCTCGTGAAGAAGGGCCCCAAGGGCCCCCAACTGGACTACAAGCCGGTGGCCATCACCCATTGGAAGCCGGTCGAGCGGAAATATTAGGAGGCCGCGATGTCAAGCAAGAGCTACGACAATCACCTGGGGATCAAGGGCTGGGCGCTCGGCGGGGCGTGGAGCCCGGAGCGCTACCTCTACACCCTGCACCGGGTCACCGGACTGGGGATCCTCTCCTATTTCCTCCTGCACATCCTCGTCACCACATCGCGGGCCTTCGGGCCGGCGCAGTGGAACGCTCTTCTGGGGGACGGCGGGTTCCTGCGCCATCCCGTCTTCGTCGTCGGGGAGTTCCTGGTCCTGGCCGCCTTCGGATTCCACGCCGCCAACGGCGTCCGGCTCATCCTCATCGAGCTGGGGTTCGCCGTGGGACGGCCCATCGAGCCGGTCTACCCCTATAAGACCAGTCTGCACGCCAGCCGCTTCGTCACCGTCGTCCTGATGCTGGCCGGCGCCGCCTTCATCGTTCTGGGCGGCCTGGAATTCCTTAGGCACTGAGGAGGCGCCCATGAGACATTCACGCCTTTGGACCTGGCACATCCTGGCGGGGCTGGTCATCCTGGTCCTGCTGGGCCTTCACATGGTCATCATGCATCTCGACGAGGTGCTCCCGTTGGCGGGGCTCAACCCGGCCGGCGGCGAGGCCATCGACTGGGCCAACGTCGCCGCCCGGGCCAAGTTGGGTTTCTTCATGGCTTCGTACATCGTCCTCCTCGGGGCGGCCCTCTTCCACGGCCTCTACGGGCTCAACACCATCATCGGCGAGACGAATGTCGGCGCCGGCCTCAAGCGCTTCGCCACCGCCTGCCTGATGGTGATGGGCGTCGCGCTGTTCGTGGTGGGGACTTACGCGGCCATCGCCGCGCGCGGCCTGGCGATGAAGGGCTGAAGGAGGACGCCATGAGCGAAAGCAAGACGATCCATTTCCGCATCCGCAAATTCAACCCGGAGACCGACCCCGCCCCCTCCTGGAAGACCTTCGCCGTCCCCTTTGCCAAGGGGATGACGGTCCTCGACGGCCTCCACTGGATCAAGAGGAACCAGGACACGGGGCTCGCCTTCCGCTATTCCTGCCGGATGGGTGTGTGCGGCTCCTGCGGCATGCTCATCAACGGCCGCCCCACCCTGGCCTGCAACACCCAGGTGGCCGCCCTCAAGGCCGCCATGGTGGTCGTGGCCCCCCTTCCCAACTTCCACACGGTCCGCGACCTGGTCCCCGACCTTACCCCCATGTTCGAGAAGCACCAGGCGATCAGGCCCTTCATCCTCCGCGAGGACAAGGGGGAGATGGACGCCCCCACCGCCGAGTTCTACCAGACCCCCCATGAATTGGAGGAATATCTCCAGTTTTCCTTCTGCATCCGGTGCGGCGCCTGCATGGCCGCCTGCCCCACCATGGCCACCGACCGCGACTATCCCGGCCCCATGCCCCTGGCCCAGGCCTACCGCTACAGCGCCGACAGCCGCGACGGCGGCTTCGCCGAGCGCGCCAAGGCCGTGGACCGCAAGAGCGGCGTCTTCTCCTGCCACTTCGGGAGCGAGTGCTCCGCCGCGTGCCCGAAAGGCGTGGACCCGGCCAAGGCCATCCAGCTGATGAAACGGCGCCTCGTCTTCGACTACCTGCGGCTTTTCAAGGCGAAGAAACCCTGCGGCGGCGTCCACGGGCAGCGCACCACCGGACGGCGGGAGGGGATTCCCGAGGCCCCCGAATACACCATCAAATGATGCCGTCAAGAACCGGCCGCTGAATTTTCTGTTGATCGTAGGGGCACAGCATGCTGTGCCCTTACGTTTTTCAGGCGAAGGATCACAAGGAGGCTGCAATGGCAAAACTGGAATGGCGCGTGACCGAATACCCGCTCCTGATCGGGGGGAAATGGGAGACGACCCCGGACCTTCTCCCGGTGACCTCCCCCTACGACGCCGCCTTGGTGGGATCCGTCTCCCTGGCCTCGGAAGAGCACATCCGGACCGCCATGGAGAAGGCCCGCCGGGGGTTCTACCAGACCCGCAACCTCTCCTCCTATATGAAGCACCAGATCCTGATGAAACTGCGCGACCAGGTGGAGAAGAACAAGGAGGACCTGGCGCTGACCATCTGCCTGGAGGCCGGCAAGCCCCTGGGGCAGGCCCGGGCGGAGGTGGCGAGGGCCGCTTTCACCATCGAGACCGCCGCCGAGGAGGCGCGCCGCATCGGGGGGGAGGTGCTCCCCCTCGACCGCGTCCCCTGGGCCGAGGGCAAGCAGGGCATCGTGGCGCGGTTCCCCCGCGGCATCGTCGTCGGGATCACCCCCTTCAACTTCCCCCTCAACCTGGTGGCCCACAAGCTGGCCCCCGCCATGGCGGCCGGCTGCCCCTTCCTCCTCAAGCCCTCCTCGAAGACCCCCATCACCGCCTGGAAACTGATGCAGATGGTGCTGGACGCCGGTTATCCGGAGGAGGCGGCTTCCTTTCTCCCCATGGTCTCCTCCCGGGCGGACAAGCTCTACGGCCATCCGGACGCGGCCTGCGTCTCCTTCACCGGTTCGGCGGAGACGGGATGGGAGGTGAAGCGGCGGGCCTTCGACAAGATGGTCACCCTCGAACTGGGGGGGAATGCCGCCGTCATCATCCACGACGACGCCCCTCTCAACGTGGCCGCCGTCAAATGCGCCACCGGGGGGTTCGCCTTCGCCGGGCAGTCGTGCATCTCCGTCCAGCGCATCCTCGTCCACGAAAGGGTCTACACCCCCTTCACCCGTCTCCTCCTGGAGGCCGTGGCCAAGTTCAAGGTGGGGGACCCCCGGGAGGATGAGACCTTCATCGGCCCGATGATCGACACCGACGCCGTCAAGCGGATCGAGGGGTGGATCGACGAGGCGCTGACGGCGGGGTGCAACCTCCTGACGCCGCGGAGGCGGGAGGGGAAGGTGATGCACCCCGTCGTCCTCGAGGGGGCCGGGCCGGGGATGAAGGTGTGGGAGGAGGAGGCCTTCGCCCCCCTCGTCACCCTTGCGCCGTTCGCCGATTTCCGCGAGGCGATCGAGCGGGTCAACGCCAGCCGGTTCGGCCTCCAGGCGGCCCTTTTCACCAACCGGGCCGACTGCATCCAGGAGGCCTTCCGGGAGGTCCATGTCGGCGGCCTCGTGGTCAACGACGCCTCCTCGTTCCGGGTGGACCACCAGCCCTACGGCGGGGTGAAGTGGTCGGGGACGGGGAAGGAGGGCGTTCGGTGGGCGATCAACGAGATGACCGAGGAGAAGATCTTAATTTATCAGAGTTAGGTCGCGCGATCTCGGACCCAGGGGGTCGTTGGGCTTCACCCCTCAGGTGCTCACGTACGATGACAAGTACGCTGCGCCCTTCGGGGTTCGCCCGCCTACCCCTGGGCCCAATCTGGCGCGACGAGGGGGCCCCCGCCCCGTGGCCTCCTTACGGACGGCCATGCAGGGGCGGGATGAAATGCGGTCTGTTTTCGCGATTGTCCTTGTGATTCGATGTTCAGGATTCAGTTTTGGTATACTTGCCCCGTATGGGCTCCTACCATATCCGCTATCAAATCAAGATTCCCGTGCCTGATCTTGCGAATTCGTCTGCTGAAGTGCGGTTTGGAATGGAGTCCTTGATCGATGATTTTGATTTAAATATTGATTCGACTACCGATCGATGGATTAAGCGCCAGAGGATTAAGATCATTGCAGTATCTATTCTGGCTGGCATGGTTATGTTATATGTCATGCGCAGGGCACCCCTCGATGGTGAATCCATGCCGCTCTATGCGGCCCTGATATTATCGATAGCTCAAGGACTTGTGTATTGGCTGGCCTTTTCGTGGATACTCGATACTTTTTATTTTAAGCCCCGATTGGTCCGCATGCTCCCCAAAGATGTGCAGGATAAAGGCCTGATCAAAATTATCAAGTTCCGGAGAACCGCAAAATAATGAACGGGCAGCTCGGCCTGTCCTAATTATGGAGCCCCATCATGAAGGTCGCCGTCACCGGTGCATTTGGGTACTCAGGGCGCTATATCACTGCCCGCCTTCTTGAAGGCGGCGACGCGGTCATCACTCTGACGAATTCGACGCAACGGGAAAATCCATTTGGGGAGAAGATCAGGGTTTTTCCGTTCAATTTTAATGATCGGAAGAAACTCTGTGATTCGCTGAGCGGTGTGGATGTCCTGATCAACACCTACTGGGTACGTTTCGATCACAAGCTGTTCACGCACGATCAGGCGGTCTCCAACACCAAGATCCTGTTCGACGCCGCGCAAGCCGCCGGGGTGCGCCGGATCGTCCATGTGAGCATCACCAATCCGGATATCTCTTCCCCCCTGCCCTATTTCCGCGGCAAGGCGGAGTTGGAGGCAGCGTTGATTGACTCGGGCATTTCCTATTGCATCCTTCGGCCGACGGTCCTGTTCGGCAAGGAGGATGTCCTGATCAACAACATCGCGTGGTCGTTGCGGCATCTTCCCGTGTTCGGAGTGTTCGGAACGGGCGACTACCGGTTACAGCCCATCTATGTTGACGACCTGGCCCAGGCGGCCGTATTGCAGGTCAGCATGAGTGGCAATCAGATCATCGAGGCCATCGGGCCGGAAGCCTTCACCTATCGGGAGTTAGTCGCGCGCGTCCGCGACACGCTTGGCCTGTGTCGCCCAATTGTATCGATGCCGCCCAGCCTGGGCTACTGGGGATGCCGACTGATCGGATGGATTGTCGGAGATGTTGTGATTACCCGGGAGGAGATCCGCGGCTTGATGGAGAATCGGTTATATGTGGATGCTCCACCCCTTGGTGCGACCAAGCTGTCCGACTGGATCATCGCGCACCGCGACACGCTGGGACGCCATTACACCAGCGAGATGGCCCGCCGTTTGG
Source organism: Holophagales bacterium UBA2201 (assembly GCA_002327305.1). GTDB lineage: Bacteria > Acidobacteriota > Thermoanaerobaculia > UBA2201 > UBA2201 > UBA2201. The sequence goes on along the minus strand of DCUZ01000113.1, from coordinate 21,084 downwards.
ATCGCGTGTCGGGATACCGATCGAACTGATATCAACCCAATGAAATAGGCGGACCACCGAAGGGCCTGATGTGATTCGTTTCTTTTCCTGAAACCAGAAACCTGAAACCTGAAACGAAAAGGGGAGGGATTCCCCCGACCTTCGATCGGGATCATCCCTCCCCTGCAATCTAGAGAAGCGGGCGACCCACCGGGTCGCCCCTACATTACACTTTCAAAAGATCGATCAGTTCTTTGACCGCCGCGGCGCTCTTGTCGAGGGCGGCCTTCTCCTCGGGGGTGAGCTTGACCTCGATGACCTTCTCCAGGCCGCCGGCGCCGATGACGACGGGGACGCCCACGTAGAGCCCCTTGTAGCCGTACTCGCCCTCGAGATAGGCGGCGCAGGGGAGGACCTTCTTTTTGTCCTTGACGATGCTCTCCACGATCTCAGCGGCCGCCGCTCCGGGGGCGTAGTAGGCCGAGCCGGTCTTGAGGAGGGCGACGATCTCGCCGCCGCCCTTGGCGGTGCGGGCGACGATGGCGTCGATCTTTTCCTTCGGGAGCAGTTCGGTGATGGGGATGCCGCTGACGTTGCAGCAGCTCACCAGGGGGACCATGGTGTCGCCGTGGCCGCCCAGGACGAGGGCGGTGATGTTCTCCACCGCCATGTCGAGCTCCATGGACAGGAAGGTGCGCATCCGGGCGGTGTCCAGGATGCCGGCCATGCCGAACACGCGGTTCTTGGGGAACTTGGTGACCCGGCGGGCCACCTCGCACATCGCGTCGAGGGGGTTGGAGACGACGATGATGATGCCGTCCTTGGAGAACTTTCCGCTCATCTCGGCGCACTTGGAGACGATCTCCGTGTTGGCGTGGAGCAGGTCGTCGCGGCTCATCCCCGGCTTGCGGGGCAGGCCGGCCGTGATGACGGTGATGTCGGAGTTCGCGGTGTCCTCCCAGGCGTTGGTCCCCTTGATGCGGCCGCCGAACCCCACGATGGGCCCCGACTGGCTCATGTCCAGCCCCTTGCCCTGGGGCATCCCCTCGACGATGTCGATGAGGACGACGTCCCCCAGCTCCATCTCGGCGATGCGCTGGGCGGTGATCTCCCCGACGTGACCGGCCCCGACAACGGTGATCTTCTTTTTCATGATGATCCTCCTTTACATGTTTTCGATGATGGCCGAGGCGAATTGGGAGCTCTTCAATTCCTTCGCTCCTTCCATCTGCCTGGCCAGATCGTAGGTGACCCGTTTCTGCGCGATGGCGCCCGCGATCCCCTTTTCGATGAGGTCCCCGGCCTCCTTCCAACCCATGAACTCCAGCATCATCACTCCGGAAAGGATGACGCTCCCGGGGTTGACCTTGTCCTGGTTGGCGTACTTGGGCGCGGTGCCGTGGGTGGCCTCGAACACGGCGACGCCGTCCCCGATGTTGGCGCCGGGGGCGATCCCCAGGCCGCCGATCTGCGCCGCCATGGCGTCGGAGAGGTAGTCCCCGTTGAGGTTGGGGGTGCAGACGACGTCGTACTCGTCGGGGCGCAGGAGGACCTGCTGGAACATGGAGTCGGCGATGCGGTCCTTGACGAGGAGCTTCCCCTCGGGCATCCTGCCGTTGAATTTGTCCCAGAGTTCGTCCTCGGTGACGATGGCGTCCCGGAACTCCTCCTTCGCCAGCTCGTAGCCCCAATCCCGGAAGGCCCCCTCGGTGAACTTCATGATATTGCCCTTGTGGACCAGGGTGACCGACTTGCGGCCGTGACTGAGGGCGTACTGGATGCCCATCCGCACGAGGCGCCTGGTGCCGAAGGCGCTGATGGGCTTGATACCGATCCCCGATTCGATGCGGATGCTCTTGCCGAACTCCTTGTTGATGAATTCGATCAGTTTCTTCGCCTCGGGAGTGCCGGATTTCCACTCCACCCCCATGTAGACATCCTCGGTGTTTTCACGGTAGAGGACCACGTTGAGCGCGTCGGGGCGCTTGACGGGGGAGGGGACGCCGGGGTACCACTTGATGGGGCGGACGCAGGCATAGAGGTCCAATACCTGCCGCAGAGTCACGTTGAGGGACCGGATGCCCCCGCCCACCGGCGTGGTGAGGGGGCCCTTGATGGCGATGCGGTAGGTCTTGAGGGCCTCGAGGGTCTCGGGGTGGAGCCATTCGCCGGTCTTGGCGAAGGAGACCTCTCCGGCCAGCACCTCCATCCAGTGGATCTTCCGCTTTCCGCCGTAGGCCTTAGCCACGGCGGCGTCGAAGACCTTCTCGGACGCGGCCCAGATGTCGGGGCCGGTGCCGTCGCCGCGGAGGAAAGGGATGATGGGGTGGTTGGGGACGGTGTAGGTTTTACCGTCATAGGTGATGGTCTCGCCTCCGGGGGGAGGGGTGCAGGTTTTCCAATCCGATGCCATGCGGGTGGGACCTCCTCGTTCGTTTATATGATGGCGGTAGTTTATCACAAGTAAAGGGTGGAATCGGCGGGTTGCCCTCCCTTGCGTCCCGCGCGGGTATAATGGGTCGCGATGATCCCGTTCCGTATGCCGGATCCCGCCGGGGGAGCCCTCGTCCCGGCCTTCGGCCGGCACTTGAAGGCGGCCGCCCTGCGCGCCCTGGCACAGGCCCGCCCCATGGCGGCCCTGGCGGGGGCGGCTGGGGCGGCGGTTCTGGTCGTCTTCCTGGCCTTGATGGAGCCGGGGCCGGGAGCGCCTTCGGCCGTTCTGATGCTGGCCCTGTTCCTCTTCTTCCTGGCCCTCCACGCCTTTACCCTCCTGACGGCGGGCAACTGCGCGGTGGAAGTCCTCCTTCCGGGCGGTCGGGGGGGGCGGTGCGCGGACGGATTCAAGGCCCTCCTCCTTGTCCCCCTCGCGGCGCTGTGGGTGGTTTCGGCCCTGAAGTTCACCCGGACCCTGGCCCCCTTGCGGGTCTCGGACCTCCGGTTCCTGGCCCTCAACGCCGGGCAGATCGTCCGGGAGGGGACGGCGACCGAGGCGTTCCTCTGGGGCGGCTTCGCGGCGGCGGTGCTGGGCGGGGCCGGAGTTTTGGGATGGTGGCTGGTCCGGTGCCGCCGTCGGGCCGCGCCCGCCCTGACCGGCCGGTCCTTTGTCCTGATGGGGGCGCTCGGCATCGCCGGCCTGGCCGCCATGCCCGCCTCCCGGCCCTTTCTGTTGGAGCCGCTGGAGGCCTGGCCGCAGACCCCCGCCCTGCTCTTTCGCAGTTACGCCTGGTACGCCGGGGCCCGCCTCGCCCCGGCACTGGGGCGCGTTCCCCTCGACGGGGCGGTGGGGGAACCCTTCTCGCTCTACAGGCCCGGCCGGGAGGCGGACCGGCTCAACGCGGTGCTGGTGATGCTGGAGGCGGTGCCCTGGCACGCGGCCGGCTTCAACGGCGGTCGGGCGGGGGTGACGCCCCGGCTGGACGCCCTGGCCCGGGAATCGGTGGCGTTCGCCCGCCCCTACGCCACCTCCTCCCAGTCCCAATACGCGCAAATGGCCGTCCTCTCCTCCCTGTTCCCCCACAAGTTCGAGGGGCACGATGATTACCGGGACCTGGCCTATCCCCGCGCCCTCCTGTGGGACGCCCTCCGCCCGGCCGGCTACGCCACCGCCCTGTTTTCGTGCCAGAACGAGGAATGGGGCAACATGATCCGGTACCTCCGGACCCCCGGGCTGGAAGTGTTCCGCCACTGCCGCGACTGGCCCCAGGCCCCCCGCCGGGACAAGGACTCCGGGACCAAGGTGTGGGAGGAGACGGTGGTGGGGGCGTGGGACGAGTGGATGCGGGGATTGGACCGCCGCCCCTTCTTCGCCTACCTGAATTTCCAGGCCACCCACTTCCCCTACGAGTTGCCGCCGGGGGCGCCGGGACCCTTCGCCCCCAGCGCCATCGACTTTCCATGCACGTACGCGGGGTATCCGCGGTCCAAGCTCCCCGTCATGCGCAACCGCTTCGACAACGCCCTCCATTACAGCGACGCATGGGTGGGGGAGGTGGTGGACCGCCTCAAGGCCGCAGGGGAGTGGGACCGGACGGTCCTCCTGGTCGTCTCGGACCACGGCGAGGCCTTCCACGAACGGGGGCGGGTCTGCCACGGTTCCGACCTGCACGAGGAACAGGTCCGGACCCTCCTCCTGTTCCGTGCGCCGGGGCTGGCCCCGCGCCGGGTGGAGGAGCCGGTCAGCCATCTGGACGCGGCCCCCGCCCTCCTGGACCTCCTCGGCCTTCCGCCCCATCCCAACTTCCAGGGCCGGGGTGACATCCTGGACCCGGGGTACACGGCGGCGGGGCGCCCCCTCCTGTTCACCCTGCAGGGGATCGTGGCCTGGGACGGCATGCTCCTGGACGGATGGAAATATCTCGTCCACTGGGACGTGGCGGCGGAACACCTTTACGACCTGGCGTCCGACCCGGGAGAGCGGGACAACCGCGCGGCCCGCTCCCCCCGCACCCGCGCCCTCGATGGGAAACTGCGGCGCCTTCTCGAGACCCAGGTGACCTATTACGAAGAGCGGCTCTGGGAGCGGGGTTCTTATCCCCGACCCCTGCCCTGAGCGGCGATGGGCCGATCGTCCGGGTCCCGCAAGACAGGATTTGGGCTTTCGCCTTCCCGGGTGGTATAATTTGCGCATCTGCCGACTTCCCATCGAAAGGAGCATTGTATGAACGAGTCGCATCGCATGATCGAAGAGTGCGAGAAATACGGGGCCCATAATTACCACCCGCTTCCGGTGGTGCTGGAGAGGGGACGGGGCGTCTGGGTCTGGGACGCGGAGGGGAAGAAATTCATGGACATGCTCAGCGCCTATTCCGCCCTCAACCAGGGGCACAACCATCCGGCCATCATCCAGGCGGCCAAGGACCAGTTGGACCGCATCACCCTCACCAGCCGCGCCTTCTTCCACGACCGGCAGGGGGGCTTCTTCAAGAAGCTCGCGGTCCTCGCCGGCAAGGACAAGGTCCTCCCGATGAACAGCGGCGCCGAGGCCGTGGAGACGGCCGTCAAGGCCGTCCGCAAGTGGGGCACCCTGAAGAAGGGCGTTCCCGAGGGGAAGGCCGAGATCATAGTCTGCGACGGCAACTTCCACGGACGCACCGTCACCATCGTCGGTTTCTCCACCGAGCCGCAGTACAAGGCCGGGTTCGGCCCCTTCACCCCCGGGTTCACGATCGTCCCCTACGGGGACATCAAGGCCCTCGAGAAGGCCGTCACCCCCAACACGGTGGCCTTCATGGTCGAGCCCATCCAGGGCGAGGCCGGTGTGGTGGTCCCCCCGGCGGGCTATCTGGCCGAGGCCTTCGAACTCTGCAGACGGAACAAGGTGCTCTTCGTCGCCGACGAGATCCAGACCGGTTTCGGCCGCACGGGCCGGATGTTCTGCTGCGACCACGAGGAGGTCAAGCCCGACGTCTATGTCATGGGCAAGGCCCTCGGCGGCGGCATCCTTCCCGTCTCCGCCATCGCCTGCGACGACGCCGTGATGGGCGTCTTCACCCCCGGCGACCACGGCTCCACCTTCGGCGGCAACCCGGTGGCCTGCGCCGTCGCCTCCGCCGCCCTGGACGTCATCGTCAACGAGCGGCTCTGCGAGAAGTCCCAGGAGATGGGCGCGTACGTCATGGGCAAACTGCGGCAGATGAACAGCCCCCACGTGGACCATGTCCGCGGCAAGGGGCTTCTGATCGGCGTGGTGGTCAAGGACGCCTCCGGCCCCGCGCGCCCCTTCTGCGAGCGGCTCATGGAGGAGGGGATCCTGGCCAAGGAGACCCACCATCAGGTGATCCGCTTCGCGCCGCCTCTGGTCATCACCCGCGAGGAGGCGGATTGGGCCCTGGTGCGCATCGCCAAGGTCCTGGGAGGGAAGGTTGCGTAGGTTGGATCGTTGCCGATGAATATTTCTGAAATTGCGAATTGCGAATTGCGAATTGCGAATTGCAAAATGGGACCGCCGAAGCGGCGGTTCGCTTTTCATTTTGCAACTTGCATTTTTCATTTTGCATTGTCTTTCCAGGGGCTCGGCAGGCCCCGGGATCGCCTGATCCACGCCTGACATGCCCTACCGCCAGCTCTTCCGGGTCGTCGAGCAAAAGCTCTCGGCCCTCCCATCGTTCGGCGTCCCCCTGCAGGTGGTGCGCGCCTCCGCCGAGGTGATACTGCGCGAGGTGAGCGAGCCGTTTTCCCTGCGCGGCGCGCGCATCTACCAGCGGCAGGGGCCCGAGTACCTGCTCGTGGACACCCTCGGCGAGGGGCGGCGCGTGGACCCGGGGTTCACCATTCCGGCATCGTACCCCCCCATCGAGAAGACCCTGGAAAACGGCGTTGCCGTCATGGGACTGAACTCCCCCGGGGTGGACCCCGGACTCGAGAAACGCCTCGGCGTCGAGCGGTTCGCCGCCGTCGCCGTGGGGGACGGACAGTTCATCGTGGCCTTCTCGTTCCTGAAGGGGAAGAAAACGGAGGAGATCTACCAGGGGCTCAACATCCTGCGGCACGCCATCAGCTCCAAGGTCCGCGAGGACCAGATCATCAAGCTTTTGGCCGAGGCCCGGGCCATCCAGGAGAGCATCCTGCCGCAGAAACAGCCGCGGTTCGAGGGGTACGACATCCACGGCGCCTCCCTCCCCGCCGACGTGGTCGGGGGGGATTACTTCGATTACATCTGGGTGGACGGTTCCATCCTGGGGCTGGCCATCGCCGACGCCACCGGCCACGGACTTCCGGCGGCCCTCCAGGTGCGCGACGTCTACATGGGGCTCCGCATGGGCTCCACGCGCGAGTACAAGATCGCCCAGACCATCCAGAAACTGAACCGCCTCATCAACCGCGAGAAACTCACCAGCCGGTTCGTCTCCCTCTTCTACGGCGAGCTGGAGACCAGCGGCGTGGTGATCTACATCAACGCCGGCCACAACCCCCCCATGGTCTTCCGGCGCAGGACCATCGAGTACCTCACGGAAGGGGGGCCGGTCCTGGGGCCCCTTCCGGACCGGCGCTACAACCGCGGCGTGGTCCGTCTGGAACCCGGCAACCTGATGCTCCTGTTTACCGACGGCCTGATCGAGGCCACCAACGCCGCCGGGGAGGAGTTCGGCCTCGACCGGGTGACCGCCCTGGTCCGCCAGCACGCCCGGGGTTCCGCCCAAGCCATCGTCGAGATGCTGTTCCGGAAGGTCAAGAAGTGGCGCGGGGACCGCTCCCAGGAGGACGACATCACCGTCGTGGTCGTCAAATATCTGAAGCCGGAACCGTCCGCGCCAGCCCTTCCGCCAGCGGAGTGAAGACGAATCCCCCCATCGCCTCCCGGATCCGGGAGGCGTCCAGGACCGAATAATACTGCTCGCCCGGCTTGTCGGCCCCATGGGGAATCTCCCGGTCCATCCCCATGGCCGCCAGCAGGCCGCGCGCGAGCGCGTTGACCGAGGTTCCCGCACCCGTCCCCACGTTGAAGGCGCCCGAAAGGGCGCGGGCGGTGGCGAAGCGGTTCACCTCCGCCACGTCCGCCACGAACACGTAATCGCGCACCTTCTCCCCGGTCCCGAAGATCATGGGGGTCTCGCCCGCGCGGAGTTTGTCCATGAAAATGGCGATGACCCCCGCCTCGCCGTGGGCGTTCTGCCGCGGGCCATAGACATTGCCGTAGCGGAGGAGGGTGGGGGTGAAGCCGGTCAGCCGGGCGTAGACGCCGATCATCACCTCCCCGGCCACCTTGTGGGCGCCGTAGACGCTGAGGGGGCGGGGGGGGGCGTCCTCGGGGGTGGGACGGGGCACGTCGTCCCCGTAGATCGCCCCGCCGGAGGATGCGAAGATGAACTGCCGGATGGGATGGCGGCGGCAGCATTCGAGGAGGTTGAGGGTCCCCAGATGGTTGACCCTGGCGTCGAACAGGGGTTCCTCCATGCTCCGCCGCAGGTTCATCTGGGCGGCGTGGTGATTCACGATCTCCGGGCGAAACCGGGCGAACACGCCGTCGAGGGCGGGGTCGGTGATGTCCATCTCGACGAACTCGGCGCCCTTCGGAACGTTCCCCCGCTTGCCCGTGGAGAGGTTATCCACGATAATGGGGCGATGCCCTTCCGCCAGGTACCCCTCGGCGAGATGCGAACCGATGAAGCCGGCGCCGCCGGTCAGGAGGATGGTGGCCATGCCCGGTAAGTGTACCGCGAAGCCGTCGTTCCAGCAAGGGATCCTGCGGGGGGGCACGGCCGCCGCCGCGCGGGCCCTGCTGGGCGCGGTGCTGGTGCGGGACCTCGGCGGTTCGCGCCTGGCCGGGCGCGTCGTGGAAGTGGAGGCCTACCTCGGGGCCTCCGATGCGGCGTGTCATTCGTTCAAGGGGAAAACGGCCCGCAACGCCGCCATGTTCGGCCCCCCGGGGCGGGCCTATGTCTATTTCATCTACGGGTTCCATCACTGCCTCAACGTCGTCACGCGGCCGGAAGGGGCGCCCGAGGCGGTCCTCGTCCGGGCCCTCGAACCGCTGGAGGGGCTGGATGTGATGCGGAAAAACCGAAAGGGGCGGGAGAACCTGACCTCCGGCCCCGGGGTGCTGTGCCAGGCCCTGGCCATCGACCGGACCTTCGACGGCCACGACCTGCGAAGGCCGCCCCTGCGCCTTTTGCGCGGGGCGCCCGTCCCCGACGCTTCGGTCGGAACCGGCCCCCGCGTCGGCGTCGCCTACGCCGGAGCCGCGGCCCTGTGGCCCCTGCGGTTCTACCTCAGGGGCAACCCGTTCGTCAGCGGGAGGATCGGATAGCCCCGCCCGGAAAAAGGGCGCGGAACGGTTGAGCGGAGGAGATGACGCCCCGCCGGGAGGACGCCTTCCCCCCTTCAGCCATCCGGCGTGCTACAATTTCCCCCCATGTTCGAAGCCATCGCGTCCAAACTGCAAAAGATCTTCAAAGACCTCCACGGCGAGGGGCACCTCACCGAGGCCCACCTCGACCGCGGCCTCAAGGAGATCCGCCTCGCCCTTCTGGAGGCCGACGTCAATTACAAGGTGGTCAAGGGGTTCGTGGAGCGGGTGGCGGCCAAGGCCAGGGGGGCCGAGGTGCTGCAGTCGCTCACCCCCGCCCAGCAGTTGGTCAAGATCGTCCGCGACGAGCTGGTGGCCATCCTGGGGGACGTCCCCAAGCCGCTCAGTCTCAAGGGCAATCCCGCCGTCTTCCTGATGGTCGGCCTCCAGGGCTCGGGCAAAACCACCACGGCCGTCAAGCTCGCCCTGCGCCTGCGCAAGGAGGGGAAGCGGGCGGTCCTGGCCCCGGCCGACACCCGCCGTCCCGCCGCCATGGAACAATTGGTCGTCCTGGCCAAGGGGGCCAACCTGCCCCACTACTACATGCCCCAGGAAAAGAACCCGCGCGCCATTGTCGAAAAGGCGCTGGCCCTGGCCCGGTCGGAGGCCTACGACGTCCTCATCGTGGACAGCGCCGGGCGCCTCCATATCGACGAGGAATTGATGCAGGAACTGAAGGATATGGCGGCCATCGCCAAGCCGGCCGAGACCCTGTTCATCGCCGACGCCATGATCGGCCAGGACGCGGTGAAGGCGGCCACGCAGTTCCACGCGGGGGTCCCCTTGACGGGGATCATCCTGACCAAGATGGACGGCGACAGCCGCGGCGGGGCGGCGCTGTCCATCAAGGAGGTGCTGGGGATCCCGGTGCGCTACCTGGGGACGGGGGAGAAGGTGGGGGACCTGGAGCCCTTCGATCCCCCCCGCGTGGCGGGGCGCATCCTGGGGATGGGGGACGTCCTTTCGCTCATCGAGAGGGCCGAGGACGCGGTGGATGAGGAGGAGGCCGAGGCGATGGCGGAGAAGCTCCGCCGCAACGAGTTCACCATGGATGACCTCCTCAAGCAGATCAAGATGGTGCGCAAGATGGGGCCCATCACCGACCTCCTCAAGCACCTTCCCATGGGCGGGCCGTTCAAGAAGCTGGCGCAGATGGACATCGACGAGAAGGTCTTCACCCAGACGGCCGCCATCATCCAGTCCATGACGAAGGCCGAACGGGAGCGGCCGGGGATCCTCAACGCTTCGCGCAAGAAGCGGGTGGCCATGGGGAGCGGCACCTCGGTCCAGGCCATCAACCAGCTCCTGCGCCAGTACCAGCAGATGCAGAAAATGCTCAAGGACATGGGCAGGAGAAAGATGTTCTGAGGGGCGGAAGCCGCGAGAGGGGGACCGGTTGACGGGTCGGACCCGGGGGACCGGACGGACGGGGCGGAGGGTGGAGCGTTCATGCGTTCCGGCGTCCCCGCCCTTTCAAGTTTGCATTTATCATTCATATCGGGGATAATGGCCGGTGCCGGCGGCACGGTCCCGATCGAACTTCGGATTCCACAGCATCATTCCCTCTCACGCGTTGTCCCGTGGTTTCGTGCGTCACCGGTGTTGTGAACCGCTTCTCAAAGCGGGCCCGAACCGCCGCCGAAAGGAGGCCTGAGATGTTCCAGAGAATGCAACAGCCCCTGGACTTCAAATTGCTGGAATCCCTCGAGCGCGTCTCGAGGGTCTTCAAGGCCGCCCTGTGGGCGGAGGCGAAGAGGGAGGGGATGAGCCCCCTGCAGGTGCAGATCCTCCTCTACCTCCACGACAACCCCCGGCGCCCCGGAGGCGTCAGCCGCCTCTCCCGGGAATTCGGCGTGACCCAGGCCACCATCAGCGATGCCGTCCGTTCCCTGGCGGAGAAGGAGTTCCTCGTCAAGATCGTCCGCCCGGAGGACCGGCGGCTTAAACAGTTGAAACTCTCCCTCAAGGGGCACCGTCTGGCCATCCGGACCAGACAGCGGCGCGGCCTGCTGGAGGCGAGGATGGCCGGTTTCCCCATCGATCGGAAGGAGGCGACGCTCCGGTTCCTTCTGGAGTTCCTCCACCAACTCCAGAAGGAAGGGCTCCTGACCGAAATGCGCCTGTGCCTCTCGTGCGGTAATTTCGAGCCCCGTCCCGATCCGGGGCCGGGCGAGGCCTTCTACTGCGCCCTCACGCAGACGCCGCTGACCATCACCGATGTTAATTTCAACTGTTCCGAATTCCTGCCGCGGCGGGCCGTTCCCACCGCTTGAGACGGTTCCCGCCCCGGCTTGCCCGCCGGGCGGGTCTGTGATACCGTGAAGCGCTGACCATGACCCCCTCCGACCGGGGGCCCGGACCGGGCCCCGATACCCTCCCGACCCTCGTTGACGGCGTCTTAGCCGGCCGGCCCCGTGCCATCGGCCGGGCCATCTCTCTGGTGGAGGGGGGCGCCCCGGAGGGCGTGGCCCTGCTCAAGGCCCTCTACCCCCATGGCGGCCGGGCCTCCGTGGTGGGCCTGACCGGCCCGCCGGGGGCCGGGAAGAGTTCCCTCATCGAGGGGCTGGCCCTCCATTTGCTCGAGGGGGGGGCCCGCGTCGGCGTGGTGGCGGTGGATCCCTCCAGCCCCTTCACCGGAGGGGCGCTTCTGGGCGACCGCATCCGGATGCAGTCGCTCTTCCTCCACCCCCGCGCCTACATCCGCTCCATGGCCACCCGCGGCGCCATGGGCGGCCTCTCCGCCATGACCCTCGACGCCGTGGACATCCTCGACGCGGCGGGGTTCGACTGGGTCCTCGTGGAGACGGTCGGGGTGGGCCAGGACGAGGTGGACGTGGCGGGGGCGGTGCGCGCCGTGGCGCTGGTCCTGGTCCCCGGCATGGGCGACGACATCCAGGCGCTCAAGGCCGGGGTGATGGAGATCGCCGACCTCTTCGTGGTCAACAAGGCCGACCGCGAGGGGGCCGACCGGACGGTGGCCGACCTGGAGGCCCTCGCCCGCCTCGGCGGCGACCGAACGGCCCCCCGTCCGGTGGTGCGGACGGTGGCCACGGCCGCCCGGGGCATCGGCGACCTCGCGGCCCGCCTGGATGAAGTGCTGGGGCGCCTGGCCGACCCGGAAACGGCCGGACGCAAGGCCGAACGGCAGGCCGCGTCCCGTCTCTCCCGCCTCCTCGCCGGGCGGTTCCTCGCCGGGCTGGAGTCCCGGGAATTCTGGCTCCAGCGCGTGCAGGCCGTGGCGGCGCGGCGGGAAGACCCCTACACCGCCTGCGAAACCATCCTCAAGGAGGTCCTGTGTTAGACCATATCGCCATCGCCACCCGCGACGCCACGGCCATGCGCAAACTCTACGAACTGATCGGATTCGAGGTCCACAAGGTGGAGGAGGTCCCCTCCCAGAAGGTCGTGGCCACCTTCCTGGAGCTCCACGGCGTGCATGTCGAACTGCTGGAGCCCACCAGCGACGACTCCGCCGTGGCCAAGGCCATCGCCAAGCGTGGGGAGGGGCTCCACCACCTGGCCTTCAAGGTCCCCTCGCTGGCCGAAGCCATGCAGCGGCTCCGGGCCCAGGGCTACGGCTTCATCTACGACGAGCCCCAGCCGGGGGCGGGCGGAAAAAAGATCAATTTCATCCACCCCAGGGACGGAGGCGGGGTGCTTGTCGAGCTGTGTGAATGAGGCCGGGGTCCTTCGTCCTCCTCCACCTGGCCGATCCCAAGGAACAGTTCTGGGGGCGGCTCATCGAACTGGGCGCCACGGGGGTGACCCTGCGGGGGATCAACCTCAACTCCTTCGAGGACTGGGCGCGGCAGGTGGGCCGGCGGGAGGAGATGACCATGGACGTGGTGGCCGTCTTCTTCCCCATGCACCGGATCGAAAAAATGTTCCAGGACGAGGACATGGGGGTCCTCCCCTCGTTCACCCGCCGGTTCAAAACCCTCGCAGGGATGGAAGCCGTTGACTACTTTCAGAATTTTTTCAATCCTCCCGTGGCTGTTGATTAGCCTGGCCGCCCCGGCCCTCCAGGCCCAGGGGGAGGCCGCGGCCTTCTCCGACCCCCTGGCCAAGCGGTCGGCGTTCCCCGTCCCTCCGGGGGCCGGACCCGACCAGGGGTACGCCCGCATGGCGCGGTATGTGATCGCCTTCATGGTCGGCTCCGACGAGCGGACCCAGCAGGTGGACGCCTGGTACACCGAAGAGGGCCTGGAGCAGGTGAAGGCGTTCTACGCCCAAACCTTCGGCCACGCCTTCACCTGCGAGGCGGTGGACCACGCGGAGTTCATGGTCCAGCACCGCGCCCTCTTCAAGGACTCCGATTTCCCCGGGTCGGACGGTCGGTACGAGCATTGCGTCTCGGGCCGCCTGGACCTCTTCAGCCCGGTCTACAACTACTCCCTCTTCGCCTGGCAGGCGGGGACCATGATCGTCTTCCGCCGGTGATGCGGATCCTCCTCGCCTCGGCCTCCCCGCGGAGGAGGGAGATCCTGGAGCGGCTCGGCCTGGAGGTGGAGGTGTGCCCCTCCCACATCGTGGAGGAGCGCCTCCCGGGAGAGGAGCCGGAGGCCTTCGCCCTGAGGGCGGCCCTGGACAAGCTGGGGGCCTCGGGGCCCTATCCCCCCGGTGCGGCGGCCCTGGCGGCCGACACCATCGTGGTGATCGACGGCGGGGTGCTGGGGAAGCCCCGGAACGGGGCCGAGGCGGAGCGGATGCTGGCAACCATCCAGGGGCGGTGGCACACCGTCTTTACCGGCCTGGCGGTGACCCACGGCGGGGCCGTGGAGTCGGGCGTGGAGGCGAGCCGGGTGAAGATGTCGGTCCTTGCCCCGGCCGAGATCCGGTGGTATGTCGCCACAGGCGAGCCGATGGACAAGGCGGGGGCCTACGCCCTGCAGGGGATCGGGGGGCTCTTCGTGGAGCGGGTGGAGGGTTCCTGCTCCAATGTCATCGGCCTGCCCCTGCCGCTCCTGCGGATGTTCTTCAACCGCTTGGGCTTATTTCTTCCGCGCATATGAGCCGGTTTTCGAGTTTCGAGTCGCGAGTCAAAAACCCATTCAAAGCTCAAAGACCAAGGTTCAAAGTGCCCTCCTCCCCGGCCTGCGACCTACGGGCTACGGGCTACGGGCTACGGGATCCCTCCCCCCCGTATGAGACGGCTCCTCACCTTCGGCATCGGCCTGGTCTACCTGTCCCTCTGCGCCGCGCAGGTGTTCCTCGCGCGCGATATCCACGAGCAGGGGCGGATCATGCGCCGGTGGGCTGCCCGCATCCTCAAGGCCGCGGGGATCCCCTGGACGGCGAGGGGGCTGGAGCACCTGGAGGGGCTCCCCCCCTGCATCATCGTCTCCAACCACCTCAGTTCCGTGGACATCCCCTTCCTCTTCGCCGTCCTCCCGCGCACCTTCCGGATGGTGGCCAAGGCGGAGTTGAAGAGGGTCCCCCTCATCGGCTGGGTCCTGCGGTGGGGGCGGTTCGTCACCGTCCACCGGCACGAGCACCACAAGGCGATGCGGGAAATGGAGGGGGTGGAGTGGCTGTTTTCCCACGGCGCCGACCTCTACATGGCCGCAGAGGGGACCCGCTCGCGCGACGGGAGGATGCTCCCCTTCAAGAAGGGGCCCTTCGTCCTCTCCATCCAGCACGGCGTCCCCATCCTTCCCGTCACCCTCGCCGGGACCGACCGGGTGATGCCCCGCAAGACCCTCTCCCCCCGCGCGGGCGTCCCCATGGCCTGCGTCATCCATCCGCCCGTCCGTCCCGACGGGTACGCCTATGCGGACCGCGACGCCTACCGGGACCGCGTGCGCGCCATCGTCGCCTCCGGCCTGGAGGCGCCGCTCAATCCGATGGCCGAGGGGGCGGAGGATGCCGGCGCCGCATCCGGCCCTGCCACCACCGGATAAACCCGATCCTCCACAGCACCCACCCAAAGCGGCCGCCGGCGACCGAAAAGTCCATGTATTTCAGATAGGACAGGGAGCGCTTGGCCAGGTAGGCCGTCCGGACCAGGGCCATCAGGAGGGGCCACCGGGAGGCCCCTCCGGCGCTCGGACGGACCCGCTTGCGCAGGGCCGCGTAAAGGCGCCGGGGGAGGCGGACCACCACCAGGGCGTAGGCGAGCAGGTTGGCCAGCGTGGGCTCGGGGGTGCCGTACCCCTCCGCGATCCCCTTGTGCTCGATCCCCAGGCGGGCCAGGTCGGCCTCCAGCCGGGTTCCGGGGATGACGCGGAGGCCGTAGACGAAGAGGTGGTAGGGGCGGGGCATCCGGTGGAGGAGGTCGAGGGTGGCGGCCACATCCTCCCGCGTCTCGACGGGATTGTCCAGGATGAGGTCGTAGGCGGGGGGCATCATCCGCTTCGAGAACCGCGCGATGGTCCGGAGGGTCTCCTCCAGCCGGGCCACGGTATAAGGGCGTTTGTAGAATCGGAGGATCCGGTCGCTCCCGCTCTGGATGCCCATGCGGAGGCGGTTCATTCCGGCGTCGATGAGGAGGGCCAGCTTCTCCTCCGTCACCGCCGTGGGGATGACGCCGGCGACGAAGAAGGGGAGGCCCGCCCCGCTTTTCCACTTGGCCGCGAACTCCTCCAGCGTCGCCAGGGGGAGGGCGATGAAGGAGTCGTCCACGAAGGTGA
>DCUZ01000113.1:0-5680 GCA_002327305.1 Holophagales bacterium UBA2201 | reverse complement strand
GGGCGTAGCCCCGGTCGTTGGCGATGAAGCGGGAATTGCCGCAGTAGGTGCAGTGGTAGGGGCATCCGAGGGTCCACACCACCATGTAGCGGAGGCTGTTGAAGCGGAGGTAGTCGGCCGTGGTCAGGGGACCGAAGCCGCGCCCCCGGCGGTAGAGGAGCTCCCTCTCGGCGTAGAGGGGAGGGGGCAGGCGGTCCATCTCCTCCCCGGTGTGGAGGGGGCGGAAACGGTTCCGGACGACCCGGTCCCCCCTTCGGAACCAGAAGTTCTCCGTCGCCGAGGGGTCCCGTCCCTCCTTCAGCGCCCCGTATAGGGGGCCGAAGACGCTCTCCCCCTCCCCGACGCAGACGGCGTCGGCTTCCGCGACGGCGTCCCCGGGGGCCACGATGGGGTGGACCCCGCCCCAGATCTGGAAGGCCCCCGGGTTGACCTCCCGCACCCGGCGGATGAGGCGCTTGACGATGCCGGCGAAGAGGGTCATGGAGGAGTAGCACACCAGGTCGGCCCGGGCCAGTCTCTCGGCCACGGCGGCGATCTCATCATCGGCCAGGTCGTCCCCCAGCCGCCCCGGCCGCAGGGCGAGCATCAGCGGGGAGAGGGCGTTGGAGGGGACCAGGTACAGCACCTCCGTCTCCGGGTCCAGGGCCCGGGCGACGGAGGCCATCCGGCGGAAACCGGAGGCGTAGATGCCATTTTCCACGTTGACGAACACCGTGCGCATGGTCGGTTCCATGATACACCAACAGGGCGGCAGGGCAGGCGGGCAGGAGGAAGGAGGAAGGTGGAAGGCGGAAGGAGGAAGGCGGAAGGAGGAAGGCGGAAGCAAGAAGGAGAAGGAAGCAGGGTTGCAGGACGGGAATCGGAATGTCGGATAATGGATATCCAACAATTGGATAGGGATGGGTCATTTCGAATTAGAACGCCGCCGCCCAATATACCTTGAGGGAAATATTCTTTCAATAGATTGACAACTTGTCAAAATATTGAAAAGATCCTGCAGGATAGGCCGGGTGTTGAATGTGCACGATAGCAATAAGAGGAGATGCATCAGTATTAGCATAAGATCAATGATGTCAGCAAGATGCGTTTTAAATGGGCGATTCCTCGTCGGTAATTTCTCTGAGAGTATTCCGATCTGCCAAAGGGCCGACCTTGACTGGCACCTGAATTGCACAATCATTATCATGATGCGTGTTATCGCCCTCTTCCATCTTCAACTTCAGAAAAAAGCCAAGGATCCCGGCTGGTCTTCGATGGGGCTTCGGATGGTTTTAGGGGTGTTGGTTCTCATGGGATCCGTTCCCCCATGCCCCGGCGCCGCGGGGGCGCGCATGGTCATGGACATCAAGACCGAGGGTCCGCCCTTGTACTCTTCCGCTACCGTGCTGGCCGCCTTTGACGACAAGATACTCTTTTCGTCTTTCGATGACCGGCATTTGTCGGGCCTGTGGTTAAGCGATGGAACGCATGGGGGCACGGAATTCATCACCGATCCCTGTCCGCCATACGGATCTAGGTATGGATTAGTATTGGGTCATCAAGTTATTTTCGAAACACACTGCCCGTCCTCGGGCCATGAGCTATGGACCACCGATGGCACAAAGGGAGGAACAAGGCTCTTGCTGGACATCTATCCAGGACCGGGAGGCCATAATTCTTTTTGGTGGTGGGGCGGGGGATACGGCATTGTTCAGCAGCGGCTCTTTTTCGCCGCCGACGACGGCATGCATGGAAGGGAACTATGGAAGACCGATGGGACGCCGCAGGGAACCGGAATGGTGAAGGACATCCGCCAGGGAGATTCTTCCTCAAAGATCGAGGGTGAGATCGTGGGACTGGGGGAAGCGGCGTTTTTTAGAGCGGACGATGGCGAATTCGGAGCCGAGCTATGGCGGACCGACGGAACGGAAGCGGGAACTGAACTGTTGAAGGACATTCACCCGGGCGGCGGAAGTTCTTTTCCCGCGAACCTCACCCTTCATGGGAACCGGCTGTTTTTCACGGCCGACGATGGTGTGCATGGCCGTGAATTGTGGAAAACCGACGGCACCCCCCAGGGAACTGTATTGGCCGTGGATGTTGAGCCGGGACCCTCTTCCTCCGGGATCAGAGAGATATTTTCATGGCAGGGGATGCTTTATTGGGGCGACAATTCGGGCCTCCGGCGAAGCTATGGAACACCGAGCAGCACACAGATGGTGAAATGGGGGGCGCGAAATGCCAACAATTTTCAACCCGCCGGTGCGTATTTATTCTTTTTGGCCAACAACGCTTTTGGATACAGCGAATTGTGGCGCAGCGACGGAACCGAAGCCGGAACCCACCTGGTCAAAGAGATCAACAATACCTATAATAGCCTCTTGGTGGCCTCCGGTGACCTCGTTTATTTCAATACCGGGCGGAATGTTTCGTATTATTTGCAAGACCTTCTTTGGCGCAGCGATGGAACGGAAGAGGGAACCTTTGTGGTCATGAGCACGCCGGAAGAGGACCCCTATGCATGGTTTAGGGACGGCTTTGCCGTTTTGGATGGGATTCTCTATTTAGGGACGATGGGGTTGGGTGAGTTCGGTGGACTGTGGCGGACCGACGGCACCGTTGCGGGCACCTGGCAAGTGGCCAGCCCCAGAGCCGCGGCCAGTTCACAGGTCCTGACTCTGCCCGGTAGCCTTGCCCCAGACGGGTCGCTTCTCTTCTCGGCCGATGATGGAGTGCACGGGCTGGAATTATGGCGGAGCGACGGCGGCCCCATAGGCACCCGGTTGTTGGTGGATTTTGCTCCCGGGGCTGGACACTCCTGGCATAACTCGGAGGCATCCTCCGTCGGTTCCCTGTTGAGCGGCGAGCCGCTTGTGCAGGGGGATGACCCTTCCAAACAATTCTGGATGACGGATGGATCCGCTGAGGGAACCATCCAAGTGCCGGACGTTGTGGTGAACCTGTCATGGACGGGGGACCTTGGCGACCTTGGCGGCGTTGCATTGCTGGAGGCCGATAACGGCATCCATGGTTATGAGCTCTGGAGGACCGACGGTACGCCGGAGGGCACCCGGATGGTCAAGGACATCAACCTCGGACAGCATGGTTCCAGCCCGGACCTCATGGGTTTTGCCGGTGAAACCTTTATGCTTTATGCCGACGACGGCATCCATGGGGCGGAATTGTGGGCAACCGACGGCAGCCCGCAGGGGACGGTGCTGGTCAAGGACATCCATCCCGGTTCCAAGGGTTCGTCATACATGGGAAGCCCAGCGCCCCTTTCGGAAGGTGGAATATTGCTCTTCACGGTCCATGACGGTGTGCACGGGTGCGAATGGTGGAGGACGGACGGCACCGAGGGCGGGACGCGTCTTGTCAAAGACATCAACCCAGGAGCGGGTGGCATAGATATTAATAGGTGGACGGTAAATGGCGCCTTTGTGTATTGGATGAGTACCTTTATGGGGACGTGGGATGGTCCGTGGGAATTATGGATCAGCGATGGCCTGGAAGAGGGCACGCGCCTTCTCAGGAGTACCGGTGCCATTCCTGCAGTTGAATTACATGAATCGGGTTCCTTTCCGATGATTCCTTTGGGGACCGAAGTCCTATTTGCTTTTCTTGACGAAATGCATGGCGTGGAACTTTGGATCACCGATGGAACGGAGGAGGGCACCCATCTCCTAAAGGACATTTGCGCGGGACCCCGCTCATCCCTGCCGCATTTTCTCGTTTCTGCGCCGGAGGGGATTTACTTTTCCGCGTTCGACTTCGAGGCCGGGTATGAATTGTGGCGCACCGATGGCACGGAAGAGGGCACGATCCGGGTGGCCGACCTGTGGCCGGGGCCGGGCAGTTCCATGCCTTTCGAGGCCCTCCGGCTGTCCGACGGGCGCCTTGTCTTTTCCGCCATGACACCCGAGGACGGTTTGGAGGTCTGGGAAACGGACGGCACGGAAGAACACACCCTCAAAGCGGCGGACATTTTGCCGGGTCCTGCATCCTCCTACCCGCGTTTCTTTGTTCAGGGCGCGTCGTCGGTCTACTTCACGGCCACGGACGGCGTCCATGGGTTCGAGCTTTGGACCCTCCCCGTCGAATCATCCGGAGCGGTGGAGGCCGCCTCGCTGCGGGCCGCCAAGGAGCGGGATGGAGGGGTGGTCCTGCGCTGGGGGCACTCCTGTTATTACCGCGACGGCGACTATGCCGTCTACAGCGGACCCCTCGGCTCATGGTCCGAGGTTGTGCCCCTGACCTGTTCGACGGGTGGCGAACGGCGGTTCCATTCGGCAGACGCTGGAAGCGATATATTCTTCCTTGTGGTGCCTCGCGGGTCCGAAGTGGAGGGTTCCTATGGCCTTGATGGAAGCGGAGCCGAACGGAATCCGAGCGCAAAGGCGTGCGCACCCCAGGCGATCCACCCGTGCCCCTAAGATTTCATGGCGACACCAGCGACGGCTTTGCGCAGATCTCCCTATGGGATGAACCTGGGTCCCATGACCATACGCCGATAGATCGGGTCCATCCGGGGAGAGGGAGACACACTCCTGTTTCCGATAAATTGGTCGAATCATGGCAGGAGTGCCTTCGGCTCAGTGGAAACTGCACAGCCGGATGGAGCTTAGGATGACGAATGTCGGATAACAAAGGGCGGAGCGTTTCAGCCCTCAAGTGTTCCAGCGGACAGGCCTTCCAGTCTTACGGCCCTATGGCCAAAAGCAATAAAGTTGCCACCGGGATTAAAATAGGGTAGAATAGCGCTCCCAATCCTATGTTTACCGCCCTTTTGACCAAGATCTTCGGGACCCGCAACGAGCGGGAAATCAAGAAGTTGCAGCCGCTGGTGCAGGCCGTCAACGCCCTGGAACCGGGGGTGCAGGGATTGTCGGACGACGGGCTCCGGGGCAAGACCGCCGAATTCCTCACCCGCCTCGACCAGGGGGCCCCGCTGGAGGGCCTCACCGCGGAGGCCTTCGCCGTCGTGCGGGAAGCCGGGAAGCGGGTCCTGAACATGCGCCACTTCGACGTCCAGATCATCGGCGGCAAGATCCTCTTCGACGGCACCATCGCCGAGATGAAGACGGGCGAAGGGAAGACCCTCGTCGCCACCCTCCCGGCCTACCTGCGCGCCCTCGAGGGCAAGGGCGTCCACATCATGACCGTCAACGACTACCTGGCCCGCCGCGACGCCGAGTGGATGGGGCGCCTCCACCGGTTCCTGGGCCTCGAGGTGGGGGTCGTGCAGTCGGGGATGGACGACGCCGAGCGCAAGAAGGCCTACGCCGCCCACATCACCTACGGCACCAACAACGAGTTCGGGTTCGACTACCTGCGCGACAACATGAAGTTCGAGGCCTCCGCCCTGACCCAGCGGGGGCACCACTTCGTTATCGTGGACGAGGTGGACTCCATCCTCATCGACGAGGCCCGCACCCCNNTCATCATCTCGGGCCCCTCGGAGGAGAACGTGGACATCTACTACCGCGTGGACCGCATCATCCCGCGCCTCCAGCCCGTGACCCACTACGAGGTGGACGAGAAACGGAAGAACGCCTCCATCACCGAGGCGGGGGTGACCAAGGCCGAGGAACTGCTCCGCGTGGGCAACCTCTACGACCCCGCCAACATCGACATCCTCCACTCCGTCCAGCAGGGGATCCGCGCCCACGCCCTCTACAAGCGGGACGTGGACTACATCGTC
>DCUZ01000051.1 GCA_002327305.1 Holophagales bacterium UBA2201 | reverse complement strand
CAGGTCCATGCCGCAGATGGGGCACGCGCCGGGGCGGTCGCTGACATAGGTCGGGTGCATGGGGCAGTGATACTTCACGGCCTCGCCGTCCTTGGGGGCGCAGGCGGCGGCGAGGGCCAGCAGGACGGCCAGGACGACAATCAGCAGTTTAGCGGTTTTCATGGGGGGCTCCTTCCGAAATGGCGGGGTCGGCCCCCGCGAGGTACATCAATTCCGCCTCCGCGGCCAAGCGTTCCGATTCCCGCCTGGCCAGCGCGATCCGGGACTCCAGCCAAAGGTCCAGGGCGTCAAGCATGGCCGGGAAGTCACCCCGGCCGGAGATATAGGCGGTCCGGGCGGACGCTATCGTTTCGGAGGTGCGCGGAAGAATTGCTTCACGGATGCGCTCGATCTGCCGCGTCGCGGCCTGCCTGCGGGCCGTCAGGGCACCGGCCCGCTGCGCCGCCTCCAATTCCGCCTGGGCCAATTCCTGGCGGGCCGCCTCCAACTCCCGTTCGGCGGCGCGCGCCAGGGGGGCCTGCTTGGATTTGGACCAGAGGGGCAGTTCGACGCCGAACCGCAGGGTGGCCACCCCGTCGAAGCCGCCTCGCGAGGCCATCCCGGCGCCGACGAAAAAGTCGGGCCTGGCTGCAAGGCGCGCCACGTCGAGGGCCAGCTCCGCCGAGCGCAAGAGGGTGCGCGCCACGGCCACTTCGGGTGAACCTGTGACGATGGCATCCCTTTCCGGCGGCGCATAGTCGGGCAGATCGCCCACCGGCCCCAGCGGGGTCTCCGCCGACAGGCCGCGCAGGGCGTTCAATTCCGCCACCAGGGCGGCCCGGAGGGCGGCCAGATCGTCCAGGCGGATGGCGAGTTGGTCACCCTTCAATTGCGCCCGCAGAACGGCCCCGGCATCGGCCTCTCCCGTGCCGTAACGGGATGCGGCCACGACCCCGGCGAGGTCAATCAGGTCGCGCGAATCCAGCAGGATCTCCCGCTCGCGGTCGAGGGCGTAGAGTTCCGCGTGCGCCCGGCGGACCTCCAGGGCCGCCCGGCGCCGCGCGCGTTCCCAGCGCTCGAGGGCGGTGGCGACCCGGGCGCCGCCCACCTCCCTTTCGGCTTTCCGCTTGCCGGGATAGGGGAGGCCCTGGCGCACCTCCACCCCCAGCATGGACATCTCCTCCTCACCGACGGTGTAGTCCGGGAAACCGACATTCTGGAGCATCACTTCGACCATCGGATCGGGAAGGGCGCCGGCGGCCAGGGCCGTTTCGGCGTCGGCCCCTGCGGCTTCGGCGCCGGCCCTCAACATCGGCGAGGCGTGGAGGGCCTGCCGGATGAGCTCCTCCACCGGCGGCGCGGAGAGGGAAGCGGGCTCCGGAGCACCCTGCGCCAGCAACGCGGAGGGCAAAAAGATCCATAATAAATATCGCGGAAAAGGCATGAACGCCTCCTTTCAGTCATAGGGGGAAACGATGACCGGAAAGGGGGCGCGATCAGATGCGGAGTTGGGTGGTTTTTAAAAAGGGCGGCGGGCCGTGGGCGGATTCCACGACAAAGATGACGGGCGCGGAGCCGCCGTCCGAAAGGACATCAGGACCGGTCGTCGCCATCCACGCTTCCGGAGCGGAGACCCGGACGGCCTCGGGCGAGGCGGCTGCCTGTTCCGGATAAAACGGGACGATGTCACAGCAGGTGCAGGCGTCGCCCATGTCACAGCAGGAACACTCGTGCTTCTGCGCGCTCCCGCAAACCAGCGCCCTGGGCGCCAGCGAAAGGGCCATGATCATAGCGAGGGAACCGGCGAACATCATGCGGGACATCTAAAGGAGAACGGACCAGGGGCCTCTTTCATTCCTGTCGGTGGCAGGCCCACCTGGGGTAAAATACTCTTATGGCGCCAGGCCGGACCCTCCGCCCCCTTATCCTGTCCATCACGGTTGGGGTGATGCTCGCATCCGGCGCGGCCGCCCAGAAAGTCCCCGCAGAGGCCGGGCCCGGCACCTTTTGGAAGGCCGTGGAGGGGCATGGGGGCGTCATGGCCCTCGAACTCGGCGCCGACGGAACCGTGTGGGCCGGCGGCGGTCAAGTGAGTGTCTTCCAGCCCGGCAAACCCGAGGACCCGACCGTTCATCGAGTCCCGGGGACCGGAAATCCCAAGGGCTTCGCCATGGATCGGGAGGGCCGTTTTTGCGTGGCGAAATGGCACGAGAAATCCCTCCCCTGTTTCATCGGCGGACGCTGGGACCAACTGCCCCTCCCCGACGATTACCTCCACGACGCCGGGGTGTTCCTCGGACGGATCTTCGTCGCGGCCCAATCCTTGAAGGAATGGAATTTCCGGACCAAGGCCTGGCGGCCCGTCCCAGAGACCCAGGGGAGCATTTTCGACCACTTCCATGCCACCCGCTGGGGCGCATTATTGGCCGGAGGCCCCGCCCTCTGGGTGCTGAACGATCCGCGGGGATCCGGCTGGAGGCATTTGTGGAGCGGGACGGGGGGCTCGGAGGAGTGGATCACTTCCCTTGATTCAACCGCCGACGGCCGCATCTTCGCCGGGACGCATAACGGCTTCTTTGTCCTCAATCGAAAGGGGACCGTCCTGGCCCACCACCTCCCCGGCCAGTGGGTGACGGCGGTGGCGGCCCGCCCGGGCGGCCGAACCTGGGTCTCCACCTGGCAGGAGGGGTTGTTCTTCCTCGAGCAGGGCCGGGCGTTCCGGTTCGGTTATGCCGAAGGGCTCCCCGACGATGCCGTGCGCGACCTCGTGGTGGACCGCACCGGGATGTTATGGTTCATTTCCCGGGGTCTTCAGGTGGCGCAGGTGGAGGAGGCGGAACGGGCCATCCGCCGTCCGCCGACCCCGCTCAAGATGGCCGGGCGGGTGTTCCCCGACGCATGTTCCGCGGCGGAATCGCTGTTGAAGGGGAAGCGTCAGTCGGGACAGGTGGCGGTGGATACGGTGGAGGGAAAGACCGTCGTCTTTCTCAATGGGCGCCAGGCGTGCCCCGACCGGCACCAGGGGCCCGCCGCCGGGTTCACCGCCTTCCGGCGGTCCGACGGGGCGCTGGCGGTGATGCGGTACAACGGCTATCGCTTCTCCAATGATTGCCCGCGCCCCTGCCCTCCCGACCAGGCGGAAGAGATGCAAAAGCGGTGGGCCGGCTACCTGATGCTCCCGGTTGAACGGGGGACGGGTTTCCGGCGCGTGGACCTGCCGCCGGTGGACCCGCTCCCGGCGGAAGCGCCCGGCATCGATTTCATGCTCGATTCCAGGGGCCGGCTGTGGGTGGGCACCCGGAGCGACGGACTCTATCGTTTCGACGGGTCGCAGTGGACGCGGTTCGCCGGGGAG
Organism: Holophagales bacterium UBA2201; assembly: GCA_002327305.1. GTDB lineage: Bacteria > Acidobacteriota > Thermoanaerobaculia > UBA2201 > UBA2201 > UBA2201. The sequence continues at coordinate 16,011 of DCUZ01000051.1, read as the reverse complement.
GCCCGCCTCTTCCCGAAGAATCTCATCTGGCAGATCGCCGAGGACGCCGAAGGGGGCGTCTGGGTGGCTTCGAATCCGCAGTTCGTCAAGGAGAAGGGGTATGAGAACCCCAATCTTCACCGGTGGAGGAACGGGCTCTGGAAGCACTGGAGCCCCGACGACGGGCTGGGGTACTGGACGGCCGAATGTGTCCTGCCGATGAAGAGCGGCGCGGTGGCCGTGGGGACCAACGGGGGCCTCTCCATTATTGATGAAGGGGGGCTGCGCACCTATAAGGGGGGGGAAATGGCCGCCTCCCACTTTGTCTCCTCCCTCAGCGAGGACGCGCAAGGGCGCCTGTGGATCACCCACCTCTACTGGGGCAACGGCGCCACCCTCTTCGACGGCATCCGGTTCCACACGCTGGATTCGCGGGACGGCCTCTTCGCCGACCGCCTCCGGGCCTCGGCCCACGACGGCGAGGGGCGGGTGTGGTTGGTGGCGGACGACGGCCGGGTGGGGGTCTACGATCCCGAGCTATTTGAGCCGATCGTGGAACCGGTTCCGGCTGAGAAGGAGCCGGGGAAATAAGCCGCTATCCGCGATCCGCCTGCCGCTTTCCGCCTATCGTCCGATCTGTGCGGTCTATCTGGTCTTTCCGGTCTCTCTGGTCGTTTAGCTGCCCTGCCGCCTTCCTTCCGCCTTCCGCCCTCAGCCTTCAGCATTCAGCCTATCTGGCACCACTCTCCACGCGTACACCTCCGCCAGGAGATTGGGCCATTTCTGGGCGATGCGCGTGGCGGTGAATTCGCGCTTCCCTTTCATGAACGGCAAAGGGGCGGCGGTCGGGTAGCCGTGGATGATCCGCCATCCGGTTTCCTCGAACAATTTCCGTGCGCTATTGATAGTGAAAAAGCGCAGGTGGCCGCGGTCCATGATCCCCTCCTCGGCATAATCGAACCGGCCGCGAAGATGGGCCCAGCGGGTCTTGTAGAACCCGACATTGGGGATCGTGGCGAAAAGGGCTCCTTCCGGTTTCAGCAGTCCTTGCGCGGAACGGAGGAACGCCCACGGGTCCTTCAGGTGCTCCAGGACATCCAGGCACAGGAGGGCGTCGAAGGGTCCGCGGGCGCGGACCGCCTCGAGCGTGGCCGCCGACTCCAGGTCCCCCTCGACGATCTCCACGCCTTTGGCGCGGGCCGCGGCGGCCGCGGCGGCGTCCGTCTCCACCCCCACCACCGTTTGCCCCCGCTTCGCCATTTCGGCCAGCAGAGCCCCCGTGGAACAGCCGAATTCCAGGACGGCGCCTGCCCCCTCCGTCTCCTTCAGGGCGAAGTAGTATTTGAGGGCCATGCCGCGCCCGGCGAAGTCCTGATCGTATTTCATCGCCATCACCGCCCCCCTCCCAGTTCCGAGTTTCGAGTTTCGAGTTTCGAGTTGAAAAGCCGATAAAGCACCCATGCCCGACCGTGCATTGCCGTTCCATCGCCGCCGAGGGGGGAAAGGGAACCTGAAACCTGAAACCTGGAACCTGAAACGGTTCCAGGGTGGCGGGTGGAGTCTTCCCTCTGGCCGCGGGGCGGGGACTGCCAACGGCCAACTGCCGGCTGCCGACTGGGTGTTTTCACGTTATAATTATTCTACATGAAAATCGTCTACCTGCTCGAAGGAACGGAGATCTCCGGGGGCGCCAAGGTGGTCCTGGACCACGCTGCGGAACTGGCCCGGCGGGGCCATGCCGTGACGGTGGCGGGGCGGACGCCCCGTCCGGCCTGGCATGCCATGGAGGGGGTGGAGTTTATCCACGATCCCGATTTCTCCCACCTCCCCGGGGCCGACTGGGGGATCGCCACTTTTTGGACCACCGTCGCCCCCGCCTGCGATTCGGCCCGGTTCGCCCGGGTGGCCCATTTCTGCCAGGGCTACGAGGGGAGTTTCCCCCCCTACCAGCCCATCCGCGAGCAGATCGACGCCGCCTACGCCCGGCCGATTCCCAAACTGCTCATTCACGGCCACTTGGAACCGGTCCTGCGGAAACGCTTCAAGGCCGCCACCACCGTCCTGGGACAGTTCATCGACCGCCGGACCTTCCATCCCCCCCAAGGGCCCCTCCCCTTTCTCCCCCCCTATCGCGTTTCGGTCGTGGGGCCGTTCGAGGTCGAATTAAAGGGAGTGCGCGACGCCCTCAAGGGCCTGGCGCTGGCCAAGACCCGCCTGCCGCTGGCCGTCCACCACGCCTCCCCCTCCCCCCTTTCCCCCGAGGAGACCCAGATGGGGGTCACGGACGCGTTCCTGCACAATCTCGCCCCGGCCCAGATGGGCAGTTTCTACCGTTCGTGCCACCTTCATGTCCAGGCCTCGCATGCATTCGAGGGATTTCCCCTCCCGCCGCTGGAGGCCTTCGCGTGCGGTTGTCTGCCCCTGGTTTCGGACATCCCCGCCTTCCGGGACCTCGCCTTCCCCAAGTTTCCCCAGGGCGATACCCAGGCCCTGGCGGATCTGCTCTGCGCCCTGGCGTCGGATGAAAACCGCCGGGACGCCCTGATCGGGGAATCGGCCCACCTGCTGGAGACGATGACGCTGGAAGCGGTGGTGGACCGCCTGGAGAAGTTTCTTTTGACATAGGGGCCCGCGGGCGGTAGAATAAGGCGCCATGCTGAATAAACTCCTTCCCAAAGAACAGCGGTTTTTCGCCATGTTCCACGACGCCGCCGCCAAGATCCACGAGGGGGCGATGCTGTGCCAGGCCATGGTGACGCAATTCGACCGGCTGGAGGAGCGGGCCAGGCAGATCAAGGAGGCCGAGCACGCCTGCGACCAGATCACCCACCAGACCCTGGCCCTCCTCAACAGCACCTTTGTCACCCCGTTCGACCGCGAAGACATCCACCTCCTGATCACCCGGATGGACAACATTCTCGACGCGGTGGACGCCGGGTGCCAGCGGCTCTATCTCTACAAGATCCAGAAGCCCACGGAGGACCTGAAACAGCAGATCGGCATCCTCTGCCGGGCCACCGGCCACCTGACGCAGGCCATGAGCGAGTTGAAGAACCTCCGCAAGTCCAAGAACCTCATGCACCATTGCGTGGAGATCAACACCTGCGAGAACGAGGGGGACGCGGTCATGCGCACCGCCATGGCCCGCCTCTTCGACGAGGAGAAGGACGCCATCACCATCATCAAATGGAAATCCCTCTACGAAACCTTCGAGGACGCCATCGACGCCTCCGAGGACGTGGCCAACATCATCGAGAGCATCGTCCTGAAGAACACCTGAGCGGCCGCATGATCACTTTCGTCCTGATCACCATCGCCCTGGCCCTCCTGTTCGATTTCTACAACGGGATGAACGACGCCGCAAACTCCATCGCCACCATCGTTTCCACGCGCGTCCTCACCCCCAAGCTGGCGGTGGCCTGGGCGGCTTTTTTCAATTTCGTCGCGGCGTTCTTTTTCGGTGTCCACGTGGCCAACACCATCGGCAAGGGGATCGTCCGCTTCGACATCGTCACGCCCTCGCTCATCTTCGCCGCCGTCCTCGGCGCCATTTTATGGTCGGCGGCGATGACGCACCTGGGGTTTCCCATCTCGATCTCCCATTCCCTCATCGGCGGCCTCATCGGCGCTGCGATCAGCCGGATGGGCGACACCAGCGCGTTGGTCATGACCGGCATCATCAAGGTCAGCGTCTTCATCGTCGTGGCCCCCCTCCTCGGCCTGTTCGTCGGATCGCTCATGATCCTGGCCTCCACCTGGATCGTCCGTCTTCGACCCCCATCAAAAGTGGACCGCTGGTTCCGGGTCCTCCAGCTCTTTTCCGCCGCCGCATACTCCCTGGGACACGGCACCAATGACGCCCAGAAAACCATGGGGATCATCGCCATCCTCCTCTTCTCCGCCGGCATGCTGGGTCCCGAATTTTACGTTCCGTTCTGGGTCATCATCACCTGCCACCTCTTCATCTCCATGGGGACCCTCATCGGCGGATGGAAGGTGATCCACACCCTCGGGGTGCGCATCACCAAACTGCGCCCCATTGACGGGTTCTGCGCCGAGACCGCCTCGGCCCTCACCCTCTTCGGCACGGCCGCCGCCGGCATCCCCGCCTCCACCACCCACACCATCACGGGGGCCATCATCGGAGTGGGGTCGGTCAAGCGGTTTTCCGCCGTCCGTTGGGGCGTGGCCGGCCATATCATCACGGCCTGGATCTTCACCATCCCCTGCTCCGCGGCCATGGGATGGCTGGCCTACAAGATCACCCTCCACTTCTACCACCCATAGGACACGCCGACGACTTCCCCGTTTCATGATATCTGAAGTGGGATATCGGATATGAGATATCGGATATGGGATATCGGATATGGGATAGCGGATATGGGATAGCGGATATGGGATAGCGGATGTGATGGCGGATTTAGGATTTCGGATTTGAAGAGATGGTCCCTGTCCGGCGAGAGCCGGCGGCGACTTACCGTATGGGCAGGAGGGCGAAGATGACGGCGCTCCAGAGGGCGTGGGAAACGATGAGGGAGGCCAGATTGCGGCGCCAGAGATATTGGAGCCCCCAGAACGCCCCCGCGACGCACGCCGCGCCGATGAGCATCGGATTCATCGAAAACAGGTGAACCCCGCCGTAGAGGGCGGTGGCGGCCCAAAATCCCCGCCAACGGCCCCACTTCCGCATCCACGCCTCCTGGAGGAAGCCCCGCCAGAAGATCTCCTCCCCCGGTCCCGTGACGAACAGGAGCAGAAGCGCGATCCAGACCCGATGCGTCCCCTCCCCCAGGCCGTAGATGCCCTTGACCTGCGCGTGGGCTTCGGGGACGACATAAGGGGAGAGGGCGTTGCCGACCCAGAACACCCCGTACAGGACCGCGGCCGATGCGACCCCCAGAAGGACCTCCCGGATGGAGAACTTGATCCTGGGGCGGCGGCAGGCCAGCGCGTAGCCGGTGATGACCGCCACGGTGCAGCCGATCTTGACCCAGAAGTTGCCCGCCGGGAGGCCGAAGGTGAAGGCCCATCCGATGACGGCCAGCAGGACGGCGCCGGTCAGCATTGTGGGGGCGAGCCGGTGGCTCGCGTGATTTGTAAAGGGCGACCCACCGGGTCGCCCCTGCGCCCGGCCGTCATGAGATCAAAAGAACTTCTCAAGGACAAGGCCCGCCAACAGCAAAGCGCCGAATAGGGTGTCGAGCTGGGCGGTCATCGCGTCGGCCGCGTCGGGGACGGCCCTGAAGAACGTGCGGACCAGCGAAACCGCTTTCGGGAGGGAGAGGAACACCAGCAGGCCCCAGGGGGAAAGGACCTGTAACCCCACCATGGCCAGAATGGCGAGATAGGCCGCGGTGATGAATCCCACGTAGACCGCCAGGGAGGCCCTGGCGCCCAGGAGGATGCCGAGGGTCCTCACCTTCTGCCGGGCGTCGTAGTCCATGTCGCGGAAGTTGTTGGCGAAGATGACCAGGGCCACCAGGACGCCGAAGGGGATGCAGATCCACAGCGCCCGCCACGAGAGGGCGTTCCTCTGGACGGCGTAGGCCCCCTCCACCATCCCCGGCCCCCACATGAGGGCCACGGAAAGTTCGCCCAGGGCCTTGTACTTGTATTTGACCGGTCCGGCGGTGTAGAAGATCCCGGCGAGGAACCCGCCCAGGCCGATCCACAGGACCCACCACGACCGGGCCCAGGCCAGCGTCAGGCCGATGGCGACGGTGCCGGCGAAGAGGAGGAGCGCCTCCAGCAACAGTTGCCTCGGCGTCATGAGGCCGGCGAAGATGGGATGGGGCCGGTAATGGGCGGTGGGGCTGTCGGCCTGGTCCACGCCGTAGCGGGTGTCGAAATAATCGTTGAGGACGTTGACGGCCGAGTGGAAGAGGAACATCCCGGCCAGGGTGAGGGCGTACCAGCCCCAGGCGACGGGGCCCTCCTGCCAGGCGACGAGGGTCCCCACCGTGACCGAGATGAAGGTCATGGAAAGCGACCAGGGCCGGGTGGCGATGACATAATCCTTCAGCGTGGGCATGAATTCTCCTTGGGATTTAACCGAATGTAGGGGAGGATTCCCCTCGTCTCGTACCCTCGGATGATCCTCCCATGCGTCTCATTCCCTGCCCCAGGGTCATCCTCCCGCCCCGGGAGGGCATGCACGCGGGGACGAAAAGAAGGCAACCCTCCCCTGCGGGCAGGGCGGATGACGATGCTCAAAACCAGTAGAACACCCGCTCGAAGGTGGCGGGGAAGAGCTCGTGGAGCCGCATGGAGAGGCGGGCCATCCACGGCAGGGTGACCATCCGTTTCCTGTTTTCGACGGCCTTGACAATGGCCCGGGCCACCCGCTCGGGGGTCAGGCGCGGGAGAAAGCGGTCCTGACGGGGCAGATGGGTGCGCCCCGCCTTGTCCAAAAACGGCGTTTCCACCGTGGCCGGGCAGACCACGGTGAGGCCCACGCCCGTCCCCCGCAGTTCGCCCCGCAATCCCTGGGCGAACCCCAGGAGGGCGAACTTGGACCCCGCGTAGACGCTCATGTTGGCCACCCCCATCCGCCCGAGGATGGAGGCGACGACGCACAACCGTCCCCGCCGGCGCGCGACCATCAGGGGAAGGACGGCGTGGGCCAGATGGACGGCCCCGAGGATGTTGGTTTCGATCATCTCCCGCGCCTGCTCGGCCGTCTGTTCGAGGAAGGGGGAGATGGTGGCCAGCCCCGCCACCGCCGCCGCCCTCTCGAGCGGGCCGAGGACGGCTTCGGCCTTCTGGACCGCCGCCACCACGGCCTCGGCGTCCCGGACATCGCCGGGAAGGGCCAGCGCCTTTCCTCCGGCGGCCTCCACCTCCTTAGCCAGCGCCTCCAGCTTGTCCGCGCTCCGGGCGAAGAGGGCGATGGAACACCCCTGCATGGCCAATTCCAGGGCCAGCGCCCGGCCGATGCCGGAGGAGGCCCCCGTGATGAACCAGTTCATTGGCATCATTGTATCATTCCCGCCAACCGCTATCCGCCGACCGCTTACCGCCAGAAGATGCCTCAATTTATGGCGGGCTCACAGGGCGGTTGTGGTTTGAATTACTAAGGGACCATACGCCGAGTATCGTACCTGAATGTATTGTCAGGGGAGCTCCAGGATCGATGGCAAGCGAGTAAACAATTGTGTCCGCAAGGCCATGAAGGCTCCAAGTTTCACCATGATCAATAGTTTTGAACAAACCACCCTCTGTGGCTGCGTAAGCAATCGAATCAGCAAAAGGAGTAAAGGCAAATCCCCAAATCCCTAGGTTTATCAAACCCTGGCTTGCTGGGATCCAGGTCGCGCCACCATCGATTGTCTTGTATACGCCATCGGCAGTCCAAGTTGTATTGTTAAATACGCCTGCATAAATCATTGGAGGTAATGAATTGGCCAACCCAAGAGCATAAACGCTATATTCTTCAAGTCCAGCACCCACCCAAACGTGCCCTCCGTCTATAGATTTGAAAAAGCCCCTCATGGTGCCAACGTACAGAGTTAACGGATCGGAAGGATCTATTGCAATGGCTAGTGCTCCGCTGTCAGCTAATCCCTGATTCATGGCAACCCATTGTTCACCCCCATTAACAGTCTTGTAGATCCCGTTTATATTGCTTCCGCGAATACCTGCATAAACAATCGAAGGGTTTACAGGATCGATTGCGAGCGCCCAAATGGTGCTGAACCTGTGCGCCATCCCGGCAATACTCCAATTTTCGCCATGATCGATTGACTTGAATATGGTGCCCTCGCCTGTTCCTGCATATATAGTTGACGGATTGCTTGGATCGATTGCTATGGCATATATATAGTTGCCATAATGTAACATCCCGACATTCACCGCTCTCCAGTTAACGCCGCAGTCGATGCTTTTAAATATGCCGCCACCCGCGGTGCCAACAAATAGATTGGATGGATTTGAAGGATCAATAGCGATCGCTCTTGCATGGAGGTTTGTTATTCCCGTGTTCGAAGCGTTCCATGAGCTGCCTCCATTTGATGTTTTGTAGATTCCTCCACCATTGAATCCGACAAATATTGACAGAGGAGCAGATGGATTGATTACCAAGGCATTGATTTCCATGTCAGGCAGTCCTAGATTTGCATCAACCCAGGATTCTCCTCCGTTAGATGTTTTGAATATGCCACACCTGGTGCCGGCGTACACCGTCGAAGGAATTGAAGTATCAATCGCTAAAGATTTGGTGTAAAGGCTTTCTAATGCTGAATTTGTTTTACTCCAGCTCCCTCCCCCATTTGCGGTTTTAAATATGCCCCCATATCCCCCTGCGTAAACGATTGAAGGAACTGATGGGTCTACTGCCAGCGAGAATACATCATGAAGGTACAATCCATCATTCACGTCTATCCATGTACCTCCCCCATCGATTGTCTTGACAACGCCATCTATCACTGTCCCGGCATAGACAGTAGAAGGGGAGGAAGGGTCAATGGCAAGAGCGCGGACATAACGGTCCCATTGCCCTCCGAACACATATTCCCATGTTTCGCTTCCATTAATTGATTTGATAATGCCCTTTATTGTCCCCGCGAATAACGTTGAAGGTGAAAGAGGATCAATATCGAGGGTGAGTATGGAAGGGTTCGTAAGGCCTCCACACGCGGAAACCCAGTTTTGTCCACCATCGATGCTTTTAAAGATGCCGCCGACTATGCCGCTCCATGCCCCTGCATAAACGGTAGAAGGATGTGAAGGATCAATTACAAGAGCACGGACGTATGGGTTTTCAAGACCCGTGTTCATGGAAATCCAAGAGACACCACTATTAATAGTTTTATAGACGCCACTACCATAGGTGCCAGCGTACATTGTCCCAGAGGATGAAGGGTCAATTGCCAAGCAAGTCACATGTCCACCATATGGCCCCCCCGTGGTCCAGGTGTTCGTTCCGGCTAAGAGCGAGCAGATAGGCAGAGCCATTAAACAGAAAAAAAGGGTCGCAGTCTTAGTGATCGAAATTTTTGTCTGCATCTCGAAGCTCCTTTTAACGAAACTCCGTCTGAAATATGCTCGCCGTATCATGTGTTGAATGAACGAACTGGAAAAATTATATTCCTCCACCCCGCTTCTGTCAAGAATATCAATTCCATTCTGAGATCCCCATACCGGGCTGCTACAATTCAATCCCCTTTTCCTTCAATGCTGCGCGGATTCGATTCAAGTTCTTTGTCTTTTCCCTCAGCCACCGCGGCCCCAAGAAATCAGTGCTCCTCCGCGAGCCGGTGAGGCGGTAGAGAACGATATCCTCTCGCAGGTCTTCCAGGAAGGCGGAAAGGAGCGAGATGTAGCGCTCCCGCGTCAGGACTGCCAGGTCCGGGGCGCCGGGGGCGGAGAACCGCTCACCGCCTTCCGCCATCCGCCCGATCCCGTAGAGCGCCGCCATCGGACTGCTCTTCATGATGTGCAGGGGGTGGACCTTGACGCCGTGGATGGGAAGTCCGTTCAGGAACGCGGCCGTGGCCCGGCCCTCCGCCTCCCCCTCCCCCGGAAGGCCCAGGATGACATGGGCCACCACCCTCAGGCCCAAAGCCCCGGCGCGCCGGGCCGCGGCGGCGAAGTCGGCGGCCGTATGCCCCCGGTTGAGGAACGCGAGGGTGGCGTCGGAGGCCGTCTGCAGGCCCATTTCCAATTCCAAATGGGTCCGCCTGTGCAGCCCCTCCAGCCAGTCCCAGGCCCGCGGGTCCAGGCAATCGGGGCGGGTGCCGATGGCCAGCCCGACGATCTGCGGGTGGCCCAACCCCGCCTCCACGGCCCCGGCCACCGGAGCCCAATCTCCATGGGTCGCCGTATACGGCTGAAAGTAAAGCACATATCTCTTCCCCGTCCGGACATAGCCGGCGATTTGGGCTTCGATGGGAAGATCCATCTGCAGGATGTCCGTCCCCGACCCCCGCGCGTCGCAGTAGAGGCATCCCCCCTCCCGGGAGGGCCCGCGGTTGGGACAGCTCCCCCACCCCCCCACCGGAAGGCGCAACGCTCTCCCCCCCAATGTTCGTATATAATAGTCTGCTACCGTAACGAACCGTTTCACACCCATACCATAACACAGGAGCCGCACGGGAGGTTTTATGATCGATGTTCGGGCACTGACCAAGGTCTATGTGGACAAGCCGGCCGTGGACGCCGTCTCCTTCTTCGTCAAGGAGGGGGAGGTGGTGGGGTTCCTCGGACCCAACGGCGCCGGAAAATCCACCACCCTGAGGATGATGACGGGCTTCCTTCCCCCCACCTCCGGCGAGGTGCTGATCGGCGGGGTCCCCATGCACCGCGACCCCCTCAAGGCCAAGCGCCTCATCGGCTACATGCCGGAGAACGCCGCCCTCTACCCCGAGATGCGGGTGGCCGAGTACCTGCGCTTCCGCGCCATGCTGGCCGGCGGCGGGAGGGCCGAATTGCGCAAGGCGGTCCCTCAGGTCCTGGAGGAGTGCTTCATCGGCGACGTGGCCGAGACGGTCATCGGGTCGCTGTCGAAGGGCTACCGCCAGCGCGTCGCCCTCGCCGGGGCCCTGGTCCACCGGCCGAAGGTGATCATCCTCGACGAGCCCACCATCGGGATGGATCCGGCGCAGATCGTCAAGATCCGTGAACTGATCAGGGGGCTGGGGAGGGAGCGCACCGTCCTCCTCTCCACCCACATCCTCCCCGAGGCCGAGGCCGTCTCCGACCGCGTCCTGGTCATCGACCACGGCCGCATCCTGGCGCAGGACTCCCCCGCCAACCTCCGCGCGGCCCTCAAGGGGCGCAACACCTACCTGGTCACCCTCAAGGCCGGCCCCAAGGCGGTGGCGGAGACCTTCGCCGGCGTCCCCGGCATGCTGCAAGCGGCCGAGACGCGCCGCACCGAGAGCGAGGTGTCGCTCCGCCTTGAGGCGGAGAAGGAGCGCGACCTGCGCGAGCCCCTCTTCACCCTCTGCGTCCGGGAGGGGCTGACCCTGCTGGAACTGCGGGAGGACACCCTCAGCATGGAGGACATCTTCCTCCGCCTCACCACCGAGGACGAAACGACGAAGGAGGCCGTGGCATGAGACCGTTCTGGGCCGTATTCAATCGCGAACTCCTCTCCTACTTCTATTCCCCCCTCGCCTATGTCATCCTGGCCGCCTTCCTGGTCCTCAACGGGGGGATCTTCTATCTCATCCTGCAGGTGCTCAACACCCCGCAGGCCCCCCACGGCGCCGTGTTGAAGGCCTTTTTCGGCGGGACCCTCTACTACTGGATGTACATGCTCTTCATCGCCCCCGCCATCACCATGCGGCTGCTGTCCGAGGAGAAGCGGTCGGGGACCATCGAGTCGCTCATGACCGCGCCGGTCACCGAGGGGCAGGTGGTCCTGGGCAAGTACTTCGCCTCCCTCTCCTTTTACGCTTTTCTCTGGCTCTTCACCGTCGTCTACGTCTTCATCGTGGCCGCCTACTCCGCCGTGGACCCCTGGCCCATCCTGACGGGCTACCTGGGCATCCTCCTCCACGGGGGGCTCTTCCTCTCGGCGGGGCTGTTGGCCTCGGCCTTCTCCAAGAACCAGATCATCGCCTTCGTCTGGGCCTTCGCCCTCCTGATGGCGCTGTTCACCCTGGGGTTCCTCTACCAGATCGTGGGCGCCCCGGGGGCCAAGGCCTTTTTCGAATATGCCACGCTGTGGGAGCAGATGGACACCTTCGGCAAGGGGATCCTGGACACTCGCCCCGTCGTCTATTCCGTCTCGCTGACCGCCCTGTTCCTCTTCGCGGCCGCCCAGGTCCTGCGCCTGCGGCAGTGGAGGTAAGCCATGAAAAAGTATTTCGCCGGCGTCAACCTCGGCATCGCCCTCCTCGCGGCCTGCGCCATCGTCGGCGCCGCCAACTGGCTCGCCCAACGCCACTACGGCCGGTGGGACGTGACGCGCTCCAGGGTCTACTCCCTCTCCGACAAGAGCGTCAGCGTCCTCAGGGGGCTGGACCGGGAGGTGGCCGTCTATGTCCTCTTCGACGACCGGGAGCCCCTGGCCGACAACGTGGGCGAACTGCTCAAGCGCTACGAGGCCGCCTCGCCGCGGATCCGGGTGGTCCGCCTCGACCCGGAAAAGAACCTCCTCCAGGCGCGCCAACTGGTGGAGGAACTGGGGATCACCCAGAACAATTCCCTCGTCGTCGCCTGCGGAGACAAGAAGAAGTTCATCTACGCCGCCGACATGGCCGAGTACGATTATTCCGCCATGCAGTTCGGCCAGCCCCCTGCCGTCAAGGCGTTCAAGGGGGAGGAGGCCATCACCAGCGCCATCCTCAATGTGAGCGAAGAGCGGCAGGCCCGCGTGGGCTTCCTCACCGGCCACGGCGAGCGTTCCATCACCGACCCCGGCCCCGAGGGGCTCACCGCCGTGGCGGAGCAGTTGAAGAAGGACAATTACGCCGTGGAGGAGATGACCCTGTTGGGCCGGACGGAGCCGCCGGAGGACTATGCCCTCCTCGTCGCCATGGGGCCCCGGGCGGCCTTCCTCCCGCAGGAGGTGGAGGTGCTTCAGCGCTACCTCGACGAAGGCGGATCGGTCCTCCTGGGGCTCGACCCGCAGTTCGACATGGCCAAATTCGCCGTGGCCCCCACCGGTCTGGGGACATTGCTCCACGAGGCCGGCCTGGCCGTGGGGGACGATCTGGTCATTGACGAGGGGAAGACCCTCCCCTTCTTCGGTCCGGAGGTGGTCTACGTGGATTCCTACCGCTCCCACCCCGTCACCGACAACCTCCGGCGGTTGCCGGTCCTCCTCCCCATCGCCCGCAGCGTCACCACCGTCCCGGCCCCCGAGGGGGTGAAGGTGCAGGTGCTGATGGAGACCAGCCCCGACGGATGGGGGGAGACCGACCTCAAGGCCCTCTTCCAGAAACGGCAGGTGGCGAAGGACCCCTCGGACAAGAGGGGCCCCATCCCCCTGGCGGCCGTCTCCGAGGGGAAGGGGAAGGTGTTCCTGGTGGGGAACGGCTCCTTTGCCGCCAACGCCCACGTCCCCAACCTGGGGAACGAGCAGTTCTTCTCCCAGGCGGTCCACTACCTGGCCCAGCGCACCGCCCTCATCGAGGTCCCCCCCAAGCCCGTGGAACGGGTGGCGCTGACCCTCAACGCCGGGCAGATGCGCAACGCCCTCGTCGTGGTCCTCCTGCTGATGCCCGCCCTGGCCGTGGCCTCGGGGATCTTCGTCTGGCGGATGAGGAGGAAGTAGGATGCGGTGGAAAACCCTTCTCCTCCTGGCCTTCGCCGCCGGTCTGGTCCTTTTCATCGCGTTGTATGAACGGCACCTCCCCACCACCGACGAGCGGCGCGAGGCGTCGAACCAGGTCTTTCCCTTCGCCGACGGCGACTTCACGGGACTCGACCTGGCCGACGGCGACCTGCGCTGGACCCTCCGGAAGGAGGAGGGGAAGTGGCGCCTGGTGGCCCCCCTCGATTACCCGGCGGACGACCTGGCCGTGTCCGGCCTCCTCAGCACCCTCGTCACCCTGCGCAAGGAGAAGACCCTCGACCCGGGGGCCGACCTCAAGGGGCTGGACCTGGAGCCCCCCGCGGCGGTCCTGAAGATGGAGACCGCCTCGGGGCGCGCCACGCTGGTCCTGGGGGCCGAAATCCCCGGATCGGGCCGGATGGCCGCGCGATGGGTGGAAAAGGGGGAGGCCTACTTCGTCGGCGACAACCTCCGCGCGGCCCTGCGCAAAAGCGTGGACGAGTTGCGGGACAAGGCCATCTTCGCGGCCGACACCGCCGCCGTGGCCCGGATGGAACTCACCTACCCCTCCTCAGGCAAGACCGCCTCCCTCTGGAAGGGGGACGCCGGGTGGATGCTGGATGTCCCCTTCACCGACAGCGCCGATCCGGAGGGGGTGGACAAGCTCCTCTACTCCTTCTCGGGACTGCGGGCCAAGGCGTTCATTGACGACGCCGAAGACCGCGGCCTGAAAGCGCTCGGCCTCGACCCGCCCACCGCCATCGTGGCTTTTTACGACCGGGACAAAAAGCCGGTCCTGGAGGCCGCCGTGGGACGGACGCCCGACCTGGGGCCGGACGAGTTCCACCTCAAGCGGGGCGGGCAGGTCTTCCTGGTCTCGGCGGCGCTCTGGCCCAACCTGGAGCGCGGCATGCTCACCATCCCCAACCCCAAACTCCTCGCCTTCCACCGCTGGGAGGTGGACCGGGTGGAGGCCCGGACCGCGGAGCGGACGGTGGCGGCGGAGCGGTCCGACGACGGATGGAAGGTGGATGGCAAGGCCCTGACCGACGCCTCCCCCGTCTACGACCTCCTCGACCGCCTCGCCGCCCTCCAGTGGATGGAAAATTACAAGACCCCGGCGCTCGGGGAGGAGATCCTAACGGTCGTCGTCACGACGGAGAAAGGGACCGCGCAGGCCGTGTTCGCCGCCGACGCGGGGGACCCGCAGGCCGTGTGGGCCGCCGTGGCGGACCGGTCGAATTACTGGAAACTGGAAACCAAGACGGTGGAGGGGTTAGTCGAGGCGGCCGGAAAGATCCGGTAAGGCGGCGTTCTACCGCCGGACCTCGAACCCCTTCAGGTCCGCCCTCGCGGTCTCCAGGGTGAGTTCCACCTCCTCCACGAAGGCGTGGGGTTGGTTGACGCGGCAGCGGTGGATCACGCCGTCCACGCTCCGCTCCTCCCCCTCGAAGAGCGCCTCCACGCTGCCGTCGGGGCGGTTGCGCACCCACCCCGCCACCCCGGCCTCGTCGGCGAACGCCTTCGTGTGGGCCCGGAAAAAGACCCCCTGCACGCGCCCGCGGAACACGGCCCGGACCCTCTTCATGCGGAGAGGATCCCCTTCGGGGATTGATCGGATCCGACCATTTCAAATTGGAAAATGCAAATTGCAGAAGGAGGAGCGTCACAGATCTGATCCCGGTTTTCAATCTTGCATATTGCAGTATTCATTTTGCAATTCCCACCCCGGCGAACCGCCGCCCCGTGATCGCCCACTCCGAATCCAGAAGGATCCCGATCGCCTCGACGTAGGCGCGGTGCTCCTGTTCCAGGATGCGCGCCTCCAGGTCTTCGAGGGTGTCGGCGTCGTACACCGGCACCGCCTTCTGCAGGATGACGGGGCCGGTGTCCACCCCCTCGTCCACGAAGTGGACCGTGCACCCCGTCATCTTCACACCGTAGTCGAAGGCCTGCTTCTGGGCGTGGACGCCGGGGAAGGAGGGCAGGAGGGCGGGATGGATGTTGAGGATGCGGTGGCGGTATTTCCGGATGAATTCGGGCCCCAGGATGCGCATGTAGCCGGCCAGGACGATCAAGCGCGGGGCCGCGGCGTCAATGACCGCTTCGACGGCGAGCTCGTGCGCCCGTCTCTCCTTCCCTTTGTGGGGAATGGCGTGGACGGGATAGCCGAACTCCCGGGCCTTCAGGAGCCCCGGCGCGTCGGGGAGATTGGAGAGGACCCCCGCGATGGAGGCCTTCAGGCCCCCCCGCCGGATCGCCTCATGGATGGCGATGAAGTTGGAACCCCGGCCGGAGAGCAAAATAAACAGCGAACGGTTTTCTATCATGGCTTTGGACGCCCGGGGCCATCCTCAAGCCGGGGGCGGATAAGCCCCGGCTTGGGGTGAGGGTGGGACCAAACGGATTCACTCCGTTTGGCGGGAGAGGGGAAGCCCTCTCCCGCCCGGCGTTCAGCCGGGAAGCCCATTAGAAGGGCGATGAAGTTGGAACCCCGGCCGGAGAGGAGGACAAAGAGCGAGCGGGCTGAACTCATCATAGATAGAGCGATTATACTCCATGACAATCCGTCCGGCTCGATCCATTGATTTGAGGCAGGCCGCACGGTCCACCCCGCGGCCTTGCCCCCACAGCAAAAGCTAAGGAAGAATTATGAAGTAAGAATGCAGAAGCCCACCCCTCCAAGGAAAAAGCTGCGAAAAATGAAAGAATAGCCCTTTTGCATTTTGTCCTCTTTCATACTTCTTCCTTCATCCTTCATCCTTCTGCCTTGTTTCTTGGGGTGCTGGTGGCGGCGCGTTTGAGCCGTC
>DCUZ01000001.1 GCA_002327305.1 Holophagales bacterium UBA2201 | reverse complement strand
CGATGGCCCATACGGGCTCGTACGCAAGGACGATATTCTGCCACAGATCGCGTAAATTTTCAAGGGGTTGCAGTTGCCGGGCCACCACGGCCTCGGTTTGCCCGGCCTCCCGCTCCTCCAGCCGTTCCCCCACGCACAAAATGACCTTCAACCCCTGTTTCAAGGCCCCTTCCAGCCGTTTGGCCACCAATTCGTCCGATTCGCCGAAGACATGGCGGCGCTCGGAGTGACCCAGGAGGGCCCATTCCACCTTCAAATCGGCCAGCATGGGGGCGGAAACCTCCCCCGTGAAGGCCCCGTGGGTCTCCCCGTGGCAGTTTTGGGAAGCCACCAGGATGGGGGTGGCCGCCACGGCCTCCACCACCGTCTCCAGGCAGGTGAAGGGGGGGGCCAGGAGGATGTGCTGGAGATCTCGGGAGGGAAGCCCCTCGATGACGGCCCGGCAGAACTCACGGGCCTCCTTCCGGTTTTTGTGCATCTTCCAGTTCGCGGCGATCAGGGGGAGTTTCATGCCTGCAACACCTCCAGTGCCGGCAGACTCTTGCCGGCGACGAATTCCAGCGACGCCCCGCCGCCGGTTGAAATGTGCTTCACCTTCGGGGCCATCCCCGACTGCTCGACGGCGGCGACGCTCTCGCCGCCCCCCACGATGGTGAAGCCCGGGCAGTCGGCCACCGCCTGGGCGATGCCGAAGGTGCCGGCGGCGAAGGCCTTCTGCTCGAAGACGCCCATGGGGCCGTTCCAGAAGAGGGTCTTGGCCTTGGCGATCTCGGCGGCATAGGCCTTGACGGTGGCGGGGCCGATGTCGGCGATAAGGCGGTCGGCCGGGACGGCGTTCACCAGAACTGTAGTGGACGTTTCAGAGGGCAACTGGTCGGTGACGAGGGCATCCACGGGGAGCAGGAGTCGCCTTCGGCCGGCGGCCTTGACCTGGTCCAGGAGCCCGCGGGCGGTCTCCAACAGGTCGGGTTCCATCAGCGACTTGCCGATCTCCAGTCCCTGGGCCTTGAGGAAGGTGTTGGCCATCCCGCCGCCGATGAGGAGGACGTCGGCCTTGGCCAGGAGGGCCTGCACCACTTCCAATTTTCCGCTGATCTTGGCGCCGCCGAGGACGGCGACGAAGGGATGCGCAGGGTCGGTGACGGCGGCGGAGAGGGCCGCCACCTCGCGCTCCATCAGGAGGCCGGCGGCCCGCTCGTCGAAGAGGAGGGCCAGGGCGTGGGTGGAGGCGTCGGCCCGGTGGGCGGTGCCGAAGGCGTCGTTGACGTACACATCGGCCAGGGCGCGGAACTTCTGAGCGGTCTCCGGCGCATTGTCCTTCTCCCCCTTCTCGAAGCGGGTGTTCTCGAGGAGAAGGATCTCGCCGGGCTTCAAGGCCTTCGACATCGCCTCGGCCTCGGGGCCGCAGGGGTGGTCCGAGAAAATGACCGTCCGCCCGGACAACTCGCGCAAGCGGTCGGCCACGGGCTTGAGGGACTGGCTGGGGTCGGGCCCCTTGGGGCGACCCAGGTGGGAGGCCAGCACGGGCCGGCCCCCCTTCTCGAGAACATAATTGAGGGTCGGCAGGGCCGCCTTGATGCGGCTGTCGTCCAGGATCCTGCCATCCTTGATCGGAAGATTGAAATCCACCCGGACGAAGACCCGGCGGCCGGCCAGGTTCAGGTCCCCGAGGGTGCGCAGGGTCATTGCAGGGCCTCGATGACGTCAATGAGGCGGTTGTTGTAGCCGGTCTCGTTGTCGTACCAGCCGAAGACGGAGATGGTGTGCTCGCCCACGCGGTCGGTGATGGAGGCGTCCACGATGGCGCTCTCGGTGCGGCCGTTCATGTCGGAGGAGACGATCTCCTCCTCCGTGTAGCCCAGGATCCCCTTCGCTTTGCCGGCGGCGTCTGCGGCGAAGGCCTTGTTGACCTCCTCCTTCGAGGGGCTCTCCTTCAGTGTCAGCACCAGGTTGGTGATGGAGACGTTGGGGGTGGGGACGCGCAGGGAGACGCCGTTCATCTTCCCCTTCAGTTCCGGCCAGATCTCCGAGAGGTTCTTGGCGGCGCCGGTGGAGGTGGGGATGATCGACATCGCCGCGGCGCGCGAACGGCGCAGGTCCTTGTGCGGCAGGTCGAGGATNNAGGTCCAGGATGCGCTGGTCGTTGGTGTAGGAGTGGATGGTGAGGAGATAGCCCTCCACCACGGTCCAGCGGCTCATGATGGACTGCATCATCGCGGCGGCGCAGTTGGTGGTGCAGGAGGCGTTGGAGAGGACGATGTGCTTCTTCTTGTCCACCAGGTGGCCGTTGACCCCCATCACCACCATCAGGTCGGCCCCCTTGACGCCGGTGGAGACGACCACGTTGCGGACCGATCCGCGGAGGTGTTTCTTCGCCTCGTCGGCCTTGGCGAACCGGCCGGTGGACTCCAGGATCACCTCGGCGCCGGTGTCCTGCCAGGGGATCAGGGCGGGGTCGGTCTGGGCGAAGATGCGGATCTTCTTCCCGTCCACGGTCATGGAGGCGTCGTCGTGGGTGACGGTGCCGGGGAAGGTGCCGTGCACCGAGTCGTATTTCATGAGAAAAGCCAAGGTTTTGGCATCGGTGATGTCGTTGATGGCCACGACCTCCAGGGGGGAGTTGCGCTTCAGCGCGGCCCTCAGGAATCCCCGTCCGATGCGTCCGAACCCGTTGATCGCGATTTTCATGACTGCCTCCTTCAATTATTGTATTGACTTCCGGTCATTATACTGAAATCGCCGCCTCCGCGCAACGCCCCTCCCGTGAAAAGCAACAACCCGTCCGAACGCAGAACGGTTGTTGACCACGGACCAAGGACCTGTTTCTATTTCTCGCCTTTCTCGCCTTTCTCGCCATCTTCCGACCACGGACCAAGGACTATTGTTGATATTACAGCGCCGACACGGGAATGGAAAAGATCCCCTTCGCGAGGGGAATTATATCGGCCGCAAGGCACACGATGCCGCCGGGCCCAACGGGTGCGCCCAGGTTCTCCAAAGAGACAAGGCGGCGTGCGTCCGACTTCCCCGGCGAAGCGGTCTTCTTGCATTCCAGCGGGTAGATCGTGTTGTCGCGAACCATCAACAGGTCGATCTCTTTCTTGTCCTTGTCCCGATAGTAATAAAACGGCGGGACCAGGCCATGGTGCAGGTAACTCTTCAGCAGTTCGGCCACGATCCAGGTTTCCAGGATCGGGCCGGACATGGCGCCGGCTTCCAGTGTTTCCGGGGTTGACCACTCGGTCAGATAGGCGCAGAGCCCGGTGTCGAGAAAATAGAGCTTGGGCGTCTTCACCAGGCGTTTAGTGAGGTTGC
This sequence comes from Holophagales bacterium UBA2201, assembly GCA_002327305.1. Classification (GTDB taxonomy): domain Bacteria; phylum Acidobacteriota; class Thermoanaerobaculia; order UBA2201; family UBA2201; genus UBA2201. The sequence goes on along the minus strand of DCUZ01000001.1, from coordinate 3,263 downwards.
TATGCCACGGGGGAAGCAGCCAGACCAGCCCTGACGCCTCCAGGATGGAGAGCCAGGTTTTGGCGGTATTGGGGGCCACATCGGCATCCCGCGCCAGATCGGCGAGGTTGAGCATCTGGCCGGACCGAGCCGCAGAAGCTTTGAGGAAACGGAGGAAGGCCTGTTCGTCACCCACCTTGGCGAGGTCGCGCACATCCCGCTGAAGATAGGTCTGGAGGTAGGAGCCGTAAAACAGGTCCCTGTCGGCGCCCGGATTGGAGGCGATCGCCGGGAATGAGCCCCGCCAGATCAGTCGGTAGAGTTTCCCGAGGGGCAGTTTGCCCCCGTCCGCGGCCCGCTCCGCCACCTGGGCCGGGTCGGGGAGGAACGGTCCGGCGTCGGCGCGGCCGATCCGTTCACGCCACGACAACCCCAGCAACCGCAGCACGGCGACACGGCCGGCCATGGATTCCGACACCCCCTTCATCAGGTGAAACTGCTGGGAGCCGGTGATCCAGAACAGGCCCGGCCGCCGCACGGCATCCGCCTCCATCTTGATATAGGGGAGAAGTTCGGGAGCATACTGGATTTCATCAATGAGGACCGGCGGTCGAAACCGCTGTAAAAAGAGGGCCGGGTCACCCTTGGCCAGGGTCAACAACCGGGGGTCGTCGAGCGTCAGATAGGTGCGTCCCGCCTCACGCATCCTCTGGAGCACCGTCGTTTTGCCCACCTGGCGCGCACCGGTGACCAGCACCACGGGAAATTGTCCCGATGCCTTGGCCAGATGCCCGCTGATGGTTCGTTCGATATACTTCAATCTGTCCTCGTTCGTCCAATGTGCATTACAATTGCATAATAGACGATAACAATCGGAATGTCAAGCAGGTCGGCATGCATCCGTAGGGGCACAGCATGTTGTGCCCAAGGCCTTTGCTCCGAACGTGCTGCGGACGGCGAAAAACGGGGACTGGATCGGAGGGCGGTGCAACGGGCGCCGTGCCTGCACCCGCTTTTCGTGGGCGGGTGAACGAAGAACGCCGAACGCAGAACGAAGCACGTTGTTGACCAAGGACCAAGGCCAGGTTTCTATTTCTCGCCTTTCCAGCCTTTCTAGCCTTTCTCGCAATTGTCTGTCCCCTTTCTCGCCTTTCTAGCTTTTCTAGCCTTTCTCGCCCGCTTCTGACCACGGACCAAGGACAACGGATCATGGACTATTTCTCCCCGTCTCGCCCGTCTCGCCCGTCTCGCCCGCTTCCCCGTCTCGCTCCCAGACTGCATTTTATTTCTCGCCTTTCTAGCTTTTCTCGCCTTTCCCGCCATCTTCTGCCCACGGACCAAGGACAATTATTTATTGACCCCCAAGCGCCTGAACCACCTCCCGCCCCGTCACGATGCGAACATGGTCGGCTATGGTATTGGCGGTCCCGGCGACCTCCGGAACGAACACGGCGCGGATGATACGCTTAACCTTCGCAAACTCCTCCCCAGGCGGGGCGCCTTTGGCGGAAAGTTCCTTCGCTAATTGCTGCAAGGTCACTGATGCAACCGGCCCCTCGCGCCATTTGACCTCGCCGAGCAACAGGCTGGAGCCGTCCAAAGACCGCGAAACAACGTCCCATTCGGGTCCCGATCCACGCCAGAACCGGCCGGCGGGGACCCAACCCCCGACCCCGCTCAGAGGCCCTTTGCCCTCGCCGAGCCCCACCACGGCCTGCCGGCACAGGTTCTCCCAGGTCTCAGCCCAAATGGCGTTGCGGAGCCTCCTCCAGACTGCCAGGCGCGACTGTCGGTGACCCGAGGCGAGCATCCCCCGGTGGGGCGCCACCACCCGAAACCACATGCGGAAGAAGGGGTCGGCAATTCGATACAGGGACCGCTTCCCGTTCCGGCCCGGTTCGCCGAACGGCTGCTCCCGCACCACCAGCCCCAATTCCACCAGCCTGGACAACCCCCGGCCCAAGGAGGTGGCCGGCACGCCGAGCCGCCCGGCGATCTCCGACACCCGATGCGCCCCCGCCCCGATGGCGTCCAGGAGCGGCCTCACGGCGAGAGCGGGGGGGCGCTCCTCAACCAATAGCCGATCCGGTTCCAAGTGAAGCGGCCCCATGGGATCCAAGACAAGTTGCTCAACGGCCGAATCAAGATCGTCTCCGAAGGGTTGGGCCAGCTCCCAGTACCGCGGCACACCGCCCCAGACAGAGAACGCCCGCACGCAAGAGGAGGCGTCGTGGATCCCCAGGGCCTCTCCCATGGCTGTGGGAGACATGGGTTCAAGGGGCAGGGCCGCCAGAGACCGGCCGAACAGGGCTGCATTCGGATGGAGGGTGAGCCCTTGCATCATATGCTGACTCGATCCCGAAACGACCACCAACAGCCCCGACTCGCGGCCCTCATGATCCAGGAACGCCTGAAGCACGCTGGGCAAGGAAGGAGATGATTCGACCCAATAGGGGAACTCATCCAGGACGAGCGGTCCCCTCCATCCGGCGCGGCCCGCCTCGCGGGCCAACGCCTTCAGGATCGTCCGCCAGTCGGGATATTCCACATCCGCAAACCCTTTGAATCGCGAGGAGAGGGCTTCGGCGAAGTAGCGCCGCTGAATAGGGTCGGCGGAAAGGTCCGCCACCGCGTAGAGCCCGCCGTGCTTTCGGCACCATTCCAGCAGCAGACGCGTCTTGCCGACGCGGCGCCGTCCCCATACCGCCACAAGCCCCGGCCGTCCGGCTTTCACCAGCCCGTCGAGTCTCTCCATCTCCAAAACGCGATCAATGAATTTCATGCCTATTATTATACATCATTGCATAATGCAAGACAACATAATAACTTCCGTAGCGTCCCGCCCTATGCGAAGGACGGCCCCTGGGGGTGGAAAAACGGGGACTGGATCGGAGGGATGTGCGGCGGTCGCCGTGCCTGTCCCCACTTTTCGCGGGCGGGGGAACGAAGAACGAAGAACGCCGAACGCAGAACGAAGCACGAAGAACGAAGCACGTTGTTGACCAAGGACCAAGGACATGTTTTTATGACAACGGACTGTTTCTATTTCTCGCCTTTCCAGCTTTTCTAGCCTTTCTCGCCTTTCTCGCTTTTCTAGCCTTTCTCGCCATCTTCTGACCACGGACCAAGGACAACGGATCATGGACTATTTCTCCCCGTCTCGCCCGTCTCGCTCGTCTCGCCCGTCTCGCTCCCGGACTGCATTTTATTTCTCGTTTTTCTTGCCTGTCTAGCCTTTCTAGCCATTTATTATTCGGCTATTGTCCCGCCCCAGCTGGAAATGG